>NZ_JAMYMJ010000050.1:0-42328 GCF_040318435.1 Mesorhizobium sp. M1143 | reverse complement strand
GATACAGAACATCGGCGTCCGCCCGCTGCGCGCGCTGGCCGGGGTTGCCATCGGCGGCTCGATAGGCTTTGCACTCGGCCTTGCCAACGGGCTGTCGGCGCTCAGCCGCGGCCTGACCGACACGACGCTACAGATGATCCGCAACATCCCGCATCTGGCGCTGATCCCGCTGGTCATCCTGTGGTTCGGCATCGACGAGGAAGCAAAACTGTTCCTGGTGGCGCTCGGCGTGTTCTTCCCGATCTACGTCAACACGCTGCTCGGCATCCAGAGCGTCGACCCGCATCTGGTCGAGATGGGCCGGGTCTACGGCATGGACCGCCGCGCGTTGTTTTTTCAGGTGATCCTGCCCGGCGCGCTGCCGGCGATCTTCGTCGGCCTGCGCTATGCCTTAGGCATCATGTGGCTGACGCTGATCGTTGCCGAAACCATCTCGGCCAGTTCCGGCCTCGGCTACATGGCCATGCAGGCACGCGAATTCCTGCTGATCGATGTCGTCGTGCTGTCGATCCTGATCTATGCGCTGCTCGGCAAGCTTGCCGACAGCTTCGCCCGCCTGCTCGAGCGGCTGTCGCTCGGCTGGCATCCCGCCTTCCAGAACGCCTGAGGGTTCGATGCCAACCGCCAGCCTGACCGCCATCCGTTCCTTCGTCGCCGCGCCGGAACCGTCACGGCCGGAGGAGGCCGTCGACAGGCAGCGCGCCTTTGCCTTCAAGGGCGTGGAAAAGCGCTTTGGCGACAAGGTCGTGCTCGACGGCATCGATCTCGACGTGCCGGTCGGGCAGTTCGTTGCCGTCATCGGCAAGAGCGGCTGCGGCAAGAGCACGCTTTTGCGGCTGCTGGCCGGGCTCGACCGGCCGACGGCAGGATCGCTGACATTCGGGCCGGAAGCCAAGGCCGGCGCCGGGGAAGAGAGCCGCTTCATGTTCCAGGAGCCGCGGCTGTTGCCCTGGGCCAGCGTGGTGAAAAACGTCGAGGTCGGGCTGACCGGGCTTGCCACCGGTGCGGAAGCCAGGCGGCGCGCGCTCGCCATCCTGGGTGAAGTCGGCCTCGCCGACCGCGCCGACGAATGGCCCTCGGTGCTGTCGGGCGGCCAGAAGCAGCGCGTGGCGCTGGCGCGCGCCCTGATCGGCCAGCCTCGGATCCTGGCGCTCGACGAGCCGCTCGGCGCGCTCGATGCGCTGACCCGCATCGAAATGCAGCAGCTTCTGGAACGCATCTGGCTGGAGCAAAAATTCACCGCCGTGCTGGTCACGCATGACGTCGCCGAGGCGGTTGCGCTCGCCGACCGGGTAGTGGTGATCGACGAGGGCCGCATCGCGCTCGATCTCGACGTGTCGGTGGCGCGGCCGCGCCGGCGCGGTTCGGTCGAGCTTGCCAGGCTGGAGGGCAGGATTCTGGATCAGCTGTTCGGGTAGAGCCTATCGCGGGCAGGGCATTCTATCCGAACCGGATAGATAGGTAACAGAATGGACCGGCAATATGGGGTGGCTGTTTTCTTGCTCGCCGGGTTGGCCCTGTTTGCGACTGCGGGTTTGACCAGCGCCTTCCCCCACTCCGTCACCGCTTCGCGGCGCCACCTCTCCCCCCTCCGGAGGGAGAGGAAGGGAGCCAGGCCGCATAAGTTCGCGCCCCTGCAAGGCTCGCGCCTTCGGGGGAGAGGTGTCGAGCGAAGCGCGACGGAGTGGGGTCGATCTGTGTGGGTCGATTTTTCGTCGCAACTCACCCCGGCGAACGGCTCGCCCATACCAGCCCGGCGAAACCGACCAGCATGGTCACGATGCCGATATAGAGCCATTGCGACTGGCCGGTCATGAAGCTGCCGCCGACCACGCCAATGCCTTGCAGCGACCACAGCGCGCCGATGGCCAGTACGATCAGCGCCAGCAGATATCTGAACAGTCTCATCGCCAAGATTCCTTTCCGAAGTCGATCGTCAACTGCGCCATGACCGTGATGACAGAGCGAAAGGACGGCGCCCAATCGCGCTCTCTTCTACTTGTACTATAACGTCCTGCCTTGCTCACGGAATCTGTGAAACAGCTCGCAATATCGCCGGCGATACGGCCGCGCCACACGAAAGATGCCTGACAAACTGTTTCCCAGCGACTCCAAACGTGTGCCGGTGCCACGGAACTGCCCGATGCTTGCCGCATTTCCTGCCTTATTCGACACTTAACGGCTGGGGTCTGTCGAAAACGGAGCCAATCCCCCCAACATGAAGAAAACAAACCAGACCGCGCTTGTCGCGGTAACGATCGCGGCTGGCCTGATGGTCGGTGCATCCGCCTCCTCCGCCGCTGGCCAGTGCGGCCGCGCCTCCTGGTACGCACTGCATTCCAGGACCGCCAATGGCGAACGCATGAACCCGTCGGCGCTGACCGCCGCGCACCGCAGCCTGCCTTTCGGCACCAAGTTGAAAGTGACCAACCAGAATAATGGCCGCAGCGTCATCGTGCGCATCAACGACCGCGGCCCGTTCATCAAAGGGCGCGTGCTCGATCTGTCCAAGGGCGCCGCCGGCCAACTCGGCTTCATCGGCTCCGGCCATACCTCGGTGTGCATGGCGCGCGTCTAGATCTGTCCAAGTCCGGCCCGATCGGGCCGGACACATCCTGCCCCGTCGTCCAACAGCCTTGCATTTTGCAGTGCACATTGAGCCGGCTGCACCCGCCCAACGCGGTTTCTCAAGGCCTTGGACGAAAGATTGGCATATGTCACGCCACGTGACGTATTGCATCGCAGCAATATCTTGTTAACCTCCGCGCGAGACATTCAAGGCTCGGCGCTGTCCGTCGTCCCTTCGGTCACGGCAGCTGCGGAGTACCTGATGTTCTACCAGCTCTATGAAATGAACCATGCCGCCCTGCAGCCCGCGCGGCTTTATGCCGATGCAGTGCGGCTGTTCTACACCAACCCGCTCAATCCGTTTTCGCATACGCCGTGGGGCCGCTCGGTCGCCGCCACCGCCGAACTGTTCGAGCGCACGACGCGCCGCTACAGCAAGCCGCATTTCGGCCTGAGCAAGACCGTGGTCGACTGGAAGAGCGTCGAGGTCAGCGAAAAGACGGTGTGGTCGAAGCCGTTCTGCAATCTTACCCGCTTCGAGCGGTCGGTGCCCGCCGGGCGAAAGGCCGACCCCAAGCTTCTCATTGTGGCGCCGATGTCGGGCCATTATGCGACGCTGCTGCGCGGCACGGTCGAGGCGATGCTGCCCTATGCCGACGTGCACATCACCGACTGGGTCGATGCCCGCATGGTACCGGTGACCGACGGCCATTTCGACCTCGACGATTATATCGACTACATCATCGACATGCTGCATGCGCTGGGGCCGGACACCCATGTGATGGCGGTGTGCCAGCCTTCGGTGCCGGTGCTGGCAGCGGTGGCGCTGATGGAAAAGCGCGGCGATCCCTTCGTGCCCTCGACCATGACCTTGATGGGCGGGCCGATCGACACCCGCCGCAATCCGACCGCGGTCAATCTTCTGGCCAAGGAAAAGGGCATCGACTGGTTCCGCGACAACGTCATCATGCACGCGCCCTGGCCGGTGCCGGGCTTCGGCCGCGAAGTCTATCCGGGCTTCCTGCAGCTGTCGGGCTTCATGAGCATGAACCTCGACCGGCACATCACCGCCCACAAGGACTTCTTCATGCACCTGGTCAAGCATGACGGCGACAGTGCCGAGAAGCACCGCGATTTCTACGACGAATATCTGGCGGTGATGGACCTGACGGCGGAATTCTATCTGCAGACCGTCGACACGGTGTTCGTGCGCCATGCGCTGCCCAAGGGCGAGATGACGCATCGCGGCGAGGTGGTCGACACCAAGGCGATCCGCAATGTCGCGCTGTTCACGGTCGAAGGCGAGAACGACGACATTTCCGGCCTCGGCCAGACCCAGGCCGCGCATGATCTCTGCCCCAACATCCCGGCTGACCGGCATGCGCATTACATGCAGCCGGCCGTCGGCCATTACGGCGTCTTCAACGGGTCGCGATTCCGCTCGGAAATCGTTCCGCGCATCGTCGATTTCATCACAAGCTACGGCCGCCAAACACGCGTAGCGGTGAAACCCAAGCTGGTCCGCTCCGCCAAAAGCTGAGGCTCGATCCAGCTGCAGCGTGCATTGCCCGCAGCAGCGGGGCGATTTTGCGCGCCACAGGCGTTCTGTTGCACAATAGACGCTGTTGGGCGGGCGCGGGTAACCATGCCGAAGAATCTGGCTCCCCCGATAATTGACACGGAGTGTAAATCCCCTTTAACCTTTCGTTAACAACAAGGGCGAACGGGGACAATGACTTCCTCACCGATAGCACGGACGCTGCGCTTGTGGGCGGCAGCAGGGCTGGCGATCTCTGCGTGCGGGGCAGTGCCGGCACTTGCAGGCGGCGCCATGGCGACGGGCGGCATGACCTCGCAGCCGATCGGCCACTATGATTTCTGTAAAACCCAGCCCGGCGAATGCTCGATCCGGCCGAGCAACCCCAACCCCGCCGCGATGACCGACGCCTTCATGCGCAAGCTGATCAACGTGACGTCAAGGGTCAACGCCGCCGTAAAGCCGATGAGCGACTACGACATCTATGGCAAGGACGAGGTCTGGGCCTATCCCGACAAGGGCGTCGGCGATTGCGAAGACTATGTGCTGGAAAAGCGCCGCCAGCTCTCGCGCTCTGGCGTGTCGCTGGCCGATCTCTTGATCACCGTCGTGCGCAAGCCGGACGGCGAAGGCCATGCCGTGCTGACGGTGCGCACCGACAAGGGCGACTACGTCCTCGACAATCTGACCGACAAGGTGAAGATCTGGGACGCCACCGGCTATCGCTTCCTCAAGCGGCAGGCCATCGACAACACCGGCCGCTGGGTCTCGATCCGCGGCGGCCAGCAGGTGCTGGTCGGCGCGGTTCAGTAAATAAGGACGATGCATGTGAGCGCGTCGCTGCGAACAGCTTCGTCGGAAGCCCGCGGCTAATAACTTTCACGAGATAACCGCAAGTCGGCGCTGCCCCTCATTGCCCTGCCGGGCATTTCTCCCCGTATATGACGGGGAGAAAGATGCTGCCATCGGTGATTTCGCCAATCGTCAACGTTGCAAAATAGTCGCCGGCAGGCGGATGAGGGCAGCGCTGCCCTCGAAATCTTATCTCTCGAAACGCCTCCTCAAAAAATTTCGCTACCTGCGTGAACCAAACCGTCTCCAGCGGCGACACACAGCCGTAAACAGAAACCCAACCATGGAGACTTCAAATGACTGCTTTCCTGCGTAATGCTTTCCTCGCCGCCATCGCGGTATCGTCCCTGGCCGGATCCGCTATGGCCGACCAGACCGGCTGCGCCAAGAACAACCAGTGGGGCAATCGCTGTTGCGATCTCACCTCGGACTGCCTGGGTGGCGGTCGCGGCGGCGATCATGACAGCACTGGCGGCCGTGGCGGCCAGGCCGGCGCGAAGTAATCTCGCTATATGCCCGCTGGCTAACGGCCGGCGGGCATCGCCTTCAGGATGAAATGCCGGCGCTATTGATGAGCATTCGTGGCCTTGGCGCCGCCCTACTTACGCCGCTCCAGTGCGGCCCGGATCGAGCCGGTGATGCGGGCAAGCTCGGCTTCGTCCAGCTTCTCGATGTTTTCGGCCAGGAGATTGGCCAACTCGGTGGCGGCAGGACTGAGGCCGGACGTATCGAGTCTCACCCGCGGATGTGAGGCCTCGGCCAGACGCGCCAGCTCTTCGGCATCGTCCCAGATGACGTTGAAATAGCCGATGATCTTCTGGATCAGCGTCCAGGTCGGCGCGCCGCGGCGGCCATGTTCCAGCGCCGACAAATAGGCGGCGCTGACTCCGATCGCCTGCGCCATGTCCTTCTGGCGCAAGCCGCGCTCGGCTCGAAGCGCCCGCAGTTTTTCGCCGAACGGCGTCATCAGCGGGTTCGCCTGAGTCGAACGTAGAGCGCGCCCGAACCGCCGTGGTTGCGGGCGGCGTGATCGTGGCTGGAGACCAGCGGCCGGAAGGCAGGCGTCGACAGCCAGGCAGGCACGGCGCGCCGCAAGACGCCGTCGCCGCCCGACGACGACCCTTTTCCCGTAATGACGAGGACATAGCGGATGCCGCCGGCATGGGCCCGGTGCAGGAACGAAAACAGCAGCGAATAGGCCTCGTCCTGGGTCATGCCATGCAGATCGACGCGGCCTTCGATCGGCAGCCGGCCCTTCTTCAGCTTGTCCAATGTCGGCTCGTCCAGCGCGTGCGATACATGCTGCGCCTTCGGCTTGGCGGCGAGGACCGGACCGACAGCGACCGGCGTCTGTGCCGGCTTGGGGTCGACGACGATGTCGGGAATCTCGACCGCGGTCCGGCCCTTCAGCGGTCGGGCGGTGCGCGCCACCAGGTTCCACAGCACCCGGTCGTCTTCGTTGAGTTTATCGGGGCGCTTGCTCATCGATTCGATTCCGAAACGAGAGCGCGTGGAACCAAGGCATAGAAATCGGCCGCATTGCGAACGACGCCGGCGATCTCGCCGGCCGCATCGCCGGAGCCGGCGAACAGATCGCCCCGCGCCGGTCCGGTGATGGCCGAGCCGGTGTCCTGCGCAATCATCAGCCGCCGGAACGGTTTTCCGTCGAAGGCGGTCAGCGACGGAGCGTCGATGTAGAAGGGGGTACCGAATGTGTGCCGCAGCCGGTCGACCGCGAGCGAACGGCCCGGCGTCAACGGCACCTTGGCGGCGGCGATAGGACCGAGTGCGGCATCGTCGACATCGGCTTCGCGAAAGAAGATATAGGAGCGGTTCTGCCAGAGGATCTCGTCGACGCGATCCGGATGCGCCCTGAACCAGGCGCGGATAGACTGCATCGTCACTTTTTCCAGTGGGATTTCGCCGAGTTCGGCGAGAATCTTCCCCGGACCGCTGAAACGTTGGCCGGATTTGGCGGCGTAGGTGACGCGGCAAAGCCGGCCGTCGGTCATCTTCAGCCTGGCCGCACCTTGCACATGGATGAAGAAGACGTCGACCTTGTCGGCAAGCCAGGCGATTTCCAGGCCTTGGCCGGCCAGCGCGCCTCTCTCGATCTCACTGCGGTCGAAATACTCCACCAGGCCCTGCGGCGTATCGCGGGCGAAGGCGAGATAGTCGTCCATCCCTCGAGGACGGTTGGCATCATCGATGTCGACGAGATCGGAAGGCCGCTCCAGCAGCGGCACCGTGAATTCATCCGTGCGCACTGGTGAGGCCTCGACCTCCGGCTCGTAGAAGCCGGTGACCAGGCCGGGGTTTTCGGATCGAATCTGGACTGGGGCGAAATGGCGCTCGAAAAAACCCTTGGCCGCCGACCGATTCGCCGGCGAAACGGTGCGCGCCTCGTCATAAGCGCCGGCAAACGCGTCGAACCGGACGCCCAACGAACCGGTGCGGTAGGGCTTGTTCAGGACATGAAAGGCCGAACGGCGGAAGGCTTCGAAAGCGGGCAGATGGTCATCGAAATTCCAACCGGGAAGATCATCGAAGGACTTTTCCACGAAAAGCGGCGAGAGCGACACCTCAGCCTCGCCACTGCCGATGTTTGCCTGCATGTCGCTATCCCAAAAAAGCTGCCCGCACCGGGCGACATGCATAGGCTCAGTCTTCTTCCTCGGTGGCGACCAGCTTCCAGTTCGGATCGCGCGAGCGTGTGTCGCGGGCGAAGGTCCAGACATCCTTGACCTCGGCCACCGTCTCGGGATCGCCATCGATGACGGCACCCGCCTTGTCGCGGGTCGCCGAAATCAGTTCGCTCACGATGCGCAGCGTGATGTGGGCCTCGCCGCCCTTCATCTCGGCCGAGACGATGTCGGCCTTGTCGATGCCGACGAAGGAGGACTGGATCTTTTCGGCTTTCGCCTCGCGGTCGCCAATCGCGGCAACGAAGCCGTCAAAAACCTCGCGCGACAACAGGTTTTTCAGCGTTTTTCGGTCGCCATCGGCATAGGCCATGACGATCATCTCATAAGCCATCTTGGCGCCGTCGACGAAGACTTTGGGGTCGAAGGAGGGATCATTGTCCTTGATCGCGCGCAGGCCCTTGTTGAGGTCGGTGTCGGGCTTGGCGAAGGCATCGATGGCCGCATAGGTCTCGGCAGCCGTCTCGCCCGGCATGCGCTTGCGTGGCAGCGAAACCACATTTTCGGGCTTCTGGGTCGCGTCCTTCTCGGTGCGGCTGGCCGTGTACGGATCGAAGGGCGGGCGCTCGCTGCCCGTGCGGCGGCCAAGCACGTTGCGCAGCTGGAAAAAGATCACCACCGCCGCAATCAGAAAGAAAATGGTGCCGAAGTCGAAGAATCCCATATCTTTCGCCAATCAATCCCTGACCTGGCCGGGACCGCCAGCCAATCCGGGCGGCGGTCGCATGGCGTTAAACATGCAAAGCATATAGAACGCATGGCGCAATCATTCAAATCAAAGGCAGGCATACCTATCTAACGGCCTCAGTGCCAGCGGCGATTATGCGCCGCCCGGCAAACATGGAAACGATCGGTCAAGATTTGCGCATTTCCTTCCTTCCTCTGTTCCTGCTTGCGCTGCCGCTGCTGGAAATCGCCGGTTTCGTCATTGTCGGCCGCGAGGTCGGGGCGCTGGCGACGGTCGGCCTGGTGCTGGCTTCAAGCATTGCCGGCGTGCTTCTGCTCCGGCACCAGGGTTTTGGCGTCATGGCGCGGGTCCGTGCCGAGATGGCCGGCGGCGGCGACCCCAGCCGCCAGCTCGCGCATGGCGCCATGATCGTGGTCGCCGCCATCCTGTTGATCATCCCCGGCTTCATTACCGATATTGTCGGCCTGCTGCTGTTCCTGCCGCCGGTACGCGACCTTGCCTGGCGCAGGCTCAAGGGCCGCATCGTCGTCGCGACCGATTTCACCGCCGGCGGTTTTCGCGGCAGGTCGCGCGACAAGGTCATCGACCTCGACGACGGCGACTATTCGCGCGAGGACGATTTCAAGCGCGGTCCCGACCATAACTCGCCGTGGCGCCGCCTGAAGGACGACTGACCGTCGCCTTGAGGACGACTGACCGTCGCCTTGAGGACGACTGAGGCTACATCGACCCCTTCGGCCTGAAGGCGGCAAACCTTGTCTTGTCATGCCGACCATGCTAGCCAACGCCCGATTTCAATTCGGTCAGCGCTGCTGTCCAGACAAAAGGAACAAGGCTCATGGCCAGCAAAGATGACGCGCCGGTCGGCGCCGCCAACGGCAACGGCGAAACGGCGCAGCCGTCGCTCAACGTGCTTGCCCAGTATGTGAAGGACCTGTCCTTCGAAAGCCCCGGCGCGCCGAACTCGTTGCGCGGCCGCGACAAGGCCCCCGGCATCGCGATCAACGTCAATGTCAATGCCAACCCGCTCTCCGACAAGCAGTTCGACGTCAATCTGACCTTGAACGCCAAGGCCTCTTTCGACCAGGAAGTGCTGTTCAATGTCGAACTGGTCTATGGCGGCGTATTCGCCATCGCCGGCTTCCCGCAGGAACACATGCTGCCGATCCTGTTCATCGAATGCCCGCGGCTCTTGTTCCCGTTCGCCCGCCAGATCATCGCCGAAGCCACCCGCAATGGCGGCTTCCCGCCGTTGATGCTCGACCCGATCGATTTTGCACAGATGTTCCAGCAGAAGCTGGCCGAGGACCAGGCGGCATCGAAGGTCAAGGTGAGCTGAAGGCAAGCGTCACGCGCATGAGTTGAAAGCCCGGCTTCGTGCCGGGCTTTTAGTATACTGAGATGCTGGCGGGACAGCACCCCCTCTGCCTTGCCAGGCATCTCCCCCTCAAGGGGGGAGATTGGCCGTCATCGCGACCTTCGCCAACTTTAGACGTTGCAGGAATGGGCTGGAGCGGCGAAGCTGCTGATCTCCCCCCTTGAGGGGGAGATGGCCGGCAGGCCAGAGAGGGGTGTGACGGAACGCTACCTCCGCGATCCGTTCACCCCGCCGCCACCTTCAGCCACAGCGCCTTTTCACCCAGCGTCGCCACCAGCCCCGCATGCGCCGCTCGCTCGCCCTCGGTCAGGCGCGGCGGCAGGGCGATTGGCCTGGCGGCGATCGAGATGTCGATGTCGGCAACGTCGCCATTGCTGTTGAGCTGCACCACGACCGCGTCGAGGACAAGTGCGGCCTGCTTGCCGCCGATGAGTTCGATGTAGACCTCGGCCAGGAGCTCGGAATCGAGCAGCGCGCCGTGCTTGGTGCGGTGGCCGTTGTCGATGCCGTAGCGGCGGCAGAGCGCGTCGAGCGAATTGGGGCCCATCGGATGCTTGCGCCGCGCCAGCGCCAGCGTGTCGACGACGCGCCCGGTGTCTATGGCCGGCTGGCCGAGCCGCCCGAATTCCGTGTTGAGGAAGCCGATGTCGAAATTGGCGTTGTGGGCGACGAGCTTGGCGCCGTCGGTGAAGGCGAGCCATTCCTCGGCGATTTCGGCAAAGGTCGGCTTGCCGACGAGGTCGGCGGCGCTGATGCCGTGCACGGCTTGCGCCTCGACATGGACGGCGCGCCCCTGCGGATTGATGAATTTGTGGAAGGTGCGGCCGGTCGGGAAGCGGTTGACCAGCTCGACGCCGCCAAGCTCGATGATGCGGTCGTCGCGCATGTCGAGTCCGGTGGTTTCGGTATCGAAAATGATCTCACGCATAGAATCAACCTACTCCTGGAGGAGTAGAATCATGGAGCGGAACAAAATGGCAATGGGTAATGCCGACAGCCTGCCGTCAGGGGCCTGATGGGCGCGACTTATCCCCCAGGAGTTAGCAGGCGAGCTCAGCGTCCTGAGAGCTCGGCAATGATCGCGCCGACCGCGGTGCGGGCGGCGTCCATGCCTTCACCGGTGTCGATGACGAAATCGGCCTGCCGGCGTTTTTCGGCATCGGGCACCTGCTTGGCCAGGATGGCCGCCAGCTTTTCCTCGCTCAAGTCAGGACGCGCCAGCACGCGGGCGCGCTGGATATCGGCCGGCGCGGTGACGACGATGACCTTGTCGACACGGTTGCGGCCGCCGGTTTCGAACAGCAGCGGAATGTCGAGCACGACGAGCGGCGCGCCGGCGGCGCGGTGCCTTGCCAGAAAGGCATCGGCATCGGCCCGCACCAGCGGATGGACGATCGCCTCCAATGTCTTCAGCGCAGCAGCGTTGCCGAGCACGCGGCGCGCCAACTCGGTGCGGTCGACCGAACCGGCAATCACGGTGCCCGGAAAGGCCGCCTCGACGAGAGGTGCTGCCTTGCCGGCATAGAGGCGATGTACGGTCTCGTCGGAATCATGCACCGGCACGCCGGCGTCGACGAACATTTTCGCCGTCGTCGACTTGCCCATGCCGATCGACCCGGTGAGGCCAAGCACGATCATCATTTGGCGCCCATCATTTGCGACCCATCATTTGGCGAGGATGTCGGCGACGATCATCTGTCGCAACTCAGGCGTGACCTGCGGCATCTTGCCGAACCAGCGTTCGAAACCGGGCACAGCCTGGTGCAACAGCATGCCGAGCCCGTCGACCGTCTTCAAATTTCTCGCGCGGGCAGCGGCAAGCAGCGGTGTTTCCAGCGGCACATAGACGATGTCTGCGACAATGGCGTGAGCTGGCAGGCCGGCCGGATCGGCGGCCAGCGTCGCATCGCCATGCATGCCAAGTGCCGTGGTGTTGATCAGCAAGCCGGCATCGCCAAGCAAGTCGCCGACCGCGCCATGTGCCGAGACGCCGGCGCCGAAGCGGTCGGCGAGTTCCTGCGCCCGCGCCAATGTGCGGTTGACGATGCGGATATCTTTGATGCCGCGCGATTTAAGCGCGTGGATGACCGCGCGCGACGCGCCGCCGGCGCCGAGCACCACGGCCGGACTATTCCTGTCCCAGCCCGGGGCATGCTCGTCGAGGTTGCCGGCAAAGCCGATCCAGTCCGAATTGCCGCCCCACAGCACGCCGTCGTCCAGCCACAGCATGTTGACCGCGCCGATCATCTCCGCCGCCTCGTCGCGGCGTTCGACCTGGGCGAAGGCGGCTTCCTTGTGCGGGATGGTGACGTTGCCGCCTTGATAGCCATTGGCCTCGAGCGACGAGAGGAACTCGGGAAAATCGGCCGGCGCGACATCGATCGCACGGTAGCTGCCGTCGATGCCGTATGTATTCAGCCAATAGCCGTGGATCTTCGGCGAGCGCGAATGCGCGATCGGATGGCCGGTGACGAAAGCTTTTTTCTCAACCATCGATGGCTCCGAGCGCACGCAATTCCGCCAGCACCGGTAACAGCGGCAGGCCGACAATGGTGAAATAATCGCCTTCGATCTTTTCGAACAGCTGGATGCCTTCGCCCTCGATCTGGTAGGCGCCGACGCTCGACAGCGCCTTGGCGCCGACGCGGGCCAGGTGCCGGCCGACGAAGGCCGGATCGAGCTTGCGCATGGTAAGGCTGGCGATGCCGACATGGCGCCACAGCACCTTGCCGTTGCGGCAGAGCACGGCGGAGCTGTTCAACTGATGCGTCTTGCCTGACAGCGCCAACAGATGGCGGCGGGCGCCTTCCATGTCGGCCGGCTTGTGGAACACTTCATCTCCCAGTGACAAAGTCTGGTCGCAGCCGAGCACCAGGGCGCCCGGTCTGCGTTCGCTGACCTCGGTCGCCTTGGCTTCGGCGAGTATCAGGGCGAGATCTTCCGGCGACACACCGCTGTCCTGCAACGGCGCCTCGAGCGCACGCTCGTCGACATCGGCAGGCACCGCTTCGATGCCGAGCCCGGCATTGATGAGCATTGCTTTGCGGAACGGGCTGCCGGAGGCAAGGATGATTTTTTCGGTCATGGGTTCTGGGCCTGGTCGATTGTGGTTGATCGGGGCAGGAGGTCGCGTTGCCATCCCATCATCTATTCTTCCCCCGCAGGGCAACAATGGCTGCCGCGGTCTCTTCGATCGAACGGCGGCTGACGTCTATCATCGGCCAATTGTGGCGGGTGCAGATCTGGCGGGCATAGGCGAGCTCTTCGGCGATCGAGGCACGGTCGACATAATCGGTCGCTTCGTAGGTGCTGCTGTTGCCGAGCACGCGGTTCTGCCGGACATGCGAGATGCGTTCGGCGGTGGCGATCAGCCCGACGATCAGCGGCTTGGTGGCAGCGACCAGGCTTTCGGGCACGGGCACGCCGAGCACGATCGGGATGTTGGCGGTCTTGATGCCGCGGTTGGCGAGATAGATGCTGGTCGGCGTCTTCGATGTCCTGGAAATGCCGATCAGCACCACATCCGCGTCGTCCATATTGAGCGGCAGCTGGCCGTCATCATGCTCCATGGTGAAATTGAGTGCGTCGATACGGTGGAAATATTCGGCGTCGAGCACATGCTGGGCGCCGACGCGGCGGCCGGCCGGCGTGCCAAGATAGGACTGGAAGACGGTGAGGACCGGCTCCAGCACCGAAACACAGGGCAGCCCCATGGTGGCGCAGCGCTCGTCAATGCCGCGCGCCAGCTTCTGGTCGACGACGGTGTAGAGGATGATGCCCGGTTCCTCCTCTATGTCCTCGAAGACTTTCGCCACCTGCTTTTCGGTGCGGATGAGCGGATAGATATGCTCGATGGCTCGCGCATCCTTGTATTGCGCCGAGGCGGCTCGGCCGGCCGCCAGCAGCGTCTCGCCGGTGGCGTCGGAAATCAGGTGCAGATGAAAGAAGCTCTGGGGTTTGTTCACAGGGGGCGCCTCAGGCTGTGGGCTTGTGTGGATAAATAGGGACCGCAAAGGCGACCGGCTGGAGGCGACTGTATCAGAAGGCCAGTTGTCCACAATTCGATGCGCTGTCAGCTCCACGGTGCGGCTGGGGACAAATCTGGGGACGGGCGTTTTTGCCAGCGCTTCATCCACAGAGGCGGTTTTGCAGCTGCTACGCCAAACCATTGACTCCAGTGATGGAATCCTGGTCATCCACACTCTTTGCCAATCCCGCGGAAGAAACACGCGACAAAATGCTGGCTGGCCTTTTCCAGGGCAAAGCGGGACAGGTGACAACCACCGATACCAACAGACTCTTAGAATCAGAAGATTCTAGAAATAGACTATTTAATTATAGAGAAGGCAGGGAAGAGAGCGCTCAATGCCCGAGAACCGCATCGTGCTGGACGTGCTGAGAGGCGAGGCAGTGTTTCCGCCGCCGCTCTGGATGATGCGCCAGGCCGGGCGCTATCTGCCGGAGTACCGCGAGACCAGAAAGCGCGCCGGGTCCTTCCTCGATCTTTGCTACAATCCTGATCTGGCCGTCGAGGTGACGCTGCAGCCGATCGAGCGCTTTGGCTTCGATGCCTCGATCCTGTTCTCGGACATTCTGGTCGTGCCGCATGCGCTGGGGCGCGATGTCCGCTTCGAGGAGGGCCGCGGGCCGCTGCTGACGCCAATCACTGCAGCTCAGATTTCGGCTCTCAACGGCGAAACGTTTCACGTGAATCTCGAACCCGTCTACGAGACGGTTCGCCGGCTGCGTGCAAGATTGCCTGACGAGACCACGCTGATCGGCTTCTGCGGCGCGCCGTGGACGGTGGCGACCTACATGATCGCTGGCCACGGCACACCCGACCAAGCGCCGGCGCGGCTGTTTGCCTATCGCGAACCGACGGCCTTCAAGCATCTCCTGAAAGTGCTCGCCGACCACTCCGCGGCCTATTTGATCCGCCAGATCGAAGCCGGTGCCGACGTGGTGCAGATTTTCGATTCGTGGTCCGGCGTGCTTGATGATGCGTCTTTCGATCAGTTCTGCGTGCAGCCGGTGGCGGAGATCGTCAGGCAGGTTCGTGCGGTTCATCCCGATGTTCCGATCATAGGCTTTCCCAAGGGCGCCGGCGCCCGCTACGAGACCTATCGTGAGAAGACCGGTGTCACGGGGCTGGGGATCGACTGGACCGTACCCCTGGCGGCGGCGAACGAACTGCAGCGCTCGGGTGCGGTCCAGGGCAACCTCGATCCCTTGCGGCTCGTGGCCGGCGGCAAAGCCCTGTCGGACGGCGTCGATGCGATCCTCAAGGCGCTGGGCGACGGACCGCTGATCTTCAATCTCGGCCATGGCATCACGCCGGAGACGCCGGTGGCACATGTCGAGGCGATGGTGAAGCAGGTGCGGAGCGCGACACGCTGATGGCTCAATCGGATAATACGCGCGGCAACAGCACTCGTGGGGCGATGATGCGCATGACCATCGGCATCGGAGTGCTGGTTGTTCTCACCGCACTTTTGTTTTTCTTTGCGCCTGAGGGTTTCTATCCCTGGGCGAAGGCAATCCATATCCTGGCCGTCATCTCCTGGATGGCCGGCATGCTCTATCTGCCGCGATTGCTGGTCTACCACGCCGACGCAGAGAAGGGGTCCGTCCAATCGGAGACCTTCAAGGTGATGGAGCGGCGTCTGCTGCGCGGCATCATCAATCCGGCGATGATCGTCACCTGGGTGTTCGGGCTTTGGCTTGCCTGGAAAGTGTTTGGCTTTCACGGCGGCTGGCTGCACGCCAAGATAGGCTTGGTGCTGTTGCTGTCGGGCGTGCATGGCTATCTGGCCGGTGCTGTCAGGAAATTCGCCGAGGACCGCAATGAAAAACCGGCGCGGCACTGGCGAATCGTCAACGAGATCCCCACATTGCTGATGATCGCCATCGTCATCCTGGTTGTCGTCAAGCCGTTCTAGGCCCATTTCGGTCGACAAAACGCAGCTTGCTCTTTCCCCCGACCGACGATAAAAGACGGGTCTTCCTTCCCGTCATGCGCCGCCCTTGATTGCTTTCGGCCGCGCCCGGCATTTATCGCATCCAGCCGATATATTTTCCCCAAAGCAGATTCAGAGTCCGTCTATGCAAGAAATGAAACTCGCAGAGTTCAAGAACAAGAAGCCGCCAGAGCTGATCGCCTATGCCGAATCGCTCGAAGTGGAAAACGCCAGCGTCATGCGCAAGCAGGAACTGATGTTTGCCATCCTGAAGAAACTGGCCGCCCAGGACGTCGAGATCATCGGCGATGGTGTGGTCGAGTTGTTGCAGGACGGTTTCGGCTTCCTGCGCTCAGCCAACGCCAATTATCTCCCGGGTCCCGACGATATCTACATCTCGCCCTCGCAGATCCGCCGCTTCTCCTTGAAGACCGGCGATACCGTCGAAGGGCCGATCCGCAGCCCAAAAGAGGGCGAGCGCTATTTCGCCCTTCTCAAGGTCAACACGATCAATTTCGACGATCCCGAAAAGATCCGTCACAAGATCCATTTCGACAATCTGACGCCGCTCTATCCGACCAAGCGGCTGAAGATGGAGATCGACAATCCGACCGGCAAGGACATCTCGTCGCGGGTGATCGACCTGGTGGCGCCGATCGGCAAGGGACAGCGCGCGCTCATCAACGCGCAGCCGCGTACCGGTAAAACGGTGCTGATGCAGAATATCGCCCACTCGATCACGGCCAATCATCCGGAATGCTATCTGATCGTACTTCTGATCGACGAACGGCCAGAAGAAGTGACCGACATGCAGCGTTCGGTGAAGGGCGAGGTCGTGTCCTCGACCTTTGACGAACCGGCGGTGCGCCACGTCCAGGTCGCCGAAATGGTCATCGAAAAGGCCAAGCGCCTGGTCGAGCATGGCCGCGACGTCGTTATTCTGCTCGATTCGATCACCCGCCTCGGCCGTGCCTACAACACCGTTGTGCCGTCCTCCGGCAAGGTGCTGACCGGCGGTGTCGACGCCAACGCGCTGCAGCGGCCGAAGCGCTTCTTCGGCGCGGCCCGCAACATCGAGGAAGGCGGCTCGCTGACCATCATCGCCACCGCGCTGATCGACACCGGCAGCCGCATGGACGAAGTCATCTTCGAAGAGTTCAAGGGCACCGGCAACTGCGAAATCCAGCTCGACCGCAAGGTCGCCGACAAGCGCATCTACCCGGCCATGGACATTTTGAAGTCCGGCACCCGCAAGGAAGACCTGCTGGTCTCCAAGCAGGATCTGCAGAAGATCTTCGTCCTGCGCCGCATCCTGGCGCCGATGGGAACCACGGATGCGATCGAGTTCCTGATCGACAAGCTGAAGCAGACCAAGACCAACGCCGATTTCTTCGATTCGATGAACACGTAAGCTTCTCGTCGGCCATCGTTTCGCATTGAAGCCCCGTTCCGGGAACTGGGACGGGGTTTTTCATTGCGGGGGCAAACAGGTCGCATTTCCGACAGGGCGTGGCCTTGGGCGGCAATTTCCACAGCTGTCGTCATGCGAGTAATCGCGTCTCGAAGATCGGAAGCCGCATGGAGAAAACAATCCCGACCCTGATCGGCTTCTCGGCCATCCTGACATGGTCCTTCCTGGCGCTGCTTTCGACGGCGGCGGGACCGATTCCGCCCTTTCAGCTGGCGGCGATGACGTTTCTGCTTGGCGGGTTGGTCGGCGCGTCGAGCTGGCTTGTCCGTCCGGCGGCGATCAAGTCGCTGCGCCAGCCGTGGCAGGTCTGGGCGCTCGGCACAGCGGGGCTGTGCATCTACCACTGCGCCTATTTCTTCGCCATCCAGTCGGCGCCGCCGGTCGAGGTCAGCCTGATCGCCTATCTCTGGCCGTTGCTGATCGTCGTCTTTGGCGCCTTCCTGCCTGGAGAAAAGCTGAGGGCCCATCACATTGCCGGCGTCATGCTCGGCCTTGCCGGCGCCATTGTGGTGATCACCAAGGGCGGCACGATCGGACTGGCCAATGGTGTGATGAAGGGGCATGTCATCTCGCTGTTCTGCGCTTTCATCTGGGCCGGCTATTCGGTTTTATCGCGCCGCTTTGGCAAGGTGCCGACCGATGTGGTCGTCGGTTACTGCTTCATCACGGCTGCGGTCGCCTTGGTGCTGCACCTCACCCTTGAGACCACCGTCTGGGCACAGACGGCGACGGAGTGGAGCGCCATCGTCATCTTGGGCGTAATACCGCTAGGCGCCGGCTTTTACGCCTGGGACTATGGCTGCAAGCACGGGGACATCATGATCCTCGGCGCCCTCTCCTATGCCGCGCCCCTCTTCTCGGTCATCGTGCTTCTGCTGGCAGGCTTTGGTGTGTTTCACTGGTCGGTGGCTGTTGCTTGCATCCTGATCACGGTCGGAGCGGTGGTCGCGGCCAAGGATTTGCTGTTCGGGCCGCGGTCGCCATCCATTGATGCGACGCCGCTTCCTTCGGCGTTGGACGGAAACACCGGTTGACCTGCCGTCGCAACAGCGGCTCGGTTCCTACGGATCCGGCGCCACGGGCAGGATAGCCGGTGCATAGCTCCGGTCTGCCGGTTGGCGGCCGGATGCCACTGGCCAATGTTCGATCGATTCGCATGCGTTCCGATCGGGGCGACAATATCGGCGTGACGCGGGTCTGGCTTCTGATTCGCAGCCGGAACGAAGCTTGCCTGTCGGGGGCGAAGGATCCAGCTTCACGGCTCGGGGCCAGGCACAAGCGTTAACGATGCGGCCTGCGTAGGGCTTGCTGGCCCGCCCAGAACTGCTTGGCGTCGGAATTAGGACCCGCCTGCTCGCACATGGATGACAAGGCGGCTATACAGATTTGGTAATGCCCGGCCGCTCCTCGCGATCGACCTTGATATTGACGAACAGCCGGTTCATGACGGCCGCATACTGTGGGATTGTCGACCGGACAGCTAGGCGACCGGTGAGAACGGGCAAATGATTTCAGGCGATTCGATTGTTGCGCTGTCCAGCGGCCGCCTGCCTGCCGGCATCGCTGTCATCCGCATCTCCGGACCAAGAACTCGATTCGCTGTCGAAACGGTTGCCGACGGCATGATCAAGGACCGGGTTGCGACCCTGCGCAAGCTCCGAACAGTGGACGGGTCGCTTATCGACAACGGCCTGGTGCTGTTTTTTCCGGGGCCGAACAGTTTTACCGGCGAGGATGTCGCCGAGTTCCACGTCCATGGCGGCCGCGCCGTCGCCAGCAAGATGCTGGAGATCATTGCCGGGTTTGACGGCGTGCGTCATGCGGAACCTGGTGAATTTACGCGCCGGGCTCTTCTCAACGGCAAGCTGGATCTGGTCGAGACGGAGGCGTTGGCCGATCTGGTCAACGCCGAAACCGAAGCGCAGCGGCGCTTTGCCGTGCAGAATGCCGAAGGAGTGCAAAGCGAACTCTATCTTGGCTGGCGCCGTCGGCTGATCCATGCACGGGCGATGATCGAGGCGGAAATCGACTTCGCCGACGAAGACGACGTGCCCGGTTCGGTTTCGGACACGGTTTGGTCCGATGTGCGCGCAATGGTGGGCGAGATCGGCCGGCATGTCGATGGCTTCCATGCCGCCGAGATCATCCGTGACGGGTTTGAGGTTGTCATCCTCGGTGCACCGAACGCCGGCAAATCCAGCCTGTTCAACGCGCTGGCCAGGCGTGAGGCGGCGATTGTTACCGACGAGCCCGGCACGACGCGGGACTTGCTCGAAGTGGTGCTGGATCTCCACGGAGTGCGGGTCAGGGTAACCGACACCGCGGGCCTGCGCGAGTCGCCCGGCAAGATCGAAGCGATCGGTATCGAAAAGGCGCGGGCCAAGGCGCATACGGCTGACCTGGTGCTGTTGCTGGAAGATCTGGCGGACCCTACTGCGATCGGCAACATGCCTGTTGACGCCCCGGCTTTGAGAATCGGCACCAAGGTCGATCTCTTGAAAGGTTCGCCGCGATCAGAGGCGTATGATGCGTTGATATCGACGGTGGACGGCACTGGTTTGGCTGAACTGCTGGCTGAGATCGGCAGGCGCGCCGCGGCTGCTATCGGCGATGCCGGTGACATCCTGCCGTCTCGGTTGCGGCATGTGGAGCTGCTCAATGAGACCAGGCGCTTTCTGATCTCGGCTTTGTCGGGGCAAGAGTGCGGCCAGGAGCTACGGGCGGAGGAGCTGCGTCTTGCGGCGGACCGACTTGGCCGGATTGTCGGCGCGGTGGATGTCGAGGACCTGCTGGACGTGATCTTTTCGCAGTTTTGCATTGGAAAGTGACTCACGTGAAACATGACGGGGCGCTGGTATGAGTGACTCACGTGAAACATAGGGGCCGCCCAAGTGCGTTTCACGTGAAACGAGACGGTTGGCAAAAGGGCAAGTGGCCGAAAGCCTGCACCGCCCCTCATTGTCCCCGTTCATGGGGAGAAGATGCCGGAAGATAGATAAGGGGCAGCGCCAAACGAGGCTTCGCCGCTTCCATGACTCACGTGAAACACCTCTGCGGCTTTCAGCACTCCGGTCCACGTGAACGAATCAACCTGCAATCCTTGACAGCGTCCTCTCGTGGGGACATGTGTCGGGAAATCTCTGAATCTGGAAGGGACAATGATCGATCACTATGACGTGGTTGTGGTAGGCGGTGGCCATGCCGGGTGCGAGGCTGCGAGCTCTGCCGCGCGCGCCGGCGCCAGGACCGCGCTGGTGACGCTGCGCTTCGACACGATCGGTGTCATGTCCTGCAATCCAGCGATCGGCGGCCTCGGGAAGGGCCATCTGGTGCGTGAGATCGACGCCATGGACGGGCTGATGGGCCGCATCGCCGATGCTGCCGGCATCCAATTCCGCCTGCTCAATCGCCGCAAAGGCCCTGCCGTGCGCGGGCCGCGCACGCAGGCCGACCGCAAGCTGTATCGGCTGGCCATGCAGGAAGCGATTCGGCAGCAGAACGGTCTCGACGTCGTCGAAGGCGAGGTTCTGGACTTCGACATCGTGGATGGACGGGTCGCCGCTGTGCGCCTGGCCGGCGGGCGCCGGTTGGCGTGCGGCGCCGTGGTGCTGACCACCGGCACCTTTCTTCGCGGCCTCATCCACATTGGCGACAGGAAGATTGTCGCCGGGCGGATGAACGAGCAGGCGAGCCTTGGCCTGTCGGCGACGATGAGCCGCGCCGGTTTCGCGCTTGGACGGCTGAAGACCGGCACGCCGCCGCGGCTCGATGGCCGCACCATCGACTGGGCGTCGCTGGAAAGCCAGGCGGCCGACGAACATCCAGTGCCGTTCTCGCTGCTCACCGACACAATCAAGAATCCGCAAATCCATTGCGGTATTACGCGTACGACGCCGGCGACGCACGCGCTGATCCGCGCCAATCTCGGCCGCTCGGCCATGTATTCCGGCTCGATCGAAGGCGTAGGTCCACGTTACTGCCCGTCGATCGAAGACAAGATCGTCAAGTTCGGCGATCGAGAAGGTCATCAGATATTCCTGGAGCCGGAAGGGCTGGACGATGACACCGTCTACCCCAATGGCATCTCGACCTCCCTGCCCGAAGACGTCCAGCTCGACATTCTGAAGACGATCCCGGGCCTGGAACGCGCGACCATGCTGCAGCCCGGCTACGCCATCGAATACGACCATGTCGATCCGCGCGAGTTGGAGCCGACGCTTGAGACCAAACGTATTGCGGGGCTTTTCCTCGCCGGTCAGATCAACGGCACCACCGGTTATGAAGAAGCCGGAGCGCAGGGCCTGCTCGCCGGGCTCAACGCCGCGCGCAAGGCGGCGGCCGACGACCAAATCGTGCTCAGCCGCACCGAAGCCTATATCGGTGTGATGGTCGACGACCTCACCAGCCGCGGCATTGCCGAGCCCTACCGCATGTTCACTTCGCGGGCGGAGTTTCGCCTATCGCTGCGCGCCGACAATGCCGATGAAAGGCTTACGCCTCTGGCAAATCGGCTGGGTATCGTGTCGCCGGAGCGAACGCGGCGGTTCAATCAAGTCACACAGGATCTTGATAGGGCGCGCGAACTCGCAGCTGCGACAACGATGACGCCCAACGAAGCAGCGCGGCATGGGCTGGAGATCAACAGGGACGGCGTGCGCCGCTCCGCCTACGAATTGCTCGCTTATCCCGGCGTCAATATAGCTTGGCTGGCCCGTGTTGCGCCGGCCTTTGGCGCAATCGACGTCAAAACCTCTGAGCGGCTCGAAACGGAAGCGAAATATTCGGTTTACCTCGATCGCCAGCAGACAGATGTCGCACAAATCCGCCACGAGGAAAGCCGGCTGATCCCGGCGTCGGTGGATTTCGCCGATGTTCCTGGCCTGTCCAATGAGCTGAAGCAGAAGATGCTAGCGCGTCAGCCCCGGTCGATCGCTGACGCGCAGCGTATGGAAGGCATGACGCCGGCGGCGCTGGCCATCATCGTCGCGCACGTTCGCAACGCCGAATCGGCCGCCCAAAGGGCCGTTGCGTGAGCGCTGCCTCATGGGCGAGCCTGCAAGAGGCTGCGGGACCGGTTTCACGTGAAACATTCGATCGCCTGGTGGCGTTCGAAAAGCTGTTCCTGAAATGGAACCGAAGCATCAATCTGGCCGCGCCGTCGACGCTGGACGATGTCTGGGGCCGCCACATTCTGGATAGCGCGCAACTGGCGCGAATCGCCCCGCAGGCCAAACACTGGGCCGATCTCGGTTCGGGCGGCGGTTTTCCGGGCCTGGTGCTGGCTTTCCTGCTGGTCGAGCGCGACGGCGCATCGATCGATCTGGTCGAGAGCAACCGCAAGAAAGCGTCCTTTCTGCAAGCGATGATAGGCCAGTTCGGTTTGCCGGCGCGGGTTGTCGCGCGGCGCATCGACGACAGCTATGCGCTTGTTTCCGCACCGGAAATCATCACGGCGCGGGCGCTGGCCGCGCTGCCGGCGCTGCTCGATCTGTCGGCGCCGTGGCTGACCAAGGGATCGCGGGCGCTGTTCCACAAAGGCCGGGATTACCGCTCCGAGGTGGAAGAAAGCACTCACCGCTGGGCTTTCGATCTGGTAGAACATCCGAGCATGACCGACGCCCATGGCGTCATCCTCGAAGTGACCGATCTGCAGACTGCGTAAGCTCTCCTTCGCAACCTTGGCGACGCAATGAATACCTGGCCCACATGAATACCTGGCACAGACCCATGAAAACCGGACCTCGCATCATCACCGTCGCCAACCAGAAGGGCGGCGTCGGCAAGACAACCACCGCCATCAATCTGGCCACGGCGCTGGCCGCGATCGGCGAAAAGGTGCTGATCGTCGATCTCGACCCGCAAGGCAATGCCTCGACGGGTCTCGGTATCGACCGCAAGGACCGCACCGTCTCCTCGTACGATGTGCTGACCGGCGAACTGGGCCTGGAAGAGGCGGCCATTCCAACGGCGGTGCCCGGCCTGTCGATCGTGCCGTCGACGCTCGATCTGCTCGGCATCGAGATGGAAATCGCCTCGGCGCCGGATCGCGTGCTTAAGCTGCGCAACGCGCTGCGCGCCGCCACCGAGCGCGGTGCGCCGTTCGGCTATGTGCTGATCGACTGCCCGCCCTCGCTCAACCTTTTGACTTTGAATTCAATGGCGGCAGCCGATTCTGTTCTTGTGCCGCTGCAGTGCGAGTTCTTCGCGCTGGAAGGGCTAAGCCAACTCCTGGAAACGGTGGAGCAGGTGCGCCGTTCGATCAATCCGGACTTGATCATCCAGGGCATCGTGCTGACCATGTATGACGGCCGCAACAACCTCGCCAACCAGGTGGTTCAGGACGTGCGGGCACATATGGGCGACAAGGTCTACGAGACCATCATTCCTAGGAATGTGCGAGTGTCCGAGGCGCCCTCCTATGGCAAGCCGGCGATCCTCTACGACCTGAAATGCTCCGGCAGCCAAGCCTATCTGCAATTGGCATCCGAAGTGATCCGCCGCGAGCGAAAATTGCGCGCTGCATGATTAGGCAGGGTCGATAAACAAAGCGATCCGGCACCGAAACGATCAAGAATCTGGAATTGAGATGAGCGAAGACCTTTCGAGAAAGAGACTGGGGCGTGGACTGGCGGCGCTGATCGGGGAGATCGACCGCCCGGTGGCAGCGGCCGAAAAGCCAGGCCTGAATGCCGACGGCAAGGTGCCGATCGAGTTTCTGAGCCCGAACCCGAAAAACCCGCGCCGGCATTTCGGCGACGCCGATCTGACGGATCTCGCGCAATCGATCCGCGAACATGGCGTCGTGCAGCCGGTGGTGGCGCGGCCTTCGCCGACGCAGGCCGGGCGCTACGAGATCATCGCCGGCGAGCGGCGCTGGCGGGCGGCGCAGCGCGCCGGGCTGACCGAGATCCCGATCATCGTGCGCGACGTCAACGACCGCACAGCGCTGGAACTGGCGATCATAGAAAACGTCCAGCGCACCGATCTCAACCCGGTCGAGGAGGCGCTCGGCTACCAGCAGTTGATCGACGACCACGGCTACACACAGGCCGACCTCGGCAATGTCATCGGCAAGAGCCGCAGCCACGTCGCCAACACGCTCAGGCTGTTGAAGCTGCCCGACGTAATCCGCGACATGCTGGTCGACGGCGTGCTGTCGGCCGGCCATGCCCGGACGCTGGTGACGGCGCAGGATCCCGCCGGGCTAGCCAAGCAGATCGTCGAAGAAGGGCTTTCGGTGCGCCAGGCTGAGGCGCTGGCGCAGATGCCGGCGGGCGGCACGCCGCCCAAGGCAAAACCAGCACACGGCGCATCGGGCAAGGATGCCGACACGCTGGCGCTGGAAAGGCTGATGACCAACACGATCGGCATGATCGTGACCATCGAGCACAAGGGCAAAGGCGGCGCGATCCGCGTGGACTACCGCAGTCTGGAGCAGCTCGACGAGCTATGCCGGCGGTTGAAGGATGAGCGGTAGAGGGTTGGGGTTGCGCCATATTTAGCCGGCGAATGAAGTTCTGGCTTAGGATGAAGAAAGGGCTTGGCGGTTGCCGGCCCTTCTTTTTATTGGCGATTGCCGAAGGGATCGAACTGCTGATCTCCCCCCTTGAGGGGGAGATGGCCGGCAGGCCAGAAGGGTCGTCTCCCATCAAGCGCCGACCTCGTTCGTCGTTGCGAAAGGCGCCAGCGCTCCACGCGCCGCGACCCCCACTGTCGCCTTTGGCGACATCTCCCCCTCAAGGGGGGAGATCACCGCTGCGCCAGCCTCGCGCTCTCCACCGCAATGCCGAGCAGCGCCTGCCGCGCCAGCGCTTCCGACAAATCCGGCCTGCGCCTGGTCTGCAGCACGGCCGATTGCAGCCGGTTCAGCGCGCGGCTGAGCGCCTCGACGTTCCAGCGCTCCAGCGCCTTCTCCACCAGCTTGCGCCGCGAGAAAAACACCGGCGGACGGGCGCCGGCCACTGCCGAGGCGGCGTTGCGGCCGGCGGTGTCCATCTGGCCGCGCATGATTTGAAGCTGCTGCAGCTGCCGCATCGCCGAGGACAGTACCAGGAAAGGATGGCCGCCGGACAGGCAGTGGCGGGTGAAGGCGGTGTCGAAGTCACCGATCTTGCCTTCCAGCACAGCATCGACCGCGTCGTCGAAGGAGGCGCCGGAAACGTCGCCGGACATCGCCCTGACGTCATCGAGGCCAATGTCCTTCTGGCCGTGGGCGTAAAGCACCAGCTTTTCGATTTCACCGCGCGAGGCCAGCCGGTCGCCGCCGAGATTGCGGCGCAGCGCCTGGCGCGCATCGAGCGCCATCGACATGCCGGCCTTGCGCAACTCGTCGTCGATGACGCTGTCGATGTCGCGCGCTTCATCGGCATAACAAGGCAGCGCCATGGCGTTGTCGGCCGCCTCGACCACGGCGCGCAGCCCGACGCCTTTTTTAAGGTCGCCGGCCTCGATGAGAATGATCGCGTCGCGCGCGGGCTCCGCGGTCAGCGCCTTGACGTCCTCAGCCAGCGGCTTCTGGCCGCTGGCGTTGCGCACCCACAGAAGCCGCCGGTCGGAGAACATCGGCACGGTCCGGGCTTCGTCGAGCAGCCGGCCCTGGTCGCGATCGACCTCCGCGCCGTCGAGCCGTACGACGGAAAACGGATCGTCGAGCGGCAGGCCAGTTTTCGCGGCAAAGGTTTTGGCCCGCTCGGCGACCAAGCCGCGGTCGGGTCCGTAAAGCAGGACGATCGATATGCGCGCTTCCGGCTTCGCCAGCCACGAATCGACTTCGTATCCTTTTTTCTGCGCCATTAGCGTTGGTTAGCATGGGGAGAGGGCGGAGTGAACGGAGAAGCGGTCTTCCCTTCTCCCCTTGTGGGAGAAGGTGTCGCCGAAGGCGACGGATGAGGGGTGTTCCAGAAGGCACCAACGTCTCACTCCGCTGGAACACCCCTCATCCGTCTTGCCGCTTCGCGGCAATCCACCTTCTCCCACAAGGGGAGAAGGTCAGTCGCGCTCGTATCTGGCGGCAATCGCCCGCAATCTTGCGCCAAATTGCGCCCCGCCTCAAAACATCGACAAGAAATTTCGCGGCCATATCTGCATCTTGCGGTCGCTTGACGGCCGAGATGCCGGGTTGGGTTCGAGGCCCGATGAATTGGCGCTGTGCCGGCCGCGCGGATGTGCAAATATCCACCACCGGGCAACATGGGAGGACGATGGTCATGACCGATGCTGGGATGTTGCGGTTTCATGTGCCGGAGCCGGAAGTGCGGCCGGGCGGAACGCCCGACTTCTCCAACGTGCCTATCCCCAAGGCGGGCTCGGTGCCGCGACCGGACATCGATGTCGATCCGCGCACCATCCGCGACATGGCGTTTTCGATCATCCGTGTGCTCAACCGCACCGCTGAGGCGGTCGGGCCGTGGGCCGGGCTGCTCACCGACGAGGAGCTGCTCGAGGGGTTGCGCCACATGATGACGCTGCGCAGCTTCGATGCGCGCATGCAGATGGCGCAGCGCCAGGGCAAGACCTCGTTCTACATGCAGCATCTGGGCGAAGAGGCGGTGAGCTGCGCTTTCCGCAAGGCGCTGGCGCCAGGCGACATGAATTTCCCGACCTATCGGCAGGCCGGCCTGCTCATCGCCGACGGCTATCCGATGGTCACGATGATGAACCAGATTTATTCCAACGAGGCCGATCCGCTCAAAGGGCGGCAATTGCCGATCATGTATTCGTCGAAGGAGCATGGCTTCTTCTCGATCTCCGGCAATCTGGCGACGCAATACATCCAGGCGGTCGGCTGGGCGATGGCTTCCGCTATCAGCAACGATTCGAAAATCGCGGCGGCGTGGATCGGCGACGGCTCGACGGCCGAATCCGATTTCCATTCCGCACTGGTGTTCGCCTCGACCTACAAGGCGCCGGTCATCCTCAATGTCGTCAACAACCAGTGGGCGATCTCGACGTTTCAAGGCATTGCGCGCGGCGGTTCCGGCACCTTTGCCGCGCGCGGCCTCGGCTTCGGTATTCCGGCGTTGCGCGTCGACGGCAACGACTATCTCGCCGTTCATGCCGTGGCCAAATGGGCGGCGGAGCGGGCGCGCCAGAATCTCGGCCCGACGCTGATCGAATACGTGACCTACCGTGCCGGCGCGCATTCGAGCTCGGACGATCCGTCTGCCTATCGGCCGAAGACGGAATCCGACGCCTGGCCGCTCGGTGATCCGGTGATGCGGCTGAAGAACCATCTGATCCTGCGCGGGGTCTGGTCGGATGAGCGCCATGCCCAGGCGGAAGCCGAAATCCTCGACACGGTGATCGCGGCGCAGAAGGAAGCTGAAGGCCACGGCACGCTGCATGCCGGCGGCAAGCCGTCGACGCGCGAGATGTTCGAGGGCGTGTTTGCCGAGATGCCGCCGCATCTCAGGCGCCAGCGCCAGCAGGCGGGAGTCTGACCATGCCGAGACGGACCATGATCGAGGCGATCCGCGACGCCATGGACGTGTCGATGGCGCGCGACGAACGCGTCATCGTCTATGGCGAGGATGTCGGCTTCTTCGGGGGTGTCTTCCGCTGCACGGCAGGCCTGCAAGCGAAGTACGGCAAGAGCCGCTGCTTCGATGCGCCGATCAACGAATCCGGCATTGTCGGCTCCGCCATCGGCATGGCCGCCTATGGGCTGAAGCCATGCGTGGAAATTCAGTTTGCCGACTACATGTACCCGGCTTACGACCAGCTGACGCAGGAAGCAGCACGCCTGCGCTACCGCTCGAACGGCGATTTCACCTGCCCGATCGTTGTCCGCATGCCGACCGGCGGCGGCATTTTTGGCGGCCAGACGCACAGCCAGAGCCCGGAAGCGCTGTTCACCCATGTGTCGGGGCTGAAGACGGTGGTGCCGTCCAATCCTCATGATGCCAAGGGGCTGCTGATCGCCGCGATCGAGGATCCCGATCCGGTGATTTTTCTGGAGCCGAAGCGGCTCTATAACGGACCGTTCGATGGCCATCACGACCGACCGGTGACGCCATGGTCGAAGCATGAACTGGGCGAGGTCGCCGACGGCCATTACACGGTGCCGCTCGGCAAGGCGGCGATCCGCCGGGCGGGCTCGGCCGTCACCGTGCTCGCCTACGGCACCATGGTCTATGTCGCGCAGGCGGCCGTGGAAGAAACCGGCATCGATGCCGAGATCATCGATTTGCGGACCCTGCTGCCGCTCGATCTCGACGCGATAGTCGCTTCGGTGAAGAAGACCGGACGCTGCGTCGTCGTGCACGAGGCGACACTGACCTCCGGCTTCGGCGCCGAGCTGTCGGCGCTGGTGCAGGAAAATTGTTTTTACCATCTGGAAGCGCCGGTGGCGCGCGTCACCGGTTGGGACACGCCCTACCCGCATGCGCAGGAATGGGATTATTTCCCGGGGCCGGCCCGTGTCGGCCGCGCGCTTCTCGAAACCATGGGAGCCTAGGGATGGGCGAACACATCATCAAGCTGCCCGATGTCGGCGAAGGCGTTGCCGAGGCGGAGCTGGTGGAATGGCACGTCAAGGTCGGCGACCTCGTGCGCGAGGACGCTTTGCTCGCCGCCGTGATGACCGACAAGGCGACGGTGGAAATACCTTCGCCGGTCGATGGCGAGATCCTGTGGCTGGGCGCCGAGATCGGCGACACGGTGGCGATCGGCTCGCCCATCGTGCGGCTGAAAGTGGCGGGGGAGGGCAATGTCGCCGAAGGCTCGAAATCGTCAGAGGTCACGGCGGCACCGACCCCCACCCCTGCCGGGGCGAGCCACGGGTCTCGCCCGTCCTCCGGACCCCCACAAGAGGGAGGCGTTTCGGCGACGAAATCCGACGCCAAGTCGCCACCACCTGCACCAGCAGCCAAAAGCGCACGGGCAGCTGAGACTGAATCCCCCTCCCCCTTGTGGGGAGGGGCTAAGGGTGGGGGTGCTGCGCCGACATCTAAAGGTGCGGCACCCTCCGGCGCGCCGCGCCCGGAGGGCGAAAAGCCCCTGGCGTCGCCCGCCATCCGGCTCAGGGCGAAGGAGGCGGGGATCGATCTGCGCCAGGTGTCGGGTACCGGCCCTGCCGGCCGCATCAGCCACGAAGATATCGAGGCATTCCTGGCACGCGGACCGCAGGTAGCGAAGGCGTCGGGTCTGGCGCGCAATGACAGCGTCGAGGATATCAAGGTCATCGGACTGCGGCGCAAGATCGCCGAAAAAATGTCGCTGGCGAAGTCACGCATCCCGCACATCACCTATGTCGAGGAGATCGACGTCACAGCACTTGAGGAGTTGCGCGCGGCGCTCAACAAGGAAAAGCGCAAGGGTGTGGAGAGGCCGAAGCTGACGCTGCTGCCGTTCCTGATGCGGGCGATGGTCAAGGCGATTGCCGACCAGCCCAACATTAACGCGCTGTTCGACGACGAGGCCGGCATCATCCATCAGCATGGCGGCGTCCATATCGGCATTGCCGCGCAGACGCCGTCGGGCCTGGTGGTGCCGGTGGTCAAGCACGCCGAGGCGCGCGACCTCTGGGATTGCGCGGCCGAGCTCAACCGCCTGGCCGAAGCGGCGAAGTCCGGCACGGCCAGCCGCGACGAGCTGTCGGGATCGACCATCACCATCACCTCGCTCGGCGCCATGGGCGGCGTGGCGACGACGCCGGTCATCAATCATCCTGAGGTGGCGATCGTCGGCGTCAACAAGATGATGGTGCGGCCGGTCTGGGACGGCACCCAGTTCATCCCGCGCAAGATGATGAACCTGTCATCGAGCTTCGATCACCGGGTGGTCGACGGCTGGGATGCGGCGGTGTTTGTGCAGCGGATCAAGGCGCTGATTGAGACGCCAGCGCTGATATTCGTGGATTGAGGGGCGGAACGACCGAGATGACGGCGGGACAGCGCCCCCCTCTGCCTTACCAGGCATTTCCCCCACAAGGGGGGAGATTGGACGTCACGCAGGGTTTCGCCAATCTCCATCGTTGCAGGAATGAGCGAAGCGAAGAAGCTGCTGATCTCCCCCCTCGAGGGGGAGATGTCCGGCAGGACAGAGGGGGGCGCGAAGGATCGCGACGGAACATTCCCTCGCATCAAAGGGTCACGCCATGAAAGAAATCTCCTGCAAGCTGCTGGTCATCGGCGCCGGGCCCGGCGGCTACGTCTGCGCTATCCGTGCCGGCCAGCTCGGCATCGATACGGTGATCGTTGAAGCCGGCAAACCGGGCGGCACCTGTCTCAATGTCGGCTGCATCCCGTCCAAGGCGATGATCCATGCGGCGGAAGAGTTCGAGAAGGTCGCGCATATGGCCGGCGGCAGCAGTCCGCTCGGCATCTCGGTAGCAGCGCCCGTGCTCGATCTCGGCAAGACGGTTGCGTGGAAGGACGGCATTGTTAGCCGGCTGACCGGGGGCGTTGCCGGGCTACTGAAGAAGGCCAAGGTCAAGACCGTCTATGGCTGGGCGACGTTCCGCGACGGCAAGACCGTCGCGGTCGAGACCGAGACCGGCACCCAGATCATCCGCGCCGAAACGGTTGTGATCGCCACCGGCTCGGCGACGGTGGAACTGCCGTTCCTGCCGTTCGGCGGCCCGGTGATTTCATCCACAGAAGCGCTGGCTCTCGGCGAGGTGCCGAAAAAGCTCGCCGTGGTCGGCGGCGGCTATATCGGGCTGGAACTCGGCATGGCGTTCGCCAAAATGGGCGCCGCGGTGACCGTGGTCGAGGCGCTGCCGCGCGTGCTGGCGCAGTATGATGCGGAACTGACCCGGCCGGTGGTGAAACGGCTGGCCCAGCTCGGCGTCGAGGTGATGCTTGGCGCCAAGGCCAAGGGGGTCAAGGGCGACGCGCTGCTGGTCGAGACCGCGGACGGCAAGAGCACCAAAATCGCGGCAGACAAGATCCTGGTCACGGTCGGCCGCAAGCCGGTGACGGAGGGCTGGGGCCTCGATCAGATCGATCTCGACATGGCCGGCAAGTTCATCAAGATCGAGGACCAGTGCCGCACCTCAATGCGCGGCATCTATGCCATTGGCGACGTCACCGGCGAGCCGATGCTGGCGCACCGGGCGATGGCGCAAGGCGAAATGGTGGCCGAGATCGTCGCCGGCCACAAGCGCAGCTGGGACAAGCGCTCGATCCCGGCCGTCTGCTTCACCGATCCGGAGCTGGTGACGGCAGGGCTAACGCCGGAGGAGGCGAAGGCTTCAGGCGAAATCAAGATCGGCCAGTTCCCCTTCGCCGCCAACGGCCGGGCGATGACGAAACTCGGCGAGGACGGGTTTGTTCGTGTTGTCGCCCGCGCGGACAACCATCTGGTGCTGGGCATCCAGGCGGTCGGGCAAGGCGTGTCGGAACTGGCGGCGGCATTCGGCCTGGCGCTGGAAATGGGCGCGCGGCTGGAGGATATCGCCGGCACTATCCATGCGCATCCGACGCAAGGCGAAGGCTTCCAGGAAGCGGCGCTGAAGGCGCTGGGCCACGCGCTGCATATTTGAAGTGCGCTTACCCTCCCCCTTGTGGGGAGGGTCGATCCGCGTAGCGGAGCGGGGTGGGGGTCCTCGCCGACCGTCAGCGCTCAGCCCCCCCCCCCGGGGGCCCCGCCGGGGGGGGCCGGCCCCCCGCCGCCGCCCCCCCCCCCCCCGGGGGGGGGGGGGGGGTCCGCGCCGACCGGCAGCGCCCACCCCCACCCCGTCCCGCCAGCTCCGCGGCGCCCCGCCCGCGCGCCGACCCTCCCCACAAGGGGGAGGGTGGCCGCTCAGCCGTCGGTTGTCGCAGATCAGCGGAATGTACTAAGTGTCGGTCCATGGACACCGGCCTGAAGAAATACATCGCCATACGCTACAACATCGCCGCTGGCTTCAAGCCAAGCCAGTGGGACGGAAAGGGCCGCGCCAATCTCGACCCGGTCTGGCTGGTCGAGCGCCTGGCGTTGTTCGACACCTATTGCGCGTCGTCGCTCGAAGGCCAGTCGCTGAAGGATTTTACCGTCCTTCTGGCGTTCGATGCCGATACGCACGAGAACTATATTCGCACCGTGTGCAGCTGCGTGGCCGGTGTCGACGTCAGGCCGATCCTTGTCGAGGCGGGCGAGGATTACAATGATCGCTTCAATGCCTTCGTCCAGGCCGATACCGATGCCGACTATGTTTCGCTCACGCGGCTCGACAGCGACGACGCGCTGGCGCCGACCTTCATGGAGCGCGTCGAGCACTACGCGCGCCGGGAGATCGAAAAGCGTGTGGTGGACCTGCAGCCGCTCTACATTGCCTTTCCGGACGGCCAGAATTTCGACACGGCAAGCGGACGCTACACGCACCACGACTATGTCACGTCGGCGTTCGGCACGCTGGTCGAAAGGAGATCGCCGGCGATGAGCGGCGTCTACAGCGAGCACCACGCAAAAATGGCGACGCGCTTCAACACCGTCGTGGCGGCATCGAAGGGCGCGCAATGGTGCATCGTCATCCATGACAACAACGCCGCCAACGTGTTGAGGGGGAAGCCGGTCTCGGGGCCCTCCTTCACGGTGGGCCGACCGGGTGTCGAACCCAAGGTGCCAGCGCGAAGGCAAAGCGCGCCACGACAGGCGACGCAGCCCCGCATGGCGCCGCGGACCGCAGGCAACTTCATCCGGTTTCTGCTCGGACGACCGATGGCTCTGCGGAAGTAGCGGGCGCTTCACCCTCCCCCTTGTGGGGAGGGTCGATCGCGGAGCGGAGCGGGGTGGGGGTCCTCGCCAACCGTCGGCGCTCACCCCCACCCCGTCTCGCCATCTCCGCTTCGCTCCGATTGCGCGCCGACCCTCCCCACAAGGGGGAGGGTGAAGTAGCTCAGCTTGCCAGCCGGCTTACCATCTCGTGCTGCGCATAAGCGCGCCCAAAACGATTGGCGAGAAACGCATCCAGCGCGATGTTTTCCTGCTTGACGAAGCCGGTCGCCGGCAAGGTGCCGTCGGCCAGCATGTCGAGCACGGCGCAGATGCCGGAGGCGGTGGTGATCTGGATTGCGCTGCGCACCTGGTTGCCGATGCGCTGCGAATAGATCTTGTTGGCGTAGGTTTCCTGCAGCAGGCGGCCATTGCGGCGGCCCGAGACGGTGACGAAGACGATGACCACATCCTGCAGCGTTGCCGGCAGGGCGCTCTCGAAGATATCCTTCAGCACGTCGCGGCGGTGGCGCAGGCCGAGGTCGTTGAGCAGCGCCTTCATGATCGCCGCGTGGCCGGGATAGCGGATGGTGCGGTAGTTCAGCGTGCGCACCTTGCCCTTCAGCGTCTCGGCCAGCGTGCCGAGACCGCCGGAGGTGTTGAAGGCCTCATAGGTGACGCCGTCGAGCGAGAACTCTTCGCGCTCCTCCAGCGGCGGTACCTCGATCAGCTCGCCCTCGACGATCGCCTCGCAGGGTTCGCAATATTCGTTGATGACGCCGTCGGTGCTCCAGGTCAGATTGTAGTTCAGCGCATTGGACGGGTATTGCGGCAGCGCGCCGACGCGCATGCGAACGCTTTCCAGCGTGTCGAAGCGGCTGGCGAGATCATTGGCGACGATCGAGATGAAGCCCGGCGCAAGGCCGCATTGCGGAATGAAGGCGCTCTTGCCCGAACGCGCCAGTTCCTTGACGCGGCGGGTGGAGACGACGTCCTCGGTCAAATCGAGATAGTGTACGCCGGTGGCGGCCGCGGCCTCGGCGATGCGAGTGGTCAAATGGAAGGGGGCGGCGCTGAGCACGGCGAAGGCGCCGGCAAGGGCGGCCTCGAGTGCGCCCGGCGCTGCGATATCGAGCTCCAGCCCCTCGACGCCGGCGGGAAGTTCGGCCGCGGCAAGCTGCGCCGCCGCGCGGTCGACAACGGTGACGTGGTAGTCGCCGCTGTCGGCGAGCATGCCTGCAATGGTCGAGCCGATCTTGCCGGCGCCGACGACGATGATTTTCTTCATGACCTTGCCCCTCGTGAAAACTCCTTGGCCCAGACCGCCGCGCGGTGGACGCTATGCCTTCAAGAATCGCAGCTTGCCTGCCGAAAGGAAGCGTGAAACTGTTCGAAACGAACCCCACAATTGATCAATACGCCGATAAAGTTCGTCGAAATGCTCACTGACGCCGAACAAAAACTGCTTTCCCTGCTGCGCGCCAATGCCCGCGCATCGACCACTGAGCTGGCGCGCCAGCTCGGCGCTTCGCGCACGACGGTGCAGAGCCGGATCGAGCGGCTGGAACAGCGCGGCATCATCATCGGCTATGGCGTGCGGATGGCGCCGGACTACGAGCAGGGGCTGGTGCGGGCGCATGTGCTGCTCACCGTCACGCCCAAGCTCGCCGACAAGGTGGTGCGGGCGCTGCAGGCGCTGCCGCCGGTGAGGACGCTGCATTCGGTGAGCGGCAATTTCGACATGATCGTCATCGTCGACGCGCCGTCGATCAGGGATCTGGATGCGTTGCTGGACGAGATCGGCGCGATGGACGGGGTCGAGCGGACGTCGTCGTCGATAATTTTGTCGACCCGGATTGATCGGTAGGTGGGACGCATGGAGCTGCTAATCTCCCCCCTTGCGGGGGAGATGGCCGGCAGGCCAGAGGGGTCGGTTCGACTGGGCTCGGCCTACCTGCCGCTGCAGAAGGAGGTTAGCGCTCCACGCGAGGCGACCCCCTCTGTCGCCTTCGGCGACATCTCCCCCTCAAGGGGGGAGATTAGCTGCTAAGCCCTGCGCCGTTCCGGCCCGCTATCCAGCCACGCCACATCCTCCGCCGACAGCTTGATATCCAGCGCCTTCAAGCTGTCCTCCAACTCGTCCAGCGTGCGCGGGCCGATCAACGGCACCGAGGGAAAAGGCTGCGCCAGCACATAGGCGAGCGCGATGTGGATCGGACTTTTGCCCAGGCGCTGCGCCAGCTCGATGGCGCGGTCGCGGCGGCCGAAATTTTTCTCGGAATACCAGACCCGCACCAGCTCCTCATTGTCCTGCTTGTCGCGGCCGGCGCGGTCGGTGAAGAAGCCGCGGCCCTGGCTCGACCAGGCGAAGTTGGGCATCTGCCTTTTCGTCAACCAGGATTTCCAGTCGTCGGTGGACGAGGTGATGCAGCCGGCCCAGATCGGCTCCAGCATCTCGGCCAGCGAGAAATTGTTGGAGAGCACGCCGGGCTTCTGCTTGCCGGTGCGCTCGGCATAGGCAATCGCCTCGTCCATGCGCGCCATCGTCCAGTTCGAGCCGCCGAACGGGCCACGGATGCGGCCGGCCTTGACCTCGCCGTCCATGGCATCGACGAATTCGCCGACCGGCACATCCGCGTTGTCGCGGTGCATGAAATAGAGGTCGACATGGTCGGTCTGCAGCCGGTCCAACGACTGGGCGAGCTGCTTGCCGATGACATCGGGATAGCAGAGCGGCGAGTGCGCGCCCTTGGCGATGATCACCGACTGCTCGCGCACGCCGCGATTCCTGAGCCACTGGCCAAGCAGCGTTTCGGTGTAGCCGGCGCCGTAGACATAGCCGGTATCGAACAGATTGCCGCCGGTCTCGAAGAAGGCGTCGAGCAGGATTGCGCCCGACGAGAAGGTGCGGAAATCCTCGAAGCCGAGCGCCACCACGGAGGCCGGCTTCGACAGGCCCGGAATCTTGCGCTTGCCAATGGCCGTGCCGCCGGTGCGCAGCGGCCGGCCCGAAATGGTGTTGGTTCGCTTAGCCGGCTTTTCGATCTCATATTCGAGCCCGACGGCGGCGCGCCATCTGTCGAGGACGCGCAGCGTGCCGAGGCTGTCGGCCCAGCTCATGCCCGGCCAGGCGAACTCCTGTTTGCCGGCCAGGATCGCCTCGCCGGCGGCGTCGACCTCGAAGGAATAGAGATGGCGGGTTTCGTTGACGCTGATGGTATCGCGCGTGTCGTCGGCGAGGATTACATCGATCCGGCCAGGGCCGCCATCGCGGTTGCCGCCGCCGGCGAACCAGAAATCCGGCACTTCGATGCGGCCCTTGGTGCCGAGGATGCGCAGCACATTGTCCTGTTTGAGCGAGATGCTGCAGGATACCTCGGCGACGATGCCACCGGGAAAATGCAGCAGCGCCGAGGCCCATTCGTCGACGCCGGACTTGCCGAGATGGGCGGTGCCGACAACCTTGTCCGGCTCGGCGAAGGGTTTTCCAGTCGCAGCCCCGGCAATCAGCCGCACCATCGAGACGGGATAGCCGCCGACATCGAGGATGCCGCCGCCGGCGAGATCGTTGGCGTAGAGCCGGTGCTCGGGCATGAAGCCCGGCATGGCGAAGCCGAAGCTCGACTTCATCAGCCTGACATCGCCAATGACGCCCGACTTGATGAGTTCCACCAGCTTCGCCGTCTGCGGGTGCAGCCGGTACATGAACGCTTCGCCGAGGAAGGTGCCGGCCTTGCGCGCAGCATGGATCATGGCGTCGGCCTCGAAGGCGGTCAGCGCCAGCGGCTTTTCGCACAGCACATGCTTGCCGGCTTCCGCCGCCTTGATTGCCCATTCGGCATGGCCGGGATGCGGGATGGCGATATAGACGGCATCGACCTCGGGGTCGGCGAGCAGCGCGTCGTAACCGTCGAGGATGCGGGCGCCGGGAAACGTCTCGGCCAGGCCTGCCTTGCCGGGATTGCGGGCGCCGAGCGCCACGATCGTGCCGGTGCGCGAGCCTGCCACGCCGCGGGCGAACGCTTTGGCGATGTCGCCGGGCCCGAGTATCCCCCAGCGGATGGGCGCGGTTGCAGTCATGGTCATTCTCCTTGCAAGGCTGGAAGCGCTCAGCGCAGCCGCTGGCCATTTTCATCGAACAGATAGGATTTGCGGATGGACACGGTGATCTCCTGGGTGTCGGGGACCTTTGCCGCGTCGCGCTGGATCACCAGGTCTTCGCCATGGGCGGTCCTGGCATAGATGAAGCTGGTGCCGCCGAGATGCTCGACCACGTCGATGCCGACTGTGAGGTCGGCGTCGCCTTCGCCGCCATTGCCGAAATGTTCGGGCCGCACGCCGACAATGACCTTGGCTCCTGTTTGCGGCACGGCGCCGGTCAACGGTTGCATAATGCGGGTCATTTCCTCGCCCACCAGCTCGACGGTGACGCTGCTCATGTTGCGCCCGACGACGCGGCCCTTGATGAAATTCATCTTCGGCGAGCCGACAAAGCCGGCGACGAACTGGTTGTCGGGATTGTCGTAGAGATCGAGCGGCCTGCCGATCTGCTCGACATGGCCACCGCGCAGCACGACGATCCGGTCGGCCAGCGTCATCGCCTCGGTCTGGTCGTGGGTGACATAGATCATCGTTGTGCCGAGTTCCTTGTGCAGGCGCGAGATCTCGACCCGCATCTGGACGCGCAGCTCGGCGTCGAGATTGCTCAACGGCTCGTCGAACAGGAAGACTTGCGGTTCGCGCACGATGGCGCGGCCAATGGCGACGCGTTGGCGCTGGCCGCCGGACAATTGCCTCGGCCGCCGCGCCATCAACTCTGTGATGCGCAGGATTTCGGAGGCCCGCTTCACCCGCCGCTCGGTGTCCTCCTTGGGGTTGCCGGTCATCCTGAGACCAAAGCTCAGATTCTGCTCCACGCTCATGTGCGGGTAGAGCGCGTAGGACTGGAACACCATGGCGATGCCGCGCTCGGCCGGCTCGACATCGTTCATCACCTTGCCGCCAATGGCGATCTCGCCGCCGCTGATATCCTCCAGCCCGGCGATCATCCTGAGCAGCGTCGATTTTCCACAACCCGACGGGCCGACAAAGACGACGAACTCGCCATCGGCGATATCGATGTTGGCGCCATGGATGATCTCATAGACGCCGAAGCGTTTTACGACATTGGTGAGGGTGACTGCCGCCATATCGCTGTTGTCCCTACTTGACGGCACCGGCGGCGATGCCGGCGATGAAATGGCGCTGCAGCAGCACGAAGACGACCAGCATCGGTACGGTCAGCATGACGGCGCCGGCCATGATGCCGCCCCATGAGACCTTGGTCAGGCCGATCAGCGTGCCGAGCGCCACAGGGGCCGTCATCGCGCCGGGCTGGCTGTTGATCAAAAGCGGCCAGAGATAATTGTTCCACGAGGCTAGGAACAGGATGATGGCGAGTGCGGCCAGCATCGGCCGCGCCAGCGGCAAAGCGACGAACAGGAAGATACGCCATTCCTTGACGCCCTCGACACGTGCCGCGTCGAAAAGGTCGGCCGGCATCATCGAGAAAGCCTGGCGCATGAACAGCACGCCCAGCGAATTGAACAAGGGTGGCACGATCAACGCAATCCAGGTGTTGGCGAGCCGGAAGTCGCGCGCCACCATGATGAATTGCGGGATCAGCACCACCGCATAGGGCAGCGTGATGGTGCCGAGGATGATCGCCACCACCGCGCCCTTGCCGAAGAACTGATAGCGGGCGAGCGCCCAGCCGGCCATCGAGGTCAGCAGCACCGAGAAGAAGGTGTAGGTCACCGCCACCGCCACCGAAATGCCGATGGCGCCGACGAAATTGGTGTCGCGCTGCAGGTTGTTGAAATTGTCGACGAAATTGCCGTGCGGCAGAAGCTCGATGCCGGGGCTGAAAATGCCGTTGTCGGGCATGGTCGAAAACACCACCATCATCCATAGCGGAAACAGCCAGATCACCGCCAGCGGCGTCAGGACCAGATGCAGCAGGACGCTGCGGCCGAGCCGGCGTTGCGACAGCGAACTCATTTCGGCTCTCTTGTTAGCCACAGCTGCACCAGCGTGATGGCGATGGCCAGCCCCGCCATGGTGTAGGCGACGGCCGAGGCGTAGCCGAAATTGAGCGAGCGAAAACCCTGGCGGTAGAGCAGCAGGCCAAGCGTCTCGGTGCCGCCGCCGGGGCCGCCGCGCTCCGTGATCAGGAACGGCTCGGTGAACAGCTGCATCGTGCCGATGATCGACAGCACGGCGCAAAACACGATGACCGGCTTGAGCAGCGGCAGCGTTATGTAGAAGAACTGCTTGAGCTTGCTGACGCGGTCGAGCGTCGCTGCTTCATAGACATCCTCGGGGATCGACTGCAGGCCGGCGAGCAGGATGATGGCGTTGTAGCCGGCCCAGCGCCAGGTCACCGCGATCATGATCAGCGCCATGGCCGGGGTGACGTTGGAGAACCAGTCGATCTTGGCCAGGCCGATGCCGGCGAGCAGCTTGTTGATGATGCCGAAATCGAGATTGAACATCAGCCGGAACACGGCGGAATAGGCGACCTCGCCGACCACCACCGGAGCGAAGAAGGCGAAGCGGTAGAGGCCACGTGCTTTCAGCAGCGGCGAGTTCAGCAGCACCGCCATGATGATCGCCAGCGAGATCATCACCGGCACCTGGATGACGAGGATGAGCAGCGTGTTCTTCAGCGCGTTGAAGAAAGCGGGGTCGCCGATCAGGCGGCCCCAGTTGAATGTCGGCGCAAAGCGCCAGGGCACCGTGCGCGTCGCCTGGAAGGAAATCATGAACGAGGAGATGATCGGCCACACCCAGAAGATGGCGAAGATCAGGAGGTAGGGCGTGAGGAAGCGATAGGCCGTGGCGTTCTGGTAGCGCATGGTTCCTCCTCCTTCCTCTTTCCCGGCTGATATCCGGCGTGTTGTTAGCCGGCGGACGCCGCCGGCAATTGGCGATCTGTTGGGCGAGAGCGTCCCTTTCCCCGTCACCATACGGGGAGAGGATGCCGGCAGGCAGGTGAGGGGCAGCGCCAACGGTCCGGCAAATTGCCCTATATCTGGCCCGCCAACATCTCCGCCTTCGTCACTTTACCGGCAATCCAGTCGCCGCCGCGATCTGGCTGGCGGCGTCGTCGAGGGCGGCCTTGGCATCGGGATAGCCGCCGCCGAGATATTTGGTCTGCACGGCGCGCATGATGATTTCGGCGTCGCTCTGGAACGGCGTGCCGCGGCTCGGCACCACCTTGGGCAGCGTGGCGAGAATGTCCTTCCACACTGCCTGGCCGCCCCAATAGGGCAGGCCTTGCGAGACATAGGGATCGTCGAGCGCCGAGATCAGTGACGGCACCAGGCCGAAATCCCTGAGCATGGTGATCTGGCCCTCATTGGTCTCGAGCGTGTATTTCAGATAGGCGTAGGCGGCCTCCTTGTTCTTCGAGGCCGAGGTGATGGCGAGCGACGAGCCGCCGAGATTGGCGGCGCGCGGGCCGTCGGCGGTCAGGCTCGGCATCAGATAGACACCCCATTTGCCGTTTTCGCCGGCCGATTCGGTGCGGATGGTGCCCTCATACCAGCCGCCATAGACCTGGGTGGCGACGGTCCCGGCGGTGTTGTTGGTGATCTTGGTGCCCCAGTCGGCCGACGAGATGATGCCGGCGTCCTTCATGTCCTTGATCTTGGCCAGCGTGTCGACGCATTTCGGCTGGTTGACGGTGATCGACTGCCCATCGGCGGCGAAATAGCCGCAGCCCTGTTCGTTGGAAATCATGCGGAAGAATTCGGTGTCGCCGTTGAAATCGGCATTGGTCATGGTGACGCCGGGATTGGCGGCCTGGACCTTCTTGCCGGCGGCGATGAAATCGTCCCAAGTCTTGATCGAGGCCGGATCGACGCCGGCCTTCTCGTAGAAGTCGCGGCGGTAGAAGGCGGCGACCGGGCCGGAATCCCACGGCATGGCATAGGCCTTGTCGCCGACCTCCAGTTCGGTGCGCTTGAAGTCCGGGAATTTCTTCTGGTCGTCGGCGGTGTAGCCCAGCGTGTGCAAATCGACGAAGCAATCGGGGAACTGGCTCCAGTAATTCTCGGCCTCGCCGTTTTCGATCGAGACGATATCGGGCAGGCCGACGCCGCCGGCCGCGCAGCCGGCGATCGACTTGTCATAGGTCGGCTGGTTGCCGAGATCCTGAACGGTGACCTTGACGTCGGGATGCTGTTTGTTGAAGCCGGACACCGTCGCCTTCAGCGACGAAGCGGCGATATTCCAGCTCCAGATCGTGATTTCGCCGGACTGCGCCAAAGCCGGGGTTGAGCCCAGGCCAAGCGCCAGCGCGGCACAGATCAGTGTCGTGCGCATTGAAATCCTCCCATTTCATTTGCTCTCTCTTCGCGAGCATGGCTAGACTAGGCGGCGCGGAAGGCTTGTCCCTGACAACGGGAATAAAAGATGGGCGGAAAGTAAGATGCCGGAACGGCCGTTTTACCAGCCTGGCGCCAGCAGCGTCGAAGGCCTGCCGATGGCTTTGCAGATGTTTCACAACCATCCGCTGGTGATGCTGAAGCCGCATTGGCATGCCCAGGTCGAGGTCAATTTCATCGTCCGCGGCAGCGTGCACTACCGCATGAACGAGCACGAGATCGCGCTCACGGCGGGCGACATGTGCCTGTTCTGGGGCGGGCTGCCGCACCAGATGGACGATCTCTCCGACGACGCCATCTATGCCGGCGCGCATCTGCCGCTGGTGCATTTCTTCCGCCTGCATCTGCCGACGGATGTCCGCCACAGGCTGATGACCGGCGCCACGCTGGTGACATCGGCGACCGACCAGGCCGACCATCACAATTTCGAGCGCTGGAACCGCTATTTCCGCTCGGGCGATGCGGCGATAACCGAGCACGCCGTGAACGAGCTGCTGCTGCGGTTGGAGCGGGTGCGCTTCGAGCCCTACCGGCTGGTGCCGGAAACCGCCATCGGCCAGGAACCCGGCGGCCCGTTCGACCAGCAATCGCTGCGCAATGTTGGTCGCATGTGCGACTTCATCGCCGAGAATTTCCTCTACGAGATAGACTGCGTCGACATCGCGGCGGCGGCCGACATCCATCCCAAATACGCCATGAGCACTTTCAAGAAGTCGACCGGCATGACGCTCAACGAATATATGAACCTGCTGCGGCTGAGCTATGCGCAGGCGCTGCTGATGCATGAAGACGCCAATGTGCTGCGCGTCGCCATGGATTCAGGCTTCGGCTCGCTCAGCGCCTTCAACAAATCCTTCCGCAAGCTGGCGGGGATGTCGCCCTCGGATTTTCGCCGGGGTGCGGTGGGCCGATAGGTTTTCTGGGATTTCGCATTCAACGGCTGCGACCATCGATCTGGAGAAAGTTGTCAGCGCCGGGGTATTTGAGGACCGGCTTCCCCCACTCCGTCGCTGCTTCGCAGCGCCACCTCTCCCCCTCCGGAGGGAGAGGAAGGGTGCTTTCCGGCAAAGGGCTCGCGCCTTTCCTCTCCCCCGTCGATCGGGGGAGAGG
>NZ_JAMYMJ010000049.1:0-44439 GCF_040318435.1 Mesorhizobium sp. M1143 | reverse complement strand
CACCGCGCCACCGCCCGCGTAGCAGCCCTGCCCATTACGCCTTGAAACGGCTGGGCGCAGGGGGCGCGCCCCGTGCCGGGCCCGTGCGGGGCGGAAAGCCGCCGGCACGCGCGGCTAGCGGAGCCGCGCGTGCAGGCGCCAACTGATAAAAATGGATAGGTGATAAAATTTCTGTAAAACCGAGCGGCCGCAATGGCCCTTCCACCCGTTGCGATAGGTGGGCGCAAACAGCGTGAGCGTCTGTGACGGAGATCACATACAGCATCGCTGAAATAATGCGAGCGTCATACATCGCGCGAGCGACTGCGGCAAAGAGACATGCCGACGTTGCACTCCGGTCATCTTCGACGCGAGTTGATTTGTTTCCTTGCCTGCCAGTCAGAATTGCACCAGTCTAAAATGGGGCAATACATTTCTTTTCTTCGACAGAACCTTTGAGGGCGACTATGCCGGTCAGCAGAGAGCAGCGAATCCGTCAATATCTCGATCTCGTCACCGGGGGCGAGGGGACTGAATCAGTCCTCGGCAACGTGGAGACGATGGCAGGCGGCGCTCTGGAATCCCTTGCGCCTGCGGAAGCCGGCAAGACGGAGGCGGCGTTTGAATCGGCGCGCGCTGGCATGGAGAGCCTCGCGCGGGGCGCCGAAGTCGCGCCCGAGCAGCTTTCCGATCTGGAAGCCATAATCATCCCGGAGTTGCGGCCGGTCTATGACATCAAGGATGGCACCTTTACGACGCTGACTTTCGACGGCGCTCCGACACCTGGCCATTCGCTGTGGACGAAGCTTACCAGCGAGGCCGCATTGAAGCAGCGCATCGAAGCCGCCCTGCCGGCGATCGGGCGTATCGAACTGTTGTGGGACACCAATATCCCTTACGGCGGCACGGGCTTCGTCGTCGGCCGCAACCTGCTGATGACCAACCGTCATGTGGCGCAGATATTTGCGGACGGCCTTGGCGACCGCAATGTGCAATTCATCAACGGCCGCGCCGCCGGCATCGACTTCAAGCGCGATTCGGCGGCAGGAAACGTCTTCAAGATCCGCAATGTCCGGATGATCCATCCCTATTGGGACATGGCGATTCTCGAAGTCGAAGGCCTGCCCGACAACATCACGCCGCTGTCGCTCGCGGTCGCCGACGCGCGCGATATGCTGCGCCAGGAAGTCGTCGCCATCGGCTATCCGGCGTTCGACAATCGCAACGCGGTCGATGTCCAGAACGAGCTCATGCGCAATCGTTTCCAGGTCAAGCGCCTGCAACCGGGCATGCTGCAGGGCGGCTTCGATACGGAGAGTTTCGGCAAGATCGTCAGCGCGGCGACACATGATTGCTCGACCACTGGCGGCAACTCCGGCACCGCCATGATCAACCTCGCCACCGGCGAGGTCGTGGCGCTGCATTTTGCCGGCCGCTATCTCGAGCGCAACTACGCCGTGCCCACCGGCGCGCTCGCCAAGGACCAGCGTGTCGTCGACCTCGGCCTCAATTTCGCCGGCGCCGCCAGCGGCGGCCCCAACGATTGGGGCGCATGGTGGAACAAGGCGGACAGTGGGTCGCCGGCCGAGGGCGTAAACCTGGTTGAAGTCGGCGGCGCCCAGCAGATCCCGGGCGTCGCCACCCAGACGCCTCCATCCGGAGGCGTCGTCGTTTCGCCGGGCGGCAGCGTCACCTTCGAAGTGCCGTTGCGCATCACCGTCTCGCTCGGCGCAACGCCTGGCCATGAAGCGGTCACGGAATCGGTCGAACTGGAAGCGGCCAAGCCGACCCCTCCAGGCGGCGCATTCGTTCCCAAAACGGTCGCGGACTATGCCGGCTATAAGGGCTACGACGAGAAATTTCTCTCTGGCGGCACTAAACTCGCGCCGGTCGTTGTGCCGATGCCTGAGGCCACCGACCTCTCAGTGCTGGCGCCGCTCAAGGCCGGCGGCACGCAACTCGACTACCAGAATTTTTCGCTCAAGATGCACGCCAAGCGGCGGCTGGCGCTGTTCACCGCCTCCAACGTCACCGAGGAGAGCAATCTGCGCGAGCCGGAAAAGGGCCGCAACTATTCGCGCGGCGGCCTGTTCAACGAGCGCTGGTTCCCGGATCTGCGGCTCGACGACAAGTACCAGATCCCCGACGTCTTCTACACCCAGGATCAGGGCGCCTTCGACAAGGGCCATATCGTCAGGCGCGATGACGTGGCCTGGGGCAGCACGTTCGAGCTTCTGCTCAGGGGCAATGTCTGCTCCTTCCATGTCACCAACTGCTCGCCCCAGGTCGAAGGCTACAACCGCTCCGACAGCGGCGAGAAGAACTGGGGCGATCTTGAGAACCACGTCCTGTCGGAGGCGGCCAGCGAGCGGCTTTGCGTCTTCGCCGGGCCGGTCCTCGCCGAAGACGACCGGACCTTTGCCGGCAAGGGTCCCAAAGGCACCAGCCTTCGCGCGCTAGTGCCGCGCCGCTTCTGGAAGGTGGTGGTCGCCCGCGTCAGTGACGGCATCGCCAGCTACGGCTTCGTGCTCGAACAGGATCTGTCAGACACCGAGCTGGAGTTTGCCGTCTCCGACGAGTTCATCGGCGCCATGTACCCGCTGACCGAAATCTCCGAAATGAGCGGCGTCATCTTCGACAAATCGATTGTCGACGCCGACCAGTACGAAACGGTTCGTGGCGGCGAAATTGCAATGCGGGCGGGATCACGGAGACGAAAGAAGAAAGCTTAGGCTCGCGCGGCGCTGCGATGCCTTGCAGGGAACACCATGACCGAATGGACGCAATCCAAGCCGACCTCCCTGCTGCCGGCCACGCGCCCCCGAGCGGTACCAATTAGCGCCAACACAGCGGAGATCTGGATCAGCACATAGCTGACGGCGAGCCGGGCACCGGAAAGAAGTCGTTCGTCAAAAAGCCGTGATGCAGCGCCTCAAGATAGCGGCAATAATACGGGCTGGTTTTCATTCGGAGTTTTTACATGCGCACACGTCACGCCATCATGCTTGCACTTTCCGTGCTTTCCATTCCTGCCGTCTCCATCCCGGCGCAGAAGGCACGAGCGCTGGAGCCTGAAAAATACACGGTCTACTGCGCCAACGATCACATCGAGGTTTCGTTCTGGGATCTCGAGCAGATGAAGGTGCGGAACGGATCCGATGTATGCCAGTTCCAGAGCTACACGAGCTACTCAAGCGCGTTGAACTTTGCGCAGAAGAATTTTGGTGGGGAAGGGGCGAGTTGCAGCTGCTAGGAGTGCTGGCTTGGAGTGTGCTGTTCCGGGAAAGAAAATGGTGGGCGATGCAGGGATTGAACCTGCGACCCCACCCGTGTGAAGGGTGTGCTCTCCCGCTGAGCTAATCGCCCGCTCGTTGCCCGAAGGCCAAGCGAGCCGCGATATAAGGGAGGCAGGGTTGTGAAGTCAAGGCGATGCGCCCGCCTTCTATGCCTGAAATGGGCGAGGGCAGGCGCTGCCGCGCAATCGTCCGTTTCGCTCAGCCGGCCGCAGCTGCAATCAGCCGTTCCGCCAGGTCGAGCGTCAGCGCGTCGAAATGCGAAATCACCGCCGACGGCTCGAATTCTCTGACATGGCGGTCGGTGTAGCCGAAATCGACGGCGACCACCGGAATGCCGGCGGCCTTGGCGGTGTCGATGTCGGTCTGCGAATCGCCGACCATCAGCGCATGATGCGGATCGCCGCCGGCGAGCCGGATGGTCTCGGTCAGATGGCGCGGGTCGGGCTTGCGGAAGGCGAACGTGTCCTGTCCGGCGATCGCGGCGAAATGCTTTGTCAGGCCGAGCGCCTCGATCAGCGCTTTCGAATTCGCCTCATATTTGTTGGTGCAGATGGCGAGCAGATAGCCGGCCTTCTCGAAGCGGGCGATGGCTTCGACGACACCGGGGTAGGGGCGCGACTTGCCGGGGATGTTGAGTGTGTAGTGGTCGAGGAACACCTTCAGCAGCCTGTCGTGCTCCTCCACTGCCAGCGATTTCTGCTGCGCGGTATGCGCGCGCTCGATCATCACCCGTCCGCCCTGGCCGACAAAACGCCGGAAGCCGGCTTCATCGACGGCGGCAAGCTCGCTGGCGGCAAGGCTGTGGTTGAGGCTGTCGAGCAGGTCCGGCGCCGTGTCGATCAGCGTCCCGTCGAGGTCGAACACGATGATCGGTTGGGTCATGGCCTGTCCTGTGGCTGATGCATTGCAGGCAGGCGATAGCGGCTGCGCTTCTTTCAGGCAAGCCGGTGCGAGCCAAAGTCTTTGACCCTGCGGGCAAAAGTGCTAGGAGCGCGCATCCAGAAAAATCAGAACCAAGCCAAACCCCCGGGGCGAGCATGGATGCGAGGCAGTTGAAAGTCGAGGCCGCGCGGGCTGCCCTTGCCCATGTCAGCGACGGCATGCGCATCGGCATCGGCACCGGGACGACGGCCGACGAATTCGTGCGGCTGCTGGCCGAAAAGATCGCCATTGGCTTGTCCGTCATCGGCGTGCCGACGTCGGAGCGCACTGCAGCCCTTTGCCGCGAACTTGGCGTGCCGCTGTCGACGCTTGACGAAACGCCCGAGCTCGACCTCACCGTCGACGGCGCCGACGAGATCGACGCGGCGCTGACGCTGATCAAGGGCGGCGGCGGCGCGCTGCTGCGCGAGAAGATCGTCGCGGCGGCATCTCAGCGCATGATCGTCATTGCCGATCGCTCGAAGATGGTCGACACCCTTGGCCGGTTTCCGTTGCCGATCGAAGTCAACCAATTCGGCCTGCGCGCGACCGAAATCGCGGTCGCGGCAGCGGCCAAAAGTCTCGGCCTTTCCGGCCCGGTTACATTGAGGATGACGGGGGGCCAGCCTTTTGTTACAGACGGCGGCCATTTTATCCTCGATGCATCTTTTGGCCGCATTCCGGATACAAGAGCGCTTTCGAATGCTCTCCATGCCATTCCTGGTGTGGTCGAGCATGGTCTTTTCATCGGGCTGGCGTCAGCGGCCATCATCGCCGGCGGCGACGGCATCCAAACCGTCCATGCCGCCCGAAAACCAGGGAGTTCTACCGATCATGATGTTGCATAACCGGGTTCGCAATCTTTGCGCCGTTCTGGCGGCTTCGGCCGTTTTCGCCTTCTCTTCCCCGGCGTTCTCGCAGGAGATCACGGAATCGCATCTGAAGGCGGCACGGGCGGCGGTCACGGCAATCCACGCGACCGACTCGTTCGACAACATCCTGCCGCAAGCAGCGGCCTCGCTCGAGCAGCAGCTCATCCAGAAGAACCCTGATATGCAGGAGCTGATCGGCAAGACCGTCAGCGAGAAGGCACTGGCGCTGGCCTCGCGCCGTGCCGATCTGGAGAAGGAAGCAGCGCTCGCCTATGCCAAGGTGTTCTCCGAGAAGGATCTCACCGACATCGCCGCCTTCTACAATTCCGATGCCGGCAAGAAGCTGCTCGACAACGGCCCCAACGTGACGCGCGAACTGGTCAAGGCCGCCGACATCTGGCAGAACGGCCTGGCGCGCGATCTCGCCCAGCAGGTCGGCGAAACGCTGGCAGCCGCCGCGAAGGCCGCTGCTCCGGCCGCGCCTGCGCCGGATAACGCAACTGCCCCCGCCGATGGCGCTGCACCTGCCGACGGCGATGCGCCCGCAGACGGTGACCAGCCGGAAGCGCCGAAGAACTAAGACGTCTGATTTCGCCACCGGCATCCTTGCCGCTGGACCAGAAAGCCCGGTGGAAACCGGGCTTTTCTTTTGGCTTCATGCAGCCTACCTGTCTCAAACATTTCTTGGGGCAAGGAACAGCAGCATGGCCGGTTACGACTACGATCTCTTCGTCATCGGCGGCGGCTCCGGCGGGGTGAGGGCGGCGCGCGTGGCGGCAGCGCTCGGCAAGCGTGTCGGCATCGCCGAGGAATACCGCTATGGCGGCACCTGCGTCATCCGTGGCTGCGTGCCGAAAAAACTCTATGTCTATGCCTCGCAATTTCCCGAGCATTTTGCCGACGCCGCCGGCTATGGCTGGACGGTGCCGGAGGCGAGCTTCGACTGGCCGACGCTGGTCGCCAACAAGGACCGCGAGATCGCCCGTCTGGAAGCGATCTACGAAAAGAACGTGAAAGGCGCCGGCGGCGAGACGTTCCACTCGCGCGCCATGCTGGTCGACCCGCATGTCGTGCATCTCCTGGGCGATGACCGCACCGTCACCGCCGACCAGATCCTAATCGCCACCGGCGGCCGGCCGGCGCCGCACCCGGCGCTGCCCGGTCACGAGCATTGCATCTTTTCCAATGAGGTTTTCGACCTCAAGCAACTGCCGAAGGCGATCATGATCGAGGGCGGCGGCTACATCGCCGTCGAATTCGCCAATATCTTCCATGGCTTGGGCGTCGACACCACGCTGGTCTATCGCGGCAAGGAGATACTGTCACGCTTCGACATGGACCTGCGGCACATGTTGCACGAAACCATGGAAAAGAAGGGGATCAAGATCCTCTGCCACGCCGTGTCCGAATGGGTCCGCAAGCGGCCGGACGGCAGGCTGGATGCGTTGGTCACCGGCGGCAAGGTGCTGACCGTCGACCAGGTCATGCTCGCCATCGGCCGCCTCCCCAACACCGAGAATATGGGCCTGGAAGGCGTCGGCATCGAGCTCGGCTTAACCGGCGCCATCGTCGTCGACGACTTTTCCCGCACCAACATCGACAACATCTGGGCGATCGGCGACGTCACCAACCGCGTGCAGTTGACGCCTGTGGCGATCCACGAGGCCATGTGTTTCATCGAGACCGCATTCAAGGGCAATCCGACCGCGCCCGACCACGACACCATCCCGACCGCCGTCTTCTCACAGCCGGAGATCGGCACCGTCGGGCTGTCCGAGGACGATGCCGTCAAGCGCTACTCCGATATCGAAATCTACCGCGCCACATTCCGGCCGATGCGGCACACGCTGTCGGGCCGCGACGAAAGGATGCTGACGAAGCTGGTGGTCGATGGCGCCACGCGAAAAGTGCTCGGCGCGCACATCCTCGGGCCGGACGCCGGCGAGATGGCGCAGTTGCTCGGCATTCCGCTGAAGGCCGGCGTCACCAAGGATGATTTCGACCGCACCATGGCCGTCCACCCGACGGCAGCGGAGGAACTGGTCACCATGTACAAGCCTACCTACCGCGTGAAGAACGGCGTGCGGGTCGATTGACGCCCGCGCGCTCGATCTTGAAGAACCCCCCATGGCAGCCGCTGTTGCCACCGAGATGGGAGGCCTGAAGCTCATTACAACAAAGTGCCGCGCAGGATGACCAGCGCCACCGAGAAATAGATCACCAGGCCGGTGACATCGACCAGCGTGGCGACGAACGGCGCCGAGGCGCTCGCCGGATCGAAGCCGATCCGTTTCAGCGCGAACGGCAGCATCGACCCCGACAGCGAGCCGAAGGTGACGATGCCGACAAGGGCTGCCCCCACGGTCGCCGCGATCAGCGGCCAATGCGGCCCATAATCGTAGAAGCCCATAAACTGCCAGAGCGCGATGCGGCAGATGCCGACCACGCCAAGCATGGCGCCGAGCACCAGGCCGGTGGGCAATTCGCGCAACGCCACCCGCCACCAGTCGCGAAGGCCGATCTCGCGCAGCGCCAGCGCGCGAATGACGAGCGAGGTCGCCTGCGAGCCGGAATTGCCGCCCGAGCTCATGATCAGCGGGATGAACAGGGTGAGCACGATCGCCTTTTCCAGTTCGCCTTCATAGCTTTGCATGGCATTGGCGGTCAGCATCTCCGAGATGAACAGCGCGCACAGCCAGCCGCCGCGCTTCCTGATCATGGCGAGAAAGCTCATCTTCATGTAGGGCTCGTCGAGCGCCTCCATGCCGCCAAAGCGATGCGCGTCCTCGGTCGTCTCCTCGATCATGGTGTCGATGATGTCGTCGATGGTAACGATGCCGAGGATCTTGCCGTGGTCGACGACGGGAACCGCGAGCAGATCGTATTTGGAGATCGTCTGCGCCAGTGTTTCGCGATCGGTAAGCGGCGTCACCGTCACCGGGGCGCGATCCGGCGCCACCGACAGGATCGGATCGTCCGGCTCGCCCGTGATCAGCCGGCGCAGGCCGGTCGATCGCACCAGCACATGCGTCTCGGGGTCGACGATGTAGATGGCGTAGACGGTCTCGCGCGTCCGCTCCACCTTGCGGATGTAGTCGAGCGTGCGGCCAACGGTCCAATCCGAAGGCACGCTGACGAACTCGGTCGTCATGATCGAGGCGGCGCTGCCTTCGGGATAGCCGAGAATGGAAAGCAGCGTTGCCCGCAGCGGCGGGACCAACCCGCCGAGCAGCTCGGAGCGCGCCGGTTCGTCCAGTTCGCGCAGGATATCGGCGGCGCGGTCGACCGACATGGCGGTCAGGAGCTTGCACGCCTTGGCGCGCGGCAGCGCCTCGGCCAGATCGGAGGCGCCGTCGAGTTCAGGCTGGTCGAAGATCTCGACCAGCCGCTCGAACGGCATTTCGCAAAGCAGTTCTATCGCGGTATCGCGAGATTCGCGGTTCAGGGCCTCGACGACATCGGCGACGTGATCATTGGCAAGGATACGCGCGATAGCGACGGCATCGTCGCCCGCTACGACGGGGGTAAATTCGTTCATGGCTCACTCCTTGCCGTCCGGCGGGACGTGAGCCGTTAGAGGTCACATCGAGGCGGACGGCGGTTGCGTTCGACTACTGTCGCCAGGCATGGCGCGGTGACCTTTCTGCTCGCGGGTTCGAGTTGGAATTCAGCGAGCGGGCGCAACATAGGAGCGCATCTTGGCGAGTCAATCGCGGGGGTGGCGGAAAACAGCCGGGAGCCGGCCCAATCGCGAGACTGTGATGATTATTGAAGGGGGAGGGAGCGAGTGCCCCGCCGCCAGTGGCGGAACGCGCTTCGGCGTGGCTGCTATTTCTGCTTCAGCCGGCGTGAAAAACGCATCCATTTGTCCTCGACCGGCCGCGGCTGCGTAAGGATGGTGGTGAGCTCGCGCGGAAGGTTCGGAACAAGCGGCCTCTTGGTGGCGACGCCGTCGGCGATCGCGACCACGCTATGGTAGAATTCCTCGCCCGAGGCCGAACGTGGCGGCACCGCCTCATGCATGATGCTGATCACCGTGACATCGGGACAGTTGTCCTTGATGGCTTGGTGGAAGGCGATCTTGCCATCCGGATCGAGCGCGCCGGTCGCTTCGTCGAGGAACAACAGTCCCGGTTGCTGCAGCACGATGCGGGCCACAACCAGCTTCTGCTTCTGGCCGCCGGACAGCAGCTGGTCCCAGATCTTTCCCTCGCGGCTTTCATCGGCCATGTGTTCGATGAAATCGCCGAGGCCGGCCTTGTGCAGGGCTGCCGCGACCTGCGCATCGCCATAGTCGTCCTCGGAACCGGGCAGGCACACCAGCTGCTTCAGCGACACCTGCTGCAGCTTGACCTCCTGGGCGGCATAGAAGCTCCTCACACCGTCAGGGAAGACGATGGTGCCGCGGCCATAAGGCCACAAGCCGTTGATCGCCTTGATCAGCGAAGTCTTGCCGCAGCCGGATTCGCCCTTGAGGAATGCCCACTCGCCGCGCCGAAAGCGCAGATTGGCTGCGCTCAGGAACGGCGTGGCGTCTTCACCCTGATGCGCCAGTTCAAGCTTCTGGATGGTCAGGCCGAAGACCGGGTTCTGGCTGGCATAGTGGAAATCGGAACGGCCGGTCTGGCTGTAGAATTCCTGCGGCTGTTGGACGTTTTCAATGGCGTGCGCCAATTCAATGACGCGCTGGCTGTTGGCCCGCAAGGTGGCGAGACTCGGCATGACATGGATGAACCAGGAACATTTGCTGATCAGCGCGTTGACCTGCTCGGAACCGGTTATGTAGCCCTTGAGGTCGACGCCGTTGTGGATGAACGGCACCAGACCAGGTCCGTAGGCGACAACTTTGGCCCCGACGAAATTGTAGACCGATTCGAATCCCGCATAGAGGGTGTTGACGATGTTGAGCTTCGACCAGGTGGTATCAATATCGAGATAGAGCCGTCCATGTATCGTCTTTTGCACGTCTTCGCCTTGCGACGCCGACACATGGAAACTGCGGCGCAACAAAGTGATCAGCTCGCTGCGATAGGTGCCTTCGGCCTTCTGCATCCTGACGTTGAGCCACTCCAGCATTCCGCCGAGTTTGATCGCGATCCAGGTATTGACCGGCACGTAGATGGCAACCGCCAGCAGAGCGAGGACGGCGCTGCCATAGCTGCCGAGGGCATCCAAGCCTTTTACCTCCACGGAATTCGCCAGCAAAGCGCCGCCGACAAAATAAAGTGAGGTGAAGACGCCGAACACACCTTGGGCAAGCCCGATGGCGCCGCCCGCCATGTCTTTGATGGATTCCTGCACGCGCTGATCAATGTTGTCGGGCGCTGGCGCATCTGGCGAGCCATTCTGGGCGTGGTAGTGCGTATGGTTGGTATCGAGCAGCGCCGCATTGAAACGCGCGTTCAACCAGGCGCGCCATTTGCGATGCAATGTCGCCGATACAAATTTGCAGGCGCCTATGATTCCCATGTCCTTGAACACGACCAGCAGGACAAGCAGGCCGGCATTGGTAAGCACCGATTCAAGGGGCGTGGTATTCGCGGCGTCGTGAAAAAAAGCGATTGAGGCTGCCAGTTCGCCCGCCAACACGGTAAACCAGACGTCCGCCTTGCTCGACAGGGCTATGATGAGTGCGAGGACGACGGTGAGAGCCCAGGCTTCCCTCCACCGGTCCGAGAACCAGTAGGCCCGCATCAGTCCCCAGAAGGTCCGCATCGACGATACTGGCGTCAGGGGCGACGGCCCGGCGGGGGCGTCGCGGTTCCAAAGTGCCGATATTGAACGTCGCGGTCTGTCGACCCGAATCACAATCCCGCCCAAACCTTTTTTAGTTTTGTTACGGATAGTAACACCAATTGATCATTTTCTATGAATTTTATCCCGGCGAATGTGAAGCAGCCCACCCGCCGTTGCCATGAGGCAACAGTTGGTGCTGCGAGATCGCCGTCTTTGGGTCAAATTTGTCCTTTGTTTCAATGTGTTGCGAGAACGCTCAGATGTGCGAATATATTCCCTGAGGGAAGGCTCATACACGGCTTTGTGACCAAAAGGCCTGCCCGTCGGCCGGTTTTCCCACCGCGCGCTAACCGGATCGCCCGAAAAATTGCCGTCCATGATCGCCCCAGGCCGCCCGAATCATCTCACCGGCCATCATGGTTGGGCACGCAAGATCGTCGCTGCTGTAAAGCGACTGTTCATGAGGTGGCACGCGCTTTTTAGCTGCAGTTCAACACCGTTTGACAATCAAGCGCACTGGAATGAACCTTGCCGGGCACTGTCGGCACCAATGCATGTCCGGTCCCCACAAGGAAGCTCCCCAATGCTTGCAAGCGCAGCCGTTCCCGCAATCGTGACGCTCTTTGCCTGGCTGCCTCTTGCGCATGCCGGCAGCCAGACCATTCCGGCAAGCGCCGAAGGGCAAATCGAGTTCAATGCGCCGTCCGGCAACATCGGCTGCATCTACACGCCGAAGGGCGGCACCAGCACCTACGAGCCACAGGATGGCGGTCCGGAACTGAGCTGTTCGCGCGTCGAGCCCAGCTACGTCACCGTGATCCTTGGGCCGAACGGCCCGGCAACATTGATCAAGAATCCGGGCGAGCAGGGCTGCTGCAGCGATGTGGCGAAGCTGGCTTACGGAAGCAGCTGGAGCAAAGGGCCGTTTACCTGCCAGTCGTCAACCAAGGGACTGACCTGCACGGGCAGCAACGGCCACGGATTCTTCCTCAGCAAAGCCAAGGTGACGGTGAAATAACCCGAGCATGATCCCGAAAAGTGGTTGCCGGTTTTCTCGGACAAACGGGAAACCGTTTTGTCCAGAGATCATGCTCAAACAAGGAGATAGAGCCCATCCCGATTTCCATCGGGATGGAACAGGCTCTAGCCGGCCTTTTCCAGTTCGCCCTTGGCCTTTGCGGCCGCGACCTGGCGGATGGCATCAGTCAGCGTGTCGGCGTCCTGCGCGCCCATGACGGCGTATTTGCCTTCGAGCAGGAAGCACGGCACGCCGGTGATCCCCATCCGCGATGCCGTGGCGATTTCTGTGCGCACCTCCTCGACGTCGGCATCGGTCGGCAACAGCGTCTCGACCACGGCGGCGTCCATGCCGGCCTCGCGGGCGGCGTCGATCAGCACGGCGTGGTCGCCAATATTGCCGGCTTCCTCGAAATACAGCTGGAACAGCCGGCGCACGAGCCGGTTCTGCACGGCTTCACCGGCGGCGCCCGCCCAGCGGATGACGCGATGCGCGTCCAGCGTGTTGGCGGCGACCTTGATGGCGTCGAAAGCGAAATCGATGCCTTCGGCCTCGCCGAGCGGCTCTATGCGGGCATGCATCTGGCGGATGCGCTCGTCGCTGCCGAATTTGGCCAGCATGTATTCGCGCCGGTCCTTGCCCCCGGGCGGGATGGTCGGGTCGAGCTGGAACGGCCGCCAGCGCACATGAACCTCGACGTCGCCGGCAGCGGCAATCGCCTTGTCCAGCCGCTTCTGGCCGACGAAGCACCAGGGGCAGACGACGTCGGAGACCACGTCGATGGTAATGGAATTGTCATCGCTCATCTTGATCTCCTGCAGCCGAGCGTTTTACCGAGCATGATCTCGGCTACGCTCAGTTCGGCTTGCGCCACCATGTCGGCCATTGATAACCGAATATGGGAGTCTTTTTGGGATGATCCAGGTAATTCCAGTAAGCGAGCCATTGCTGCGCGTTGTACTGCATCGGCACCATGTAATTGCCGGAGATCAGCAATCGGTCGAGCACGCGCACGGCGGCGACATAGTCTTCCTTGGTCCGTGCTCTCAGCATCGCGTCGATCGCCGCGTCGACCGCCGGATCGGCGACGCCGGCCAGATTGAATGAACCTTCTCTTTTGGCCTCCGAAGAACCCCAGCGAAGGTTCTGCTCCATACCGGGAGACAGCGAGTTGCTGAACCCGCTCGACCCGACAAGAACCTCAAAGTCGAAACGCTGCTTGCGCGACTGGATCTGGTCGGCTTCGAGGCTGCGGATGGTCACCGCGATGCCGATCTTTTCCAGCGAGCGCTGATAAATGGCGGCAAAGCGTTCCTCGTCCTGCGAGGCCGTCAGGATCTCGAAACCGAAGGGAGTTCCCTTTGGGTCCAGCAGGACACCATCCCTAACGGCGTAGCCCTGGCTCTTCAGCAGGTCGAACGCCACCTTCATCACCTTGCGGTCCTGGCCGGTGCCGTCATTCACCGGCGGGCGCCAGCTGCCGTCCATGACATCGGCCGGCACGCGGCCGGGGTAGGGCGCCAGCAGCGCCTTTTCCCTGTCGCTGGCGGGATGGCCGAGCGCGGAAAGTTCGGAATTCTGCCAGTAGCTCATCGTGCGCGTGTACTTACCGCCGAACAGGTTCTTGTTGGCCCATTCGAAGTCGTAGAGCATGCCGAGCGCGCGCCGCACCTCCGGATTGGAAAACTTCTCCAGCCGCGTGTTGAACAGGAAGCCGGTCACCACGGGCGGTATGCCGGTGTCGAAGGTCTCGGCGATCACCTCGCCGCGATGAAAGGCGGGAAAATCGATATCGCGCTCGCGCTTGACCGGATCGCCCTCATCGTAAATGGCGCAGATGCCTTTCTTGAACGCTTCCGTCTTGGCATTGGCGTTGAGGAAGTACTCGATGGTGATCTGGTCGTAATTGTCGAAGCCGCGCTTGGAAGGGATGTCCTTGCCCCAGTAATTCGGGTTGCGCTTGAACACGATGCGCTGTCCCGGCTGCACCTTGTCGATGATGTAGGGACCGCTGCCGATCACCGGCTTCAACGTCGTCTTGTCGAAGGTATCCTTGTTGAAGGCGTGCTTTGGGATGATCGGCGTCAGCGCGATGATCAAGGGGGTCTCGCGATTGGCCTTGTCGTTGAAGGTGAAGCGCACGCTGTGATCGCCGGTCTTTTCGAGCTTGGCGATCAGGCTCATGCGATCCCTGTAGGGCGGGCGGCCCTTGTCGGTGAAGACATCGTAGGTGAACAGCACGTCATCCGGCGTCACCGGGTCGCCATCGGACCACTTTGCATTTGGGTTGAGATGGAACTCGATCCACTTGCGCTCGGGATCCATATCGGCTGTGTCTGCGAGCAGGCCATAGAGGCTGAAGGCCTCGTCGTAGTTGCGCATCATCAACGGCTCGAAGACGAGATTGCCGAAAATGAGGTCCTGCATGCCGCGCGCCGTGGTGCGCAGGCTCTTCAGGATGAACGGGTTCAGATTGTCGAAGCTGCCGACGACGCAGTAAGTGATGTTGCCGCCCTTCGGCGCATCGGGATTGACGTAGTCGAAATGCTGGTAGTCGGCTGGCAGCGCCGGCTTGCCCTGCATGGCGATGGCATGTTTCGGTTCCGACATCGCCACGCCGGGTGCAAAGGCGAAGAACGAAATTGCGGCGATCAGCCAAACAAGAATGCGGCCCATGACCGTCTCCTTACTGGGCGGCTTGATGATTCGGAGTGCACCCTAACATGGCGCCGCGGCGCTCCGGCCAGATACATCAACCCAAATCGCACGACCCAAATTGCGAGGCCAAGAATTGCAGGCGGCGGGCTGGATTCGGCTGCTCATGCAGTGTAACACGCGCTCCGAAGTCATTCTGTTGCCTCAATTCGGCAACAGGTAGCAGGACCACACGGCGCGAAGAAGCCGGTCCCGGGATCATTTGAGAGGAAATGCACGACATGACGAGCCTGAACAGCAACGCATACCGCCTTTCGGTCCTGGCCGCGGGCGTGGTCGGCTTTCTGGGCGCCGGACTTCCCACCGCTTCGGCACAGCAACAGATTCCGCAGGGTTGGTTCAAGGCCTGCACCAAGCAGGAAGATGTCGACATCTGCAATGTCCAGAACATCATCACTGCCGGCAACGGCCAGTTCGTCACCGGCGTCAGCCTGATCGAGTTGAAGGGCAAGGTAAACCGCAAGGTCTTCCAGGTCACGGTTCCCCCAGGTCGCCTGGTGCCCCCCGGCATCGCCCTGCAGATAGACGCCGGCAAGGCGACGAAGCTGGATTATGTCATTTGCTTCGCCGACCGTTGCGTTGCCGAAGTGCCGCTGACCGACGCGCTCGTCGCGTCCTTCAAGAAGGGACAGGCGATCACGCTGACCTCGATCAACTTCCAAAGTCAGCCAAATCCCATCAAGGTTGCCTTGACCGGCTTCAGCGGCGCCTTTGACGGCGCGCCGCTGCAGCAGTCGGACATCGAGGATCGGCAGAAAAAACTTCAGGATTTCGTCGTCAAGAACAACCAGGACTTCGCCAAGAAGCTCAAGGACGAGCAGGCCAAGGCCAAAGCCGCCAACTAATCGCCGGGACAGATACCGGAGCGACAAAAAGCGGGGTCATGCCCCGCTTTTTTGTTGTCGTCACGTCGATGCAAGGTGATGTCAGTGTCTCGACTGGCGTTTCGGCTCGTAGCGTCCATCCGGCCGCTTGTCGAACATCTCGCCGATCTGCGGATGACGGACCGGCTCACCTGATTGGTCCTCGAGCAGGTTCTGCTCGGAGACATAGGCGATGTATTCGGTTTCCGAATTCTCGGCGAGCAGATGGTAGAACGGCTGGTCCTTGCGCGGCCGCACGTCGGCCGGGATGGCTTCGTACCATTCGTCGGTGTTGGCGAATTGCGGATCGACATCGAAAATGATGCCGCGGAACGGAAACAGCCGATGACGAACCACCTGTCCGATCGAAAATTTGGCCGTTTTCATCATACTCACCACTAAGCCTCTAGAGCGCCCGGCGTCCCCTCGAATGTGCGAAGAGCGCTCTAAGGCTTTGAATTTACACACACCGTGGCCAAAAATCGAGCCCGACTTAGGTCTGGGATCAGGCTTTATTTGGCGCAGATGGCGTGTCAGTTCAATGCCGAAGCGCTTGACGCCCGATGAAGCTACGGGCTAGCCCGGTCCCGGGGTTTCGGGCCAGGGCAAAAATGTCTGACATTGTCGGTCTTGTTCTTCCGTTCTTCGGGCTGATTTTCATCGGCTTTCTGGTCGCGCGCATGACCAGGCAGCCGCTGGAAGCGCTTGGCTGGATGAACACCTTCATCGTCTATGTCGCGCTTCCTGCCCTGTTCTTCCAATTGCTGGCCCGCACGCCGTTCGAACAGTTGACCGAATGGCGCTTCATCTTCGGCTCGGTATTTTCCACCTACACGATCTTCTCGATCATGTTCGTATGGTCGGTGACGGCGTCGCGCGGCGAGATCGCCCAGTCGACGATCAAGGCGCTGGCCGCGGCCTACGGCAATATCGGCTATATGGGGCCGGGGCTGGCGCTGCTCGCCTTCGGCGAACAAGCGGCGGTTCCCGTCGCGCTGATCTTCTGCTTCGAAAATATCATGCATTTCGCCATCGCGCCGATGATGATGGCGCTGTCGGGCGACGACAAGACATCGCCGTGGCGGCTCATCCTCGGCGTAGTCAGGAAAATCGTCCTGCACCCGTTCATCATCGCGACCGCGCTTGGCGTCGGCGCGGCCTATCTCGGCTTTCACCCACCGCAGCCGGTCGATCGCCTGCTTGAATATCTTTCGCGGGCAGCCGCCCCTTGCGCCCTGTTTGCCATGGGCGTGACGCTTGCGCTCCGGCCGCTCAACCGCGTGCCGCATGAGCTGGCGTCGATCGCGGCGCTGAAGCTGATCCTGCATCCATCGCTCTGCTACGTCGTGCTGAGCTGGATCGGGAACTTTTCCGAAATCTGGGTTTTTTCAGCCGTGCTTTTGGCGGCATTACCGACCGCAACCAACGTCTTCGTCATCGCCCAGCAATATGGCGTCTGGGTGCAACGCGCCTCGGCCAGCGTGCTGATCACCACCTGCCTCTCGGTGCTGACGGTGACCGGGCTGCTCTACATGATCCGCCACGGCATCTTACCGCCGGACCTGTTTCCCTGAACCGCCGGTAAGCGCCGCAAAGCCGCTGCCCGGCCTCAAGCCTTCGCGCATGAAAAAGGCGCGCAGCGGCGCGAAACTGCCGAGCACATTGAGGCCGGCGCTGCGTGCCATCTGCGCCGGCAGCATGTCCGAAAGCAGCGACATGTTGAGCAGATTGACCGCGCCGGAACGCGCCAGAATGTCGGGACGGCGCCTGGAATCATAGGCGGCCAGGGCCTTCGCGGCGCCGGGGTCGTCGCGATTTTCACCAGCGATTCCAATCAGATCCTCGATGTCCCTGATGCCGAGGTTGAGACCTTGGGCTCCGATCGGCGGGAATACATGTGCAGCCTCGCCGACCAGCGCCACCCGGTTTTGCGCGAAGCGCCCCGGTGATGCCGCAGAAAGCGGGTAAATTTGTCGGCCGGGCTCGACCGACACCCGGCCCAGCATCGACTGCATCTGCTGCTCAACACGCTCGGAAAGCGTCGCGTCATCGAGTGCGGCGAGGTCCTTCGCCGTCTCCGGTTTCACCACCCAGACGAGGCTGGAGCGGTTGCAGGGCAACGGCACCTGGGTGAACGGCCCGGTCTCTGTGTGGAACTCGGTCGAGGTGAAGCCGTGTTCGCTGCGATGGCCAAAATTCAGCACCAGCGCCGCTTGGCGGTAGGATCGCACCGAGGCCACTATGCCTGCCGCCTCGCGCGCCGGCGACAGGCGCCCATCGGCAGCGACCGCAAGCGCGGCCGAGACTTCGCGACCATCAGTCAAGACGGCATGCGCCTGATCGGCGTCCAGACGCCAACTCTCGACCATCGACGTCAGCCATTCGATGCCGGGATGCGCCGCGACGGACTTGGCCAGCGTCGGGTTCAGCGCACTATTGGGCAGGTTGAGCCCGAACTGCTCCTCGCCGATCTCTATGGCGCGAAAAGTCACCACCGGGCTGCGGATCAGCCGGCTGGTCGCATCGACGATGCGCATGACCTTCAGCGGCGCGGCCTTCGGCGCAAGTTCGGCCAGCACGCCCAGCCGATCGAGAACCTTGAGAGCAGGGTTCATCAGCGCCGTGGTCCGGCCATCGGGCCCGCCTGCTTCGGGTCCGACCAGGGTTACCGGAAAGCCCGCCTCGGCGAAACCGAGCGCCGCGATCAGTCCGGCAGGGCCGCTGCCGGCTACCAGTATCCGTGCTGTCTCGCGATGATCCAAATTGGACTTCCAGTTTGCGATGCAGGTGTCTACCCATGGATATAGGTCAGACCATGCGGCTTGATCAACGCGGCGATTAGGCTCATTCGGTTGTCATGACCGGCCAGCAGGACGATTTCAGCCATCTCGACCGCGCCGGCCGCGCCACGGCAAGCCTGGCCCGCAGCCCCCGCCTGACGGTCAACATCGCCATCGCCGGCGGCATTCTGCTCGCCTGGTTCATTCTCGGCGCCATGGCGATCCGCGGCGCCGAAGGCCGGCTCCCCGGCGTACCAGGCGATGTGGTCCTGCGATATCTGCCGCAACTGCCGCTGCCGGATGTCCTCGACCGCTTCTTCGGCATGTGCCTGACGCCCGCACCACTTGATGCCGGCGGCGCACCGGTTCTGGCGCTGATCGTGATGTGGTTTTTGATGGCCGTGGCGACGATGCTGCCGTCGGCGGCGCCGATGATCCGTACCTATTGTGAAATCGCCGACACCGCCCGCATCAAGGGCGAGCCGGTGGCCCACCCGCTGGTCCTGGTTGCCGGCTACCTCTCGACATGGCTTGTCGCCTCTATCGGCTTCGCGGTGCTGACGTTGCTCGTCCACGCATTTGCGTCCTCCGCTCGATTGCTCGATCCGGTGAGCGGCCTTGCCGCGGCGGCCGCGCTGCTGGTTGCCGGCCTCTACCAGTTCAGCAGCCTCAAGCAGGCCTGCCTGACAAAATGCCGGAACCCGTTCTCGACACTGTTTTCCAACTGGAGCGCGGAGCCGGGTGGCATCTTCCGGCTAGGGCTGAAGCAGGGCCTGTGGTGCCTCGGCTGCTGCTGGGCGCTGATGCTGGTGATGTTTGCCGTCGGCGCGATGAACGTGTTCTGGATGGCGCTGATCGGCCTGTTCACCTTGATCGAAAAACAGACCACCGGCAGCCTTCCAACCCGAGTGGCCGGTGCGATACTGCTTGTCTGGGCAGTCGCCCTGCTAGTAGTCTCGGCATGACGGGGGATAATTCCATGGCAGAGCAAGGCTGGGCAATGAAAGGAGAGCTCGTACTCTCCTGCAATTGCACGGTTTTTTGTCCTTGCGTACTGTCGCTTGGCAGCCATCCGCCGACGGAGGGTTATTGCCAGACCTGGGCGGGCTTCCGCATCGACGCAGGCCATTTCGGCGAGGTCGACCTGTCCGGCCTCAATCTCGGTCTGGTCATGGAAATCCCAGGCTATATGAGCCGCGGCAACTGGACCGCAGGCCTGTTCATCGACAAGCAAGCCTCCGTCTATGCGGTGAAAGCGCTGACCAGGATCTTCACCGGGAAGGCCGGCGGAACCACCGCGCTGTTGTCGATCCTTGTCGGCAAGTTCCTCGGCGTCGAGCAGGTGCCGATCACCTACGAGACGCGTGACAAGACCCGTATTTTCCAGATACCGAAGATCATCGACGGGGCGGTCACACCGATTCCCGGCAAGGATCGCGAGAAGGATACCGTGATCGGCAACTCGGAATACTGGATCGCGCCGGAGATCATCGTGGCCAGGTCCGATAAGAGCAAGATGCGGGCTTTCGGCCGCAACTGGAACTTTGCCGGCCGCTCGGCCGAAATCTGCAAACTGGATTGGCGGGGCCCGTGAGCAAGAACACAACGGCCAGAAACGCCGCCAAAAAGATCACCGACCGGATACCCAGGCCGAAGAAAAAGGTCACCTGGCCGCAGGCGCGGGCATTCTCGGTGCATCTGTTGACCGCGTCTGGCTCGTTCCTGGCTTTCCTGTCGCTGGTGGCGGCAAGCGAGCAACGCTGGACGGCGATGTTCTGGTGGCTGGGGTTGGCGCTGTTCGTCGACGGCATAGACGGGCCGATCGCGCGCAAGCTCGAGGTCAAGGAGATTTTGCCGACCTGGTCGGGCGAGCTCCTCGACAACATCATCGACTATGTCACTTACGTGCTGATCCCGGCCTTCGCACTCTACCAGCGCGGCTTCATGGGCGAAGGGCTGTCGTTCCTGTCGGCGGCCATCATCGTGGTGTCCAGCGCCATCTATTATGCCGACACCGGAATGAAGACGAAGGAGAACTTCTTCAAAGGCTTTCCGGTGGTCTGGAACATGGTCGTGTTCACGCTGTTCGTCATCGAGCCCGGACAGTGGGTGTCCTTCGGCGTCGTCGTGGCGGCCGGCATCCTGACCTTCGTGCCGATCAACTTCATCCATCCCGTGCGGGTGGTGCGGCTGCGGCCAATCAATCTTGGCATGACGCTGCTCTGGTGCGCTTTCGGTGCGCTGGCGCTGGCGCAGGCGGCCCTTGCCGCCTTCTACGACCAGATCGGCGTTTTGGGCGAACAGGTCGGCGTCTTTACCAAGGTCGGCATCACCATCACCGGACTTTACCTCGCCTGCATCGGCGGTATCATGCAGTTCTTCCCCAAACTCGGCGCCAAGCCGGACACTAAGAAAGCCTGACCGCAGGAAAGCCCACAAATGTCCAAAGCAATCCGTATCCACGCCCATGGCGGTCCGGAAGTCCTGACCTATGAAGACGCCGATCCGGGGCAACCCGGCGCCGGGCAGATCCTGGTCAGGCACACCGCGATCGGCCTCAATTTCATCGATGTCTATCACCGCATCGGCCTCTATCCGCCGCCCGGCGGCTTCCCGCTGATCCCGGGCGGCGAGGCGGCAGGTGTGGTTCTCGAGGTCGGCGCAGGCATCGACTGGCTGAAGCCGGGCGACCGCATCGCCTATGCCGTCAATGTCGGTGCCTATGCCGAACAGCGCATTGTCGCCGCCGACCGCGTGGTCAAGGTACCGGACCGCATCAGCGACGAACAGGCCGCCGGCATGATGCTTAAAGGCATGACGGCGGAGTATCTGTTGCGCCGGACCTTCAAGGTGAAGGCAGGCGACACCATCCTGTTTCATGCCGCCGCCGGCGGCGTCGGGCTGATCCTGGGACAATGGGCAAAACATCTCGGCGCCACCGTGATCGGCACGGCAAGCTCAACCGACAAGATCGAGCTCGCCAAGGCGCATGGCTTCGACCATGTCATCAACTACAAGGAGCAGGATTTCGTCGCCGGCGTCGCCGCCATCACCGGCGGCAAGAAATGTGACGTCGTCTACGATTCGGTCGGCAACGACACATTCCCGGCCTCGCTCGACTGTCTGAAGCCGCTCGGCATGTTCGTCTCTTTCGGTCAGTCCTCTGGACCGATCCCGCCATTTTCGATGTCGGTGCTGGCGCAGAAGGGCTCGCTGTTCGCTACCAGGCCGACGCTGTTCGTCTACAACGCCAAGCGTGAAGACCTCGAAATCTCCGCCGCGGCATTGTTCGATGTGGTGTTGAGCGGCGCGGTCGAGATCAAGATCAACCAGCGCTATGCGCTGAAGGACGCCGGCAAGGCGCAAGCCGATCTCGAAGGGCGCAAGACCACGGGTACGACAATACTGATCCCCTGACGGAGGTTTGCCTTCCTTTCAGTGCTTTGCCGCGGCGCCCAGGCACTGTTTGCACGAAAAACCGGTCGGTCGGTTTGTTGTGCGAAACGGGTCTATCTTTACCCCTTGAGTTTCCGCTGAAATTCTTGAAGCTCTTTCAAGGTGGGTGCTGCTTTCGCACGAGAGCGGCCAGCGCATACGATGTTGGCGGGAACACAGAACATGTCCGGGAACCGGATGGGAGGCACTGTGAGTGCAGATCATGATGGAGCGAACCTGCTTGAGGTTCGTGGCCTGACCAAGATATTCGGCACGCTGACGGCGTGCGATCATATCGACCTCAACATCGCCAAGGGCGAGATCCACGCGCTGCTTGGCGAAAACGGCGCCGGCAAGTCGACGCTGGTCAAGATGCTGTTCGGCTCGCTGGAGCCCAATTCCGGCGAGATATTCTGGAACGGGGAAGCGGTGCGGATCACCAGTCCGGGCATGGCGAAGAAGCTCGGCATCGGCATGGTGTTTCAGCACTTTTCGCTGTTCGAGGCGCTGACCGCGGCCGAGAATATCGCTCTGTCTCTGGATGACGGCTCACCGATCAGCTCGATCGCGGCCAAGGCGAGGGCGCTTTCCTTCAGCTATGGCCTGCCGCTCGATCCGGACTCGCTGGTCGGCGATCTCTCGGTCGGCGAACGCCAGCGCATCGAGATCATCCGCTGCCTGTTGCAGACGCCGCAGCTCATCATCCTCGACGAGCCGACCTCGGTGCTGACGCCGCAGGAAGCCGACAAGCTGTTCGAGACGCTGGAGCGCCTGCGCTCCGAGGGCAAATCCATCCTCTACATTTCGCACCGGCTGGAAGAGGTCAAACGCATTTGCGACCGCGCGACCGTGCTGCGTCACGGCAAGGTCGTCGGCCATTGCAATCCGCGCGAGGAAACGGCTTCGTCGCTGGCCCGCATGATGGTCGGCAACGAGGTGAAGGCCGTGGTGCGTGCGCCGGCCGAAGGCATCGAGACCGCGCAGCCGCTGCTCGAAATCCGCGCCCTCAGCCGCAAGCCGGCAACGCCGTTTTCGATTCCGCTGAAGAATATCAACCTCACTGTGCGCGCCGGCGAGGTGATCGGCATTGCCGGTGTCGCCGGCAACGGCCAGGGCGAGTTCTTCGAATCCGTCTCCGGCGAGGTGCTGCAGCAGGACGCCGCATCCGTGCGCATCCGCGGCAAGGATGCCGGCTCGCTCTCGATCACAGGCCGGCGGCTGATGGGCGCTGCCTTCGTGCCGGAAGAACGCCTCGGCCATGGCGCGGCGCCACGCATGAAGCTTTCGGAAAACCTGCTTCTGTCGCGGCACGCCACCGACGGCAAGGTTTTTGTCGGCGCCGGCGGCGCCGTCAAAAGCGGTGCGGTCTATGCCGCCGCCCAGCGCATCATCGTGGCGATGGATGTGCGCAAGAGCGCGCCCGATCCGGAAGCTGCGGCCCTTTCGGGCGGCAATTTGCAGAAATTCATCGTCGGTCGCGAACTCGACCGCAGCCCTGCCGTCATGGTCGTCAACCAGCCGACCTGGGGCGTCGACGCCGGTGCCGCCGCCCACATCCGCCAGGCGCTGATCGAACTGGCGCGCAGCGGCTCGGCAGTTCTGGTCATCAGCCAGGACCTCGATGAGCTGTTCGAGATTTCGGACGCGATCGCGGTCATGCACAATGGCGAATTGTCCAAACCGCTGCCGATCGCCGAGGCAACTTTCGAAAAGGTCGGTCTGTTGATGGGCGGCGCCGAGCCTGGCCACGCCGAACATGGTCTGGAGACGGCATGATGCGCCTCGAACTCGTCAAACGCCCGCAGCGCTCTATGCTCTTTTCGGCGCTGTCGCCCTTCATCGCCTTCGCCCTAACGATCATCGCCGGCGCGGTTCTGTTCGCGCTGCTCGGCGTCAACCCGCTGAGCGCATTTGAGATCTATTTCATCGAGCCGATCAGCCAGGTCTGGCAGCTGCATGAGCTGGCGATCAAGGCCGCGCCGTTGATCCTGATCGCGGTCGGCCTGTCGGTCTGTTACAAGGCCAACATCTGGAACATCGGCGCTGAGGGACAGTTCATCCTCGGCGGCATTTTCGGCTCGGCCATTCCGGTGCTGTTTCCCGGGTTCGAAGGCCCGCTGGTGCTGCCGCTGATGCTGTTGTTCGGCATGGTCGGCGGTGCCGCCTATGCAGCAATCCCGGCTCTCTTGAAGACGCGCTTCGGCACCAACGAAATCCTGACCAGCCTGATGCTGGTCTATGTCGCCCAGCTTTTCCTCGACTGGCTGGTGCGCGGCCCCTGGCGCGATCCACAGGGCCACGGTTTCCCGCAGACGATCCAGTTCAATGACTCGGCGGTCCTGCCGGAACTGATGCCGGATGCCGGCCGCGCCAATTGGGGTTTTGTCTTCGCGCTTGTTGCAGCCGTGCTGATCTGGGTGCTGATGAGCCGCCTGCTCAAGGGTTTTGAGGTCCGCGTGCTCGGCTCCAGCCCGAGGGCAGGGCGCTTCGCCGGTTTCGGCCTCAACCGCATGGTGTTCTTCGCCTTCCTGCTGTCAGGCGCGCTGGCTGGGCTTGCCGGCATTTCGGAAGTCTCCGGCGCCATCGGCCAGCTCCAGCCGGTGATCTCGCCCGGCTACGGCTTCACCGCCATTATTGTCGCGTTCCTCGGCCGGCTCAATCCGCTCGGCATTGTCGCCGCCGGCCTGGTGCTGGCGTTGACCTATCTCGGCGGCGAGGCGGTGCAGAGCGCGCTCGGCATTTCCGACAAAGTGGCACGCGTGTTCCAGGGCATGCTTTTGTTCTTCGTGCTCGGCTGCGACACGCTCATCCACTATCGCATCCGTCTGGTCGGCATGGCGCTGACGAAAAGCGCGGCGAAGCTTGAAGCCGCGCCGAAGTTGAAGGAAGCCCGCTGATGGACATCGCCGTCAACATCCTTTTGACCATCGCCACGGCGGCGACGCCGCTTTTAATAGCGGCCATCGGCGAACTGGTGGTCGAGCGCTCCGGCGTGCTCAACCTCGGCGTCGAAGGCATGATGATCATGGGCGCCGTCGGCGGCTTCGGAGCCGGCTATCTCACGGGATCGCCCTGGATGGGCCTGTTGGCGGCAATTGCCATGGGCGCGGTGTTCTCGCTGCTGTTTGCGGTGATGACGCTGTCGCTCTCCCCCAATAAGGGGGCGACCGGCCTGTCGTTGACGCTGCTCGGCCTCGGCCTTTCCGGCATGATGGGGACCAGCTTCGTCGGCCAGCCCGGCGAGCGGCTGCCAAACCTCTACGTTCCGGTGCTCACCGACATTCCCGTGGTCGGCAGGCTGTTGTTCGGCCAGGACCCGATCTTCTACATCTCGATCGCGCTGACGGCGGCCGTCATGTGGTTCCTGTTCAAGACCCGCACCGGCCTCACTCTGCGCTCGATCGGCGACAGCCACACATCGGCGCATGCGCTCGGCATCAAGGTCATCCGCTACCGCTATCTCGCGGTCATCTTCGGCGGCGCCTGCGCCGGCCTTGCCGGCGGCCATCTGTCGCTGGTCTACACGCCGCAATGGGTGGAGAACATGAGCGCGGGCCGCGGCTGGATCGCGCTGGCGCTGGTCGTCTTCGCCTCCTGGCGGCCGTGGCGCGTGCTCGCCGGCGCCTACATCTTCGGCGCGGTGTGGATCGGCCAGCTTCATGCACAGGCATTTGGCATTCCGGTGCCTTCGCAGCTGCTTTCTTCTCTGCCCTATCTGGCAACCGTCGTGGTTCTCGTTCTAATCTCGCGCAACAAGCGTCTGACGATGATGAACACGCCGGCTTCCTTGGGGCAGCCATTCGTTCCGGATCGTTGACAACAAAAACAAACGGGAAGCTCCAAGGCTAAACTCAGAGAGGTAACACAATGAAAAAACTGCTTATTGCGTTGATGACCACGACCGCCGCCATGTCACTGGCGGCGTCCGCGCAGGCCGCCGACAAGTTGAAGGCATGCTGGGTCTACACCGGCCCGATCGGCGACTTCGGCTATTCCTACCAGCACGACCAGGGCCGCCTCGAGGTGGAAAAGGCGCTCGGCGACAAGGTCGAAACCGCCTATCTCGAGAACGTCTCGGAAGGTCCCGATGCCGACCGCGCTTTCGAGCGTCTGGCGCGCGAAGGCTGCAAGATCATCTTCGGCACCTCTTTCGGCTTCATGGACCCGGAAGTGAAGGTCGCCAAGAAGTTCCCCAAAGTGATGTTCGAGCACGCCACCGGCTACAAGACCGCTGACAATCTCGGCATCTACAATGCGCGCTTCTATGAAGGCCGCTATGTGCTCGGCCAGATCGCCGCCAAGGAATCGAAGGCAGGGGTCGCCGGCTATATCGTTTCCTTCCCGATCCCCGAAGTGGTGATGGGTATCAACTCCTTCATGCTCGGCGCGCAGTCGGTCAACCCGAACTTCAAGGCCAAGATCGTCTGGGTGAACTCCTGGTTCGATCCGGGCAAGGAAGCTGACGCGGCCAAGGCACTGTTCGATCAGGGCGCCGACATCATCGTTCAGCACACCGATTCCACCGCTGCCTTGCAGGTGGCGGAAGAGCGCAAGCTGCACGGCTTCGGCCAGTCCTCCGACATGATCAAGTTCGCGCCGAACGCGCAGCTGACCTCGCTGACGGACGAATGGGGGCCGTACTACATCAGCCGCGTTCAGGCAGCGCTCGACGGCACCTGGAAGCCGGACAATGTCTGGCTCGGCATCAAGGACGGCGCCGTCAAGCTGGCGCCCTTCACCAACATGCCGGACGATGTGAAGGCGATGGCCGAGGCAACCGCCAAGAAAATCGCAGATGGCTGGAACCCCTTCACCGGACCGGTCGCCAAGCAGGACGGCACGCCGTGGCTCAAGGACGGCGAAGTCGCCGACGACGGCACGCTGCTCGGCATGAACTTCTATGTGAAGGGCGTCGACGACAAGTTGCCGCAGTAAATATCGGAAACGCAAAGGAGAAGGGGCGCCGCGCGGCGCCCTTTTTCATTTCGCGGGCTGCACGCTTCGACTGCGAAACCGCGCCGAGGGCTGTGCCAAAAATCCGAGGGCGCCGGGAGGCGCCCTTTTTGGTAATTTTCTAAACCGCCGAGCCGTAAAGGTCGTAGGCGTCGGCGCGGTCGATCTTGACCGTGACGATGTCGCCTTGGCGCAGCGGGCGGCGCGACTGGATATGCACCGAACCGTCGATCTCGGGCGCGTCGTATTTTGTCCGGCCCTTGGCAGACGTGCCATGCGCCTCGTCGATCAGCACCGGCAGGCGCTTGCCGACCTTCTTGGCCAGCTGCGTCGCCGAGATCTTCTGCTGGCGCTGCATGAAGCGATGCCAGCGCGCTTCCTTGATCTCCTGCGGCACCTGTTCGAGGCCGAGATCGTTGGAGCGGGCGCCGCGGACCGGCTCGTATTTAAAGCAGCCGGCGCGATCGATCCTGGCCTCGTCCAGCCAGTCGAGCAGCATCTCGAAATCCTCGTCGGTCTCGCCGGGGAAACCGACGATGAAGGTCGAGCGTATCGCCAGATCCGGGCACACCTCGCGCCAGCCGCGAATGCGCTCCAGCGTCTTTTCGCCATGGGCTGGACGGCGCATGTTCTTCAGCACCTGCGGCGAGGCGTGCTGGAAGGGGATGTCCAGATAGGGAAGGATTTTTCCATCCGCCATTAGCGGGATGACATCGGCGACATGCGGGTAGGGGTAGACATAGTGCATGCGTACCCAGATGCCGAGCTTGCCCAGCTCCTCCGAAAGGTCGAGGAATTTCGCCCGCACTTCGCGGTCGCCGAACATCGACGTCTGGTACTTGATGTCGATGCCGTAGGCGCTGGTGTCCTGCGAGATGACCAGCAGTTCCTTGACGCCGGCCTTGGCCAGCTTCTCGGCCTCGCGCAGCACATCGGCCGCCGGGCGCGAGACGAGGTCGCCGCGCAGTGCCGGAATGATGCAGAAGGTGCAGCGGTTGTTGCAGCCTTCGGAAATCTTGAGATAGGCGTAGTGGCGCGGCGTCAGCTTGACGCCTTGCGGCGGCAGAAGGTCGATATAGGGATCGTGGCTGGGCGGCGCCGCCTCATGCACCGCGGCCATCACGCTCTCATAGGCCTGCGGGCCGGTGATGGCGAGGACGTTGGGGTGCTTCTCTCGTATGACGTCCGGCTCGGCGCCGAGGCAGCCGGTGACGATCACCCGGCCGTTTTCCGAAAGCGCCGAACCAATGGCGTTGAGCGATTCGTCGCGGGCCGAATCGAGAAAGCCGCAGGTGTTGACGACGACAAGGTCGGCGCCGTCATGCTTGCGCGCGATCTCATAGCCTTCGGCGCGCAGGCGCGTGATGATGCGCTCGGAATCCACAAGCGCCTTCGGGCATCCAAGGCTGACGAAACTGACGCGAGGCGCAGACATGAGAAACATTCCGGGTTTTTCGGGATCGGCGGCCAGTACCACACTTATTGCGGCATTGGTATGGGCAGCGGCTGCGGCGAACGCGACCACTGCCCCCGGCAGATACCCGTAATATACAGAAGCTGTAGGACCGGCAGAGTCAGCTCACCACAGGACTGACATGCGGCCAGACCTCGACAACGCCGCGATAGACCATATCGATCGCGACGTAGAGAATGATCAGCAGGCCGACATAAGCGATCCAGCGGTGGCGGTGCAGCAGCTTGGCAATGAAGCTCGCGGCCAAGCCCATCAAGGCGATCGACAGCACCAGGCCTATGACAAGCACCGGAAAATGATCGCGCGCCGCACCGGCGACCGCCAGCACATTGTCCAGCGACATCGAAACATCGGCGACGACGATCTGCAGGGCCGCCTGGCCGAGCGTCTTGCGCGGCGCCTTGCCACCTACCGTTCTGTCGCTGTTGAGGTCGGAATCGGAGAGCGCCTCGGTCGCCTCGAACTCGTCGGCATGCGACGTCCGCAGCTCGCGCCACATCTTCCAGCACACCCACAACAAAAGGATGCCGCCGGCCAGCAGCAGGCCGACAATGGCAAGAAGCTTGACGGTGACGGCGGCAAACAGGATGCGCAGCACAGTCGCCGCCAACACGCCGATCAGGATGGCTTTCTTGCGCTGCTCGACCGGCAGGCCGGCGGCGGCAAGGCCGATGACGATGGCATTGTCGCCGGCAAGCACCAGATCGATGGCGATGACCTGGAGGAGGGCCGTCATGCTTGCAGCGCTGAAAATGTCCATCGACCGGAGCCCCTTGCTGTATCGGCGAGTTCGTCGTCGGATATGCCGACGCCCTAACGTGTATGGTTCCCGCGCGTCAAGAGACTGCCGGCGCAATTCCAGGAAAAGTCCCTAGCGGTTTCCCGCCCCAAATCAGGCAAAAACAAAGAGTTAGAGTGAGTCAGCTGCTCTATAAAAAGCTGAGCCGCTCTACCGACGCTGAAAGCCACGGGAATAGGGAAGGTCTTTCTGCCAGAGAGAATTCTGGTCACAGAGAATTCAGTCGTAGAGATTGTACTTCGCCCAGTCGGCTTCCGGAATCTCGTCGCCGATGCGGTAACGGAACTGCAGGACCTCCATATGGTCCGGCGCCGTCTCGCATTTGAACTTCAGCCGGTACCACTGTCCCTTGCTGCGGAAGGCAGCACCCGGGCTGCGGATGGCATCGGCTTTCATTTCCGGCGTCGCGAAGGCGTAGGCGACGACGCGGTCTGCCTTGTACTTGTGGTCGTCATGGCTGATGCGGTCGAGCACTTCGGCGTCGCATCTCTGCTCCAGCCGGGTCTCCGGGTCGAGTTTCAGCAGGCCGGCGCGCAGGGCGGCGTCCATCGCGTGGGCGGGCCAGGCCAGCGTCACCGAGGCCAGCGCCGCAAGGAATAGTTTTTTCATGGGCGGGAGAACGACCATATCTCACGTGAAAAATCAACCGGAGTGCCATTTTGGGGCAGCCGGATGTGCCCGGAAATCGCCGTTGGCCGGGGCAGGCGCAGCCGTTTTGGCGCGCCCCCGGCGCCATTCTTATTTGTCCGGGCTGCCATGCACCGATTGCCTGTTTCGCCGTCTTTGCGCTTCTCGCGATCGCGGCACCCACCGCCACGGCCGCAAGGCGATATAGACAGCGAGGAAGGCTCTTTGTGCAAGGCCGGCCTCGCTGTGCCAGACCTCCCTTATCCCCGCCGCCCGCAAGGCCCTTCGTTGGGTGCTGTTGCGGTCCCAGCGCCGGCTGATGCTGCCCGCCCGGTAGTATTTGTGGCAGAGCACTTGCGGCACGCGGACAAAGCCGCCGAGCAGCGACAGATGCAGAAGCCAGGTCCAGTCGGCGCTGAATTCGCCTTGGCTGTTGGGCTTGATCCCGCCGCTACGGTGGAACGCCCAGGCCCTGAATATCCCACGATTGGGAACCCACCATCCATGCGGCTGGCGCGCCATCGCCCGGCCACGCGCAAAACCGTCCTGCAAGCCCTCCAGCAGGTCGAACTTCCACGTGGCACTTTCGCCGCTGACTTCGATCACTTCGACGTCGCTGAACGACAGTACGGCCGCGGGATTGGCATCGAGCGCCCGCACCAGCGCCTCGATATAGGTTGGATCGATGACGTCGTCATGGAAGGCAAAGAACATCAATTCGCCGCTGGCATTGGCCATCAGATCGTTGGAGTTCTTCAGCCATCCCAGGTTTTTGTCCCGGCGCAGGATACAGACATCGTCGCGGCCGCCGGCGAAGGCTGAAACGATCTCGAATGTCGCGTCGGTCGAATTGTCCTCGCCGACCAGGATCTCGATATTGTCCCAGGTCTGCGCGGCGAGGCTGTCCAGCGTACGCGAAATGAATGCCGCCGAATTGTAGCACGGCACCAGCGCCGTGACCTTCGGCCGCCAGCCGGATCGAAGCTGGACTTGTTTCTGCGCTACCTGCTTCGCGCCGCCCTGTTCTGTCTCACCCATTCACTCGATCCCGCAGATTTGCCGCGCCAGCCTGTCGGCAAGCCACGGCGCCGTCGAATATTTACCTGTGTCGACCGAGATGTAGTTGCCCAGGCGGTTGACCCCGAATTGGTCGCGGCGATGGATCGTGGCTTTCGGGTCGCTGAGCGAACCACGCCCTTGCGCAAACACGAAGCCGCCGCGTACCTCAAGCTCCTCGGCATCGTCGAACATGCTGGAAACAACGGGCACCAACCGAGTGAGCGTGGCGCGAACGTCGCCGATGAACCGCTGTCGTGCGTCGGCATCGAGCGCTTGTGGCGTTTCGATCGACAATACGCCACTCTCCGCAAGCAACCCGCTCGGGTACCAGGAGAGATAGAAGTTGCGCCCGTCATAGTTTTTTATGTCGCCGAACGGGCCAAGGGCGACGACCGCGCACGGCACATCGACAGGCTGGCTGGTGCGGCCGAACAGGCAAAGCCTGTAGCGGTGCGACCATCCGGGAACCGGCTCGATGCCGGCCGTGCGGTCGACAGCCAGCCGCCCCTCCCAAAGGCAATTGACGACGATGTCGAACGCCTCACTTTTTTCGCCTGCGACCGCCACGCGCCATTTCCCGTTAATTCCGTCCACCGGCTGTGCCGACAGGACTTTGGCCGCCATTCGCAAGCTGGTGTTGGGTTCACTCCGAAGCACGGCGCAAAGCCGGTCGGCAACCCATCGCGTGTTGACGGATCGCTCCGGCACCTGGAAGCCGCCGACGATCTGGTCCGAGTTGGTGACATCGGCCAATTCAGTTTTGGAAAGCCGATTCGATCGCGCCGCCGATACGTCGGCAAGGTAGCTGGTGGCGTCAGCGTGGCTGCGCACCAATACATCCACACGTTCAAAGATCGCCCCCAGCGCCTCGACAGCGACGACCGAGTTGCGATGGACCAGATAAAGGTCTTCCGAAAAGGTCGTGTGCGCTTCCAGATTGCTTCCGATCAGCTCGGAAACAAGCCTGCCGAAACACAGTCCTCCCGAAAGCAGATGCCGGGCGGTCAGCAGCGAGGGATCGTTCCCGTAGAGATAGCCGAGATGAATCTTGCCCTCGTTCCAACGGCTGGCGCAGGCCATCGGCTCGCTCTCCTTGTCGAAGAGGGACACCGCGTAGCCTCTGCGGGCCATCATGAGAGCGAGGCTGGCGCCCATGATGCCGGCGCCGAGAATAGCCATTCTACCGCGAGGCGCTGTCATGTCCTGGCGCGCATCGCGGCCTCTCCTTTCCTGACGATTGTCATCAGGGATACGAGACGTAGTCTTTAGGGTCGTATTCGGTATCGCAGAAAACCAGCAAAGACGGGTTCTCGCCTTTATAGGTCTGCAGCGCCCAAACCGGGGCGTCGACCAGCACCGCGCGGTTCGATGCGGTGAGCGTCAGCCGTTCGATCCGTTCCTGGTAGCGAAATTCGATGCCGATCTCGCCCGACAGCTGCATCATCAATTGCCGGCCCGAGCCGTGTGCATGTCCCCCCCGCGACGTGCCGCGCGGCGCGGTGACGACGAACGCCCGCACGGCTTGGAAATTGTAACCGCTGAACTCGATAGCGGTCAGCATTCCCCTGGGATCGCTATGTAACGAAGTGGGGATCTCGGTGACCTTGCCGCCAAAGAACGTTCGATGCTGCATAACGTAAGCCCGCCAGATGCCGGTCGAAATTTTACCTCAGACTAGCGCTTATATCAAAAGACAGGGAATACAACCACTTAGGCGGTGTTTGGGAACACTGCAGCGGATCGATGTCGAGCTCGGCCTCAGGCCGATAGGTGCCGACTACCGAAGGTCGCCGCGCCGTCACGACTTCTGAGTCGCGGCCGAAACCACGGCTTAAGACCTTGGTCTGAGCGGTCTAGGACCTTTGAGTTCGGAAGGCCGGCCGGTTCCAAGGAGGGTGATCTACTTCAGCAATTTCAAAGAGTTATGCTGGTTGGCGTTTCGCCGGCCGGCCGCTTCGTTGTCGCAATGAAAGCACAGCTATATCCAAGTTTACCCTTTGTGTTAGCGATTCCTCATGTTGCCCGCTATAGCGGTTAGTGGCGGTGGCAATCTCGGAGGTAGTTATGACATCCCGAAAGACCCTTTTTGCTGCATTTGCGGTGTTCTCGCTTCTGGTGTCGCCGGCCCTGGCTGCTGCTGGTGGCAACGGCCATGGTAACGGCCATGGCAATGGTAACGGTAACGGCAATGGCAATGGCAATAGCGGAGGAAACGGTAATGCTGGCGGCAATGGCGGAGGCGGCGGTTCGCTCGGCAAGTCGGCATCCGCCAAGGGCCAGGTCGCCAAGGCCGCTACCGGTTCAGTGTCCAAGGAAAAGAATATCCATGCCAAGCTGGGCCGATTGAACTCACTGCAGCGCAACGCCAACGCCTTTATGCACCCCAAGAGCAAGAACTTCGCTGGCGTGCAGGCTTTTGTGACACAGTCGGCAATAGCCAAGAACGCTCAATCGGCGCTCGATGCCGCTAATCAGGCGGTTGCCGACGCCAAAGCGGCGCTCGACGCGCTGAATGCGAAAGCGGCTGACCCGAATACCCCGCCCGAAGATGTCCCGACGCAGGCCGACCTCGATGCAGCACAGGCAGCGCTCGATGACGCCACCCAGGATGCGGCCGCTGCTCAGACCGCCGCCACAGCTGCCGCTGCCAACGTCCCATCGATCGATGCAGCCCTTGCCCAAATGGCCAACAAGCCCGTTGACCCTGAGGTGACAGATTGGGCCAATAGCGTACTTGCCGACAAGATCGACCAAGTAGCCGCCAAGCTGGCGCCGGCCGCGCCTTAAGGCCCCATGCGGCGGCAGCGATCCAATCGACGATAAGCCGTCGGGTCCGCCCGGCGGCTGCACCTTTCTCGCCTATCTGCAGCGTTGGTCCCAATGCAGGTCCGAGATTCTGGTCATGGCTATTTTGCGAAATCTCCAGCCGAGCCGCCGTGCTCAAGGCTGAATTCATGCGTGCTTCGCGCATCTTCATCGACCACACGAAACCAATGCTCCTGAAGCGCTCTAGGCGACACCCTTTGGCCCGTGACCTTCTCTACCGCAGATAACGGATCATCGGCGCTCGTGGCCTGAGTTGAGACACACTCCTCTCCATGCCACTCTTCCACCTGGTACTCTGGCATGCCGGCCTACCTACCGCTCCCCAGAGCCTTCGCTTCCCGCTCCAGCGTCTCGCGTCGGTTGCCGTGCTTCGCGATCAATTCCTTGACCTGCTGCGGGGTGATGCCGGCCTTGGTGGCGAAATACTCGACTTCATAATCCTCATCGGCAGAGACGCGGTCCCGATCGCGGAAGTCCGTCTTCGTTTTGTCGTCGGCCATTTGCTTTGCTCCTGGTTGAATGATCAACCGCAACGTGCAGCCGCAGCCTTTTGTTGCAGCGGAGCCCGGATTTCCGAAACGGTCACATGGGAAAACGGCCCTCAGTCGCAGGAGGTGCTGGTGTTGCTGTAACTTTGAACGGAACGGTTCTTCTCCTTGACGGTTGTGACGTGAAGGAGATGCCTCATGTTTGAAAGTGTGATGTGGTTGATCGTCGTTGCTGGTGGGCCACTGTTGCTGGCCCTATTGATGGCATACGTTCTTATGACCCGACGCCACCGTGGTCCTGCAGAACGCATGGAAAGCGACCGCGCGACCAAACGGCTCTATCGCCAGGACGAACGTTGATCCTGAGGCTGGCGCAACGTTTGCGCTCACGCTGGCCCGCTGCCTCGCGGTGGCAGGGCTTCTTCGTTTTAGGAAGTTAGGAATAACTTAGGAAAGATTTGGCCCTCTTTGAAAATACAGAGGCAATTCAGCACGGTAGCCAAATATCTGGCGGAGGGAGTGGGATTCGAACCCACGGTGGGCTTGCACCCACGCCGGTTTTCAAGACCGGTGCCTTAAACCGCTCGGCCATCCCTCCAACGTGACTTTTCAATCATCTAGGAACATCAACCGACCCAGTGAACGACAGTTGGTATCGAATGATACCTATCCTTCCGGACCAGCTTGCGGTTCATTTCTCTAGAGCGTTGCCCATCGCCAAGTCAACCATCGGCGCTGCCATGGATAATAGGGGGTGGCGTTCGTTACCCGAACGGAGCTGCGAACCCGTTTTCGAAGGAGCCGGGATCTAATTGCGATCCTTGCTGCCGACCTGCACAAGTTGCAGAAGACCCAGCACGACAAGTGCGAGCAAGGTAGCCAAAGCCGCGATCTGCCAGAACCCGAGCCCAACCGCCAGGCCTATGGCGCCTGCCAGCCACATGCCCGCCCCAGTGGTAAGCCCTTGAACCTCGCCCTTGGAGAAGAAGATCAAGCCCGCGGCCAGAAATGCCACGCCGGCAGTCGTGGCTTCGATCAAGCGGATAGGATCAATGGCGATTTCCTGACCATCGAAGACGTGAAGATGAGTAATCTCGATCGTGAGGATGGCAATTAGAGCCGTCGCAACACAGACTAGGATGTGTGTCCTCAATCCGGCCGGCCGGTTGCGCCATTCGCGTTCGATCCCAACGATGGAGCCAAGGACGGCCGCGAGCAAAAGCCTGGCTGAAATTACGGAAAAGGGCAGCCACGTCTGTTGCCCGAAACGTTCAATGAATTCATCCATGAGGCGCAGAACGTATCTCGGGTCGGTCGGTTCCAGGCAGCCGCGCTTCATGCCACAGGTTCACACCCAGACTCCAAAGGACAGAGGTCTCGGATGCCTCCTCACTGGCGCCCGGCCAGCCCGGGACCTGGCCGCCACATTCCTGCCCGGTTCCGGACACAATCGATTAATACGCTGATAAACAATTCCTGCGCACAAGGGATGGGGATTGGCGCGTCGCAGGCATTGCTCATCTGGCTCCGCCGAAATTCTAGAAGCGGCGCCTGTGTCGAGACGGTAGGGGACATCGGAAAACATGCAGACCACGACGCATCGGCGTCTTCGTCGCGCTCCTGCTTTGGTGTTGTGCGCTCTTTCGGCTGCGTTGCTGGCCGCGTGCGCGTCGCCGCAGTCCGAGCCGAAAGCCATGGTCTACAAGAAGCCTCGCTCGAAGGAATATTTTGCCGAGACCGAGTACGGCGTGAAGGCCAGCCCGCGCGTTCAGTACATGCGGCGCGGCGGCGGCCGCGACCAGTTGGGCAAGCCCTATCAGGTGCGCGGCAAGTGGTATTACCCTAAGGAAGACAAGCGCTACGCCAAGGTCGGTCTCGCCTCCTGGTATGGCGATGCCTTCCACGGTCGTCTCACAGCCAATGGCGAAGTCTACGACATGACCCATCTGACCGCGGCGCATCCGACCATGCCGCTGCCGAGCTATGCCCGTGTCACCAACACCGAGACCGGAAGCTCGGTCATCGTGCGCGTCAACGACCGCGGCCCCTATCATGAGGGACGCATCATCGATGTCTCGGAACGCGCCGCGCAAATGCTCGACTATGCCAAGGTCGGCACGGCCAGGGTCAAAGTGGAATATATCGGCCGCGCGCCGCTCGACGGCGACGACGACCAATATCTGGTCGCCTCCTATCGCCCGGGCAACAACCGCCCGGACCCGTCCGATGGCTTGCCGACCGGCGTCATGGTGGCGATGAACGGACCTTCGCCGAGCCTATCTGTTGGCGCACCCCCTGCCGTAGTGCCGTTTCCTGGTCAGTTGACGAATTCCGACACACAGCCAGTGATGTCGATGCAGGCACCGGCCTCAAGCGATGTGACGCTGCCTGAATTCGGGCCGATCGTGCCTCAGCGCCCGGAATCGTCCTTTGCCGTGGCTTCGCTCTCCTATGCGGATGAGCGCGTACAGCGCGCCGACGTCTTTGCAGCGCTTGACGACCAGGGCATGTCGCCAGCCGACATCCTGCAATCGTGGAAGAAATCCAACCCGCAGGCGGCGCCTGCCGTTTCCGACTATGTCGCCGCCGGCTCCTTCGACGATGCCGCCGAGGCAAAGCGGGTGGCTGCGGCCCTAAAACCCTTCGGCAGGACGGAAATCCAGAGCACCGAGCTCGACGGCAATGACTGGTACGCGGTCAATCTCTATCCGGATGGCCACGGCAATATCGACGACCTCTTGCGCGCGGCATGGTCGCATGGCGCGCCGGACGCGCTGGCTGTGCGCAACTGACCAACAAAGGCACGCCGGTTTTGTGATTGCGCGGTTGATCCGCCGGGAAGAAGCCTGATAGCGTTGCGGCAAGTTTCTGCCGGCTAACAGGTCAAGCCTCTTCATGCGATTTCGCCTTTTCCACCCTTTTGCCGGGCTTTTTGGCCTTGGCTTCTTGCTTGCCGCGCTGGTTCCGGCCAACGCGCAGCTTTTCGAGACCAAGGCCACGCAGGCTTTCATGATCGATGCCGAAACCGGCACGGTGCTGTTTTCCAAGGATGCCGACCAACCGATCCCGCCGGCCTCGATGGCCAAGCTGATGACCATGGAGATGGTCTTCAACGCCATCAAGTCGAAGCGCATGAGCCTCGACGACACCTTCGTGGTCTCGGAGAATGCCTGGCGCAAGGGCGGCGCCCCGTCGGGAACGTCGACCATGTTCGCCAAGCTTAAATCGGCGGTCCGGGTCGAGGACCTGATCCAGGGGGTCACCATACAGGCCGCCAATGACGGCTGCATGGTGCTGGCCGAAGGCATGGCCGGTTCGGAAGAGAATTTCGCGGCGCAGATGAACGATCGCGCCCGCCAGATCGGGCTCGCGAAATCGACATTCGTCAATTCGACTGGCCTGCCGGCCGACGGCCAGCAGACGACGGTGCGCGAACTGGCGCAGCTTGGCCTGCATATATGGCGCGAATATCCGGATCTCTATCTCTATTACGGCCGGGCCGATTTCACCTGGAACAAGATCTCGCAAAAGAACCGCAACCCGTTGCTGGCCATGGGCATCGGTGCCGATGGGCTGGCGGTCGGGTCGAGTGAGGCGGGCGGTTTCGGCATTGTCGGCTCGGTCAGCCATGACGGAACCAGGGTGTTCGCGGCGATGAGCGGATTGGCCAACGATCGCGAGCGCGCCGAGGAAGCGCGCAAGCTGCTCGAATGGGGCGTCCGCTCCTTCGAGAAGACCGAGATTTTCGCTGGCAACGAAGTGGTCGGCGAGGCCCAGGTGTTCGGCGGCGCCAAATCCAGCGTAGCGCTGAAGGCAAAGGCGCCCATCGACGTCCTGCTGCCGATCGCCAACCGCGACAAGCTGACCGCCAGGATCGTCTATCAGGGGCCGGTATCGGCGCCGGTGGAGGAGGGACAGCCCGTCGGCGCGCTGCGCGTCTGGATCGGCGACACGCTGAGCCAGGAAACCCCGCTTTTCGCCGCCGAATCGGTTGGCGTCGGCACACTGCCGCAACGAGCGTTTGATGCCGCCAGGGAACTGGCCGTAGGCTGGCTGCGTTGAGTTCCTGCGGCGTGGACCTTTTCTCGGGCGCGGACTAAGACACCAGCGCAAAGCAGGACAAAGGCCTTTCGATTGGCAAGCGGATTTTTCATCACCTTCGAAGGCGGCGAGGGCGCCGGCAAGTCGACGCAGATCGAGCGGCTGGCCCAGAAGATGCGCGCCAAGAAATACGATGTCCTCCTCACCCGCGAACCCGGGGGGTCACCCGGCGCCGAGGCGGTCAGGCACGTGCTCCTGTCCGGCGCCGCCGAGCCTTTCGGGCCGAAGATGGAGGCGCTGCTGTTTGCCGCCGCACGCTCCGACCATGTCGAGCAGGTCATCCGGCCGGCGGTGGAGCGCGGCTCCATCGTGCTTTGCGACCGTTTCCTGGATTCGTCGCGCGTCTATCAGGGCGTCACCGGCGGCCTCGATCCGGCTTTCATGGAAGCTCTGGAGGAGGTCGCCATCAACGGCATGATGCCGGACATGACGCTGATCCTTGACATTGACCCCGCCGAGGGCTTGCGGCGCGCCGCCGCGCGGCGTGGCGCCGAGGACGGTCCGGACCGCTTCGAAAAGGAGACGCTGGACATCCACCAGCGCCGCCGTGACGCCTTCCTGGCGATCGCAGCGGCCGAGCCGGACCGCTGCATCGTGATCGACGCGTCGGCGCCTCCCGCTGCGGTGGAGGATGTCATCACCGCGGTGGTGTTCGCCGCACTTGAGGCGAGGGCGCCCGCGCGCAACCGACAGGCGGCGCCCGCATGATCTTCGAACGCATCGCTCCCGAGCAGCACGACACGCTGGACGGTGTACCGGAGCCGTCCGAGACGCTGCGCCTGGTCGGCCATGAGCAGGCGGCCGCGATGCTCGCTGCCGCCTATCGCTCGGGAAAACTGCCGCATGCGTTGATCTTTGCCGGGCCGGTCGGCATCGGCAAGGCGACGCTTGCCTTTCACCTGGCGCACCATCTGTTGAAGCATCCGGCCTTCGACCAGGCGCCGGACACGTTTGCCGTTCCCGATCCGGCCTCACCGCTGTTTCGCCAGATCGCCACCGGGGCGCATCCCGGCGTGCTGCACCTGACCCGGCCGCTGAACGACAAGACCAAGAGTTTCAAGACCGTCGTCACCGTCGACGAGATCCGCAAGGTCAACCGCTTCCTGTCGCTGACCTCGCATGACGGCAGCTACCGGGTGGTGATCGTCGATCCGGCCGACGACATGAACACCAACGCCGCCAATGCCTTGCTGAAAAACCTCGAGGAGCCGCCGAGCCGCACGCTGTTCATCCTCATCGTGCATGCGCCGGGCAGCCTTTTGCCGACCATCCGTTCGCGCTGCCAGATGGTGCGGCTGACGCCGCTCGATGCCGGCAGCCTGATGAGTGTTCTGGAGACCGTCGAGCCGCCGCCACCTTCCGATCCTGCTGCGCGCGCGGCACTAGCGGAACGGGCAGGGGGCAGCGCCCGCAATGCGATCCTTCTGACCCAATATGGCGGGCTGGAGATTGCCGGCACCCTCGACGCCCTGGTCACGTCGGGCAAGAGCGACATCGCCGGCGCCTATCGCCTTGCCGAGGCCGTCGCCGGCCGCGACCAGGCGATCCAGTTCGACATCTTCAACCGCCGCGCGCTCGATCTGCTCTCCACCGGCGCCAGTGAAGCCGCGCTGGCCGGGGATCTCGCGCGGGCGAAAACGCTGTCCGACACTTGGCACGAGGCGCTGAACGCCATATCTGAGACCGATACCTACAATCTCGACAAGAAGCAGCACGCCTTGACCATGATCGACCGACTGAATTCCGCAATGCGAATGTGACCGGATCCGGCCTCGGGTCGGGATGGCAATCGCCGTCTCGATGCGATATCCACCGCTCACACTCAATTCGGACATTCATGACGGTTCATTCATGTCACGCGACACATTCTACATCACCACACCGATTTTCTATCCGAACGGCAAGCCGCATATCGGCCACGCCTATACGGTCATCGCGACCGACGCGCTGGCCCGCTTCCAGCGCCTGGACGGCAAGGACGTGCTCTTCCTCACCGGCACTGACGAACACGGCCTCAAGATGCAGCAGACGGCCGAGAAGGAAGGCATAACGCCACTCGCGCTTGCCGACCGCAACTCGGCGATCTTCCGTTCGATGACAGAGGTCCTGGGCGGCTCGAATGATGATTACATCCGCACGACGGAACCACGCCACTACGAGTCGTGCCAGGCGATCTGGAAGGCGATGGCGGCCAATGGCGACATCTATCTCGACCGCTACAGTGGCTGGTATTCGGTCCGCCAGGAAGCCTATTTCGAAGAGAGCGAAACCACGCTCGGCGACGACGGCGTGCGCCGCGAGCCGCTTGGCTCGCCGGTCGAATGGAATGAGGAGGAAAGCTACTTCTTCAGGCTTTCCGCCTATCAGGACAAATTGCTTGCGCTGTACGAAAGCCAGCCCGATTTCGTCGGTCCGGCCGAGCGCCGAAATGAGGTGATGAGCTTCGTCAGGTCCGGCCTCAAGGACATCTCGGTCTCGCGCACGACCTTCAATTGGGGCGTGCCGGTGCCCGGCGACGACAAGCATGTGATGTATGTCTGGGTCGATGCCTTGACCAACTACATCACCGCTGCCGGCTATCCCGACACCAAGGCCGAGCAATGGCGCTACTGGCCGGCCACGCACATTATCGGCAAGGACATCGTCCGCTTCCATGCCGTCTACTGGCCGGCTTTCCTGATGTCGGCCGGCATCGAACTGCCGAAGCGCGTCTTCGCGCATGGCTTCCTGTTCAACCGCGGCGAGAAAATGTCGAAGTCGGTCGGCAATGTCGTAGACCCCTTCACCATGGTCGAGCATTACGGCCTCGACCAGGTGCGCTATTTCTTCTTGCGTGAGGTGCCATTCGGCCAGGACGGCAGCTACAGCCATGACGCGATCGTCAACCGCACAAATGCCGATCTCGCCAACGGTCTCGGCAATCTGGCGCAGCGCTCGCTGTCGATGATCGCCAAGAACTGCGGCGGCGTGGTGCCGCATCGCGGCGAGCTGACCGAAGCCGACAGCGCGATCCTCGACCAGGCGGTGGAAGCGCTGGGTACCGCGCGCCAGGCGATGGCGGAACAGGGCATCCATCTCGCGTTGGCGGCGATCTTCGGCGTTGTGGCGGAAGCGGATCGCTACTTCGCCTCGCAGGCGCCCTGGGCGCTGAAGAAGACCGATCCGGCGCGCATGGAAACGGTGCTGTGGACGACCGCCGAACTGGTGCGGCGCGTGGCATTGCTGTGCCAGCCCTACATTCCGGGGTCGGCCGGCAAGCTGCTCGATCTGCTGGCGGTGCCGGCGGACACGCGCGACTTCGCGCATGTCCATGCCGACTATGCGCTGGTGCCCGGCACGGCGCTGCCCGCGCCGGAGGGCGTGTTTCCGCGTTATGTCGAAAACCCTGAGGCGAGCGCCTGATGCTCGTCGACAGCCATTGCCATCTCGACTTTCCGGATTTCACCGAGGAGCGGGCCGCCATCGTCGCCCGCGCCAAGGCTGCCGGTATAGGTCACATGGTGACCATCTCGACACGCGTGAAGCGGTTTGCGCAAGTGCTTGAGATTGCCGAGAGTTTCGACGAAATCTATTGCTCGGTCGGCACCCATCCTCACAATGCCGGCGAAGAGCTGGATGTGACGGCTGAGGACCTTGTGCGCCTGTCCGCGCACCCGAAGGTGGTGGCGATCGGCGAGGCCGGGCTCGACTATTTTTACGACAAGGTGCCACGCGATGCGCAGGCGCAGGGTTTTCGCACTCATATAGCAGCTGCGCGCGAGACCGGGCTGCCGCTGGTGATCCATTCGCGCGATGCCGATGACGACATGGCTGCCATCCTCGAAGACGAAACAGGGAAGGGCGCCTTCCCCTTCATCCTGCATTGTTTTTCGTCGGGGCGACGGCTGGCAGAGGTCGGCGTGGCGCTTGGTGGCTATGTGTCCTTCTCGGGCATACTGACCTTCAAGAACTCCGCCGATTTACGCGCCATCGCAGCCGATGTGCCGCATGACCGGCTGCTGGTCGAGACCGACGCACCGTATCTGGCGCCGGTGCCGTTCCGCGGCAAACGCAACGAGCCGGCCTATATCGCGCATACAGCCAAGGTGCTGGCGGAGACGGTCGGCGTTGGCGAAGCCGAGATCGCGACGCTGACGACGGCGAACTTCTTCCGGCTGTTCGGCAAGATGCCGCGGCCCGCCGGGCTCTGACGCATGAGCGACCGGCTGCGCCTCACCATCCTCGGCTGCGGCTCGTCACCTGGCACGCCGCGCATCACCGGCGATTGGGGCAATTGCGACCCGGCCAATCCGAAAAACCGGCGTACACGGTCAGCCGCGCTCGTCGAGCGGATAGCAGCCAACGACGCCAGAACCACGGTTGTCATTGACACCGGGCCTGATTTCCGTGAGCAGATGCTGATGGCGGCGGTCCGGCGCATCGACGCCGTCGTCTATACGCATCCGCACGCCGACCACATCCACGGCATCGACGATCTGCGCGGCTACGTGCTCGAGCAGCGCCATCTGATCGATGTCCATGCCGACCAGCCGACCATGCTCAGGCTGCGCGAAGCGTTCGGCTATTGCTTCGAGACGCCGCTTGGCAGTTCCTATCCGCCGATCGTCAGGCCGCACATCATCGATCACGCAAGGGCGGTGACGATCGAAGGCGAGGGCGGTGCCCTCACCCTTGAGCCGCTGCCGCAGATCCATGGCGACATCATTTCGCTCGGCTTCCGCATCGGCGGGCTGGCGTACTGCCCCGATATAAGCGACTTCCCGGATACCACCGCCGAGCGGCTGCGCGGCCTGGACATGCTGGTCATCGATGCCTTGCAGTACCATACCCATCCCAGCCATCTGTCGCTCGGTCAGGCGCTTGGCTGGATTGAAAAACTGGCGCCGAAACAGGCCGTGCTGACGCATATGCATGTGCCGCTCGACTATGCCACGGTCAAGGCTGAGGTGCCGGCCAACGTCACTCCGGCCTATGACGGCATGGTGAGCGAAATTCCTTTATGAGACAGCATGATACGAGCAGATCTTTATAAGGACGTTCGGTTCTTCGGCGCGAAGATCAGCAGCGTTCCAATCCGCTCATAGCCCATGCGGGGATAAAGCAGCGCTCCGGCACGCGTCGCCAACAGCATTGAGCACCGCGACCCATGCGCTTTGTCGTCATGCAGCATTTTGGCCATCAGCGCCTGGCCGATGCCTCGACGCCGGTGCGAAGGCTCGACAAACATTGCCGAGCACCATGTGGCGCCGACGGCGTCTATGCTGCGCACACGCCCGACGATGGCGTCGCCATCGAGCGCCACATACTGGCGAAACGGCGCATCGTCGCCGAGTTGATCGTCTGGAAGTGGCCGCCTGCGTATGACCTTTCCCAGTTGTGCAGCGCGTTCAGCCGTCCTCACGCGTTCGATAGAGACGATTGCTGGCGGGTCTGGAATTTGGCGCAGCGACTGGACGAAAAAGCCTTCCGTCCGCAGCAGCCGGTAGCCGAGCGCCTTGTAGGCAGTTCGCGTCGGTTCGTCCGGGCCGTCATTCGCGATCACGACCGAAACGGCAAAGCTTGGCCGCGCATGCTGCCGCACGATGGCATCGGCTTCCTCGGCGGCGACGTCATGGACGATCCATTCTTCGCCACGGTAGTCGCGTGCATTCTTGCGCTCGGCATCGCGCATCAGCCACAAGGGTCCGACGCGGCTGGCCTCGTAGGGAAAGGAACGGCTCTTATCGGTACTGAAGCCGTGCACGAACACTTCGATCGCCGCTTCGATGTCACGCTTTGCTGTCGTCATCGACACAGCGTAGCGTTGGCCATCGGCTGAAGGCAACACGCGTCGATCATGCCAAACCCGTGAAAATCGCAGCAATTTCCAGCTTCAGTCTAATGCACAAGTTCCATAATCTATGTTATGCGACTTTCATATGTGGCTGCTGCTTCCATTAGCGGCGTGCCAATATACGCCCTGCTGACTGAGATGCAGGCCGGCGGCTCTGATTGCTTGGCGGGAGGAACGTTGACGAAGCAGTGGCGAAATGAGTTGGCGTGGTCTTCATTTCTCAAGGGATGGCGCCTTTCGCAAAGGCCTCGACTTCCTGCTCGACCGGCCCGCGCCGGGATAACGAACAGGAGCGTCATCCCGAAAAGCTTTCCAGGAGGCCGCCGAAGGCTGCTGCGATTGCAACAAGATGGAAGACGCCAAGGGCCAGCCATCTGGAGCCGCCGGCGCCCGCAACAAATGCCCCATAGGCAGGAAACTGCAGCGCAGCCAGTCCGATGGAAAGGCCGGTGATCGCTGTGTTGGTCAACAGCGTTGCCAGCATGGGGACCGGATAGAGAAGTCGCGCCAGCCCATAGTCGCCATGCCCGGCTCCGGCCGAATAGAGCGCCAGGAAAAAGGCGACGGGCGTGATGCCGAGGCCGACAAGGAACCCTGCCCGCGAGGAGAATTTTGGCGACGTTCGCTTGGCGCGGGGCACGGGCGAGGAAGAAGGCGGGGGGGC
>NZ_JAMYMJ010000048.1:0-45806 GCF_040318435.1 Mesorhizobium sp. M1143 | reverse complement strand
CCACCACTCGTTGCGCGCTTGTCTGGTGGGCTGGGTTTTGTGTATAAGAGACAGAGCCTGTCGGGGGGCGGGGGGGTGGCGGTGGATGGCGGCGCGGCGCGCAGGGGGCGCGCCGGCGACAGCTTCGTGCTCAGGCCAGGCTTCAGGGGCAGTTGGGAAGTGCTTGAAACGACCCGCAAGGAGTATGTGATCAAGCTCTGACCGCTCGGTCGCGCTTGGACTTCACAAAAGCCGATCGATGTCAGTGTCGGAAAAGCCGTATCCGCTCATCATCTCCCTGTGCCAGGGACTTCCAAGCAAATCACTGAGACATAAATCGACGCGCTGGAGCAGGGTGGCACTGCCTTTGGCGAGAGCGAAAGCGCCGGGCGCTGGCTGTTTTTCGACTGCCGGGACGTCGACGACGTCGAGAGGCGCGTCGGGTCGCCGGCTCAGATAGCCGCGATGCGCGAGCGCTGCACTCGCATAGGCATGCACCACGCCGGCCGCGACGGCGTTAGCTGCTTCGGCCTGAGTGGCAAATATCCTTAGCCGTTCGGGCTGAATAGCGTTTTGCAGGGCCGTCCGGTGCTGGATCTGGCCCGATATGACGCCGATCAGCGCCGTCCGATCATTGGCGACGGACCGATAGCCATCGAAGGCGCGGGGATTGTCTTTCGCGACCAGCAATCCATTCGCCAGCATCCAGATCGGCCTTGTGAAGTCGACCAGCTTCCGGCGGTCGTCGGAAATGAACAGGCCGGTGGTTATGTCCCACCGATCTTCGGCAAACCCAGGCAGCAGCTCGGCAAACTCGGTCTCGATGGGCAAAAGTTCCAGCCCGAGCGTCAGGCAGGCCCTCTTGGCCAGTGGGCATCGCTGCCGCCCAGACGTCCCGATCCGTCGATAAAGCAGAAGGGTGGTTCCTGTAGAAAGGCGAATCTCATTTTCTCGGGCATGCGTCGGCTCCGCCGTCCTCACAAGCTCACAATGAGCTTTTCCAGCCCATGGAAATGATAGGTGTCGCGGAAGCGCGGCTGCTCCGCAAGATGGAGTTGCGGCTGCCGCTCGAACAGGGTTTTCAGCGACACCTGCAATTCGAGCCGCGCCAGCGGTGCACCGATGCAGAAATGGATACCGGCGCCGAACGAGACATTCTTCTGGTCCAGTCGGCCGGGCCGGAAGGCGCCGGGTTCGGCAAGGGCAAGCGGATCATGATTGGCCATGCCGAGCAGCAGGCCGACCGTCTCGCCCGGTTGTACGACAACCCCTGATGCCACCTCGACCTCCTGATAGGCGTAGCGGGTGAACATGTGCAGCGGCGCGTCGAAGCGCAGGCACTCCTCGACCGTCGCAGCGGTTGCTTCCGGCGAGGTGAAGAAACGGCCGGGGTCGCCGCCTTGCGCCAGCAACGTGCGCACGGCGTTGCCGGTTTGATGGACGGTCGCCTCGTGGCCGGCATTGAGCAAAAGGACGGCGGACGACACCAGTTCGTCCTCAGAAAGCTTCTGGCCATCCTCCTGCGCCGCGATCAGCAGCGACAGCAGGTCGTCGCCAGGCTTCTTGCGCCGCTCGGTGACATAGCCGCGCAAAAAGTCGGAAAAATCGCGCGCGGCGCGATTGGCCGCTTGCTCGGTCTCGCGCGTGCGGCCATGCATGTACATGGCCACCATCCGGTGCGACCAGTCGAGCAGTTGCGGCCCCATTTCGACCGGCACACCGAGCATTTCGGCGATGATGGTGATCGGCAAAGGCGCGGCGAAGCTGGGCAATAGATCGACCTGGCGCGGTTCGAAACGGTCGATCAGTTCATTGGCCAGCGCTTCGACGCGCGGTCTCAGCTGCTCTACCTGGCGCGAGACGAAGGCGCGGTTGACCAGGGTTCTGAGCCTGGTGTGCACCGGCGGCTCCAGCTCCAGCATCGAATTGGTCTCGATGCCGTCGAAGGCGATGAGGTGCGAGCGATCCTCGCCGATGCCGCGGCTGTCGGGAATGCCGGCCGGGTTCTGGCGGCCGAAGCGGCGGTCGCGCAACAGCCGGTTGACGTCGTCGAAGCCGCCAAAGCACCAAAAGCCGAATTCCTCCCAGAAGAAGGCATTCGATGCGCCATGCAGGAAGGCATAGGCGTCGTAGGGGTTCTGGAAAAACGCCGGTTCGTGCGGATCAAGCCGCAGGCGGCGCGTGGCTGGATCAAAGGCGAGGTAGGGCGGCATGGATGTGGTCATGCCAGACCATTAGCGCGGCTTGCCAGCTTGGTGCCAGACCGGATGTTGGCCCCCGACGGGCCTATGAATTGAGCCAACCGAGACGGACCTCGGCGAAGTACCGAAGTCTAATCCTGGCAATGCCTGGCAATATGCACGCGGCGCCAGCTGGTCGAGCCTTCCTGCACCACCACCCGGCGCGCCACCCTCTGGTATGACGGCGCTATCTGGGTGACGTGCCGCCGCTCGGGCCGCACCAGCACTTCATGGGCGACGCTTTCATATTCGGCCGGCAGCACAACCCGGCGTGTGCGCTCCGGTTCAAGCATCACCGTTTCGGCGACACGCGCGTAGCGGGCCTTGCGCCACACCTTGCACAGCACCTTGCGGCCCTGGATGACGCGCCATTCCCAGGCATAGCCGCCATCGTCGACCTGGACCGTGCGGTAAACGGTGCGGGTTCTCGCCGGTACGATGTCATAGGTGACTCGGGGCGGCGCGATCTGCTCGACGCGCTCCATGGTGCCATAGATCGGCGGATCATAGTCGACCAGCTGCCCGCCGGGACTGACCATGACGTCTTCATAGACGGTGTCATAGAGCGCCGGCCTGTGCACCGGCTCATAGCATTCGGCGGCCCGGCCGTCGGCAACCGCATCGGACACCATGCCGAGACCAGCAAGGCCGGAAATGGCGAGGCAAACAGTTTTCCTGATCATGGCACTCCCCCTGTTTGAACGCGAGAAGGTGAGGTTCAACGTTGAACTGTAGGGGATGGTTCTCCGGGGGAAAGCGGTTTCGCCGCGTTTCGTTAAGCGACGCGGTTAAGGAATTGCTACACCGCAAAAACGCCGTTGGCCGCGTTCGGACTTTCCCTTGCGCGGAAACCTTGATTCGACTTAACCAGATGGCTAGGAGAGGCGGCCTTGCGCTAGGGTGAGCCGGCATCCTATTTACATTCTAACCATCAAGAACCGATTCTGCCCGATTTCCCGGCGCCGGAATCCCCATCTCCAAAAAGGGTAGTCCATGAAGAACCCCGTCGAAACCTACATGAACCTCGTTCCGATGGTGGTCGAGCAGACCAATCGCGGCGAGCGGGCCTACGACATTTTCTCGCGCCTGCTGAAAGAGCGCATCATTTTCATCACCGGCCCGGTCGAAGACGGTATGGCGACGCTGGTTTGTGCACAGCTTTTGTTCCTCGAGGCCGAGAACCCGAAGAAAGAGATCAATCTCTACATCAACTCGCCGGGCGGCGTGGTGACCTCGGGCATGGCGATCTACGACACCATGCAGTTCATCAAGCCGGCAGTGTCGACGCTGTGCATCGGCCAGGCGGCGTCGATGGGCTCGCTGCTTCTGACCGCCGGCCACAAGGACATGCGTTTTGCCACGCCGAACGCCCGTATCATGGTTCACCAGCCTTCCGGCGGTTTCCAGGGCCAGGCCTCCGACATCGAGCGGCACGCGCAGGACATCATCAAGCTGAAGCGCCGCCTCAACGAGGTCTACGTCAAACACACCGGCAAGAGCTACGAAGACATTGAAAAGACGCTTGACCGCGACCATTTCATGACAGCCGACGAAGCCAAGGATTTCGGCCTCATCGACAAGGTCATTTCGTCGCGCGAGCCGGTCGAAGGCGCTGCGGCATAATCGCTGCATGGCAGTTGGGTGGCGGGATAACGCGCTTTTGCTGGGATTTGCGGCATTTCGGCCACAATTGGCTGTTCCCTCGGTGGATGGGATTGCCTACGTTAAGGCTATGTTGATTTTCGACGGCTTAGCTTTGTGCAGGGTTGGCGCGAATCATTGCGACGTTTTCTGATTTGTGTTTCGTACGGAATGCGTTGCGGGAGCCGGGACACTGGCGGCGGCGAATTCCCGCGATAGATAGAATATGCGCCCTTTCAGCCAGACCATCGGCGGGCGGCCATGAAAGGACAGGAAAATGAGCAAAGTCGGCAACAACAGCGGTGATTCGAAGAACACGCTTTATTGCTCGTTTTGCGGCAAAAGCCAGCACGAGGTGCGCAAGCTGATCGCCGGCCCAACGGTGTTCATCTGCGACGAGTGCGTCGAGCTATGCATGGACATCATCCGCGAGGAGAACAAGACCTCGATGGTGAAGTCGCGCGAGGGCGTGCCGACCCCGCAGGAGATCCTGAAGGTTCTTGACGACTATGTCATCGGCCAGCCCTACGCCAAGCGCGTGCTGTCGGTGGCGGTCCACAACCACTACAAGCGCCTCGCGCATGCCGGCAAGAACAACGACGTCGAATTGGCGAAGTCCAACATCCTGCTGATCGGCCCGACCGGCTGCGGCAAGACGCTGCTTGCCCAGACGCTGGCCCGCATCATCGACGTGCCCTTCACCATGGCCGACGCGACGACGCTGACCGAAGCCGGTTACGTCGGCGAGGACGTCGAAAACATCATCCTGAAGCTGCTGCAGTCGGCCGACTACAATGTCGAGCGCGCCCAGCGCGGCATCGTCTACATCGATGAAATCGACAAGATCTCGCGCAAGTCCGACAACCCATCGATCACCCGCGACGTGTCGGGCGAGGGTGTGCAGCAGGCGCTTCTGAAGATCATGGAAGGCACCGTTGCCTCCGTGCCGCCGCAGGGCGGCCGCAAGCATCCGCAGCAGGAGTTCCTGCAGGTCGACACCGCCAACATCCTGTTCATCTGCGGCGGCGCCTTCGCCGGGCTGGACAAGATCATCTCGGATCGCGGCAGGAAGACTTCCATCGGCTTCGGCGCCATCGTCGCTTCGCCCGAGGATCGCCGCACCGGTGACGTGTTCCGCCTGGTCGAGCCCGAGGATCTCTTGAAGTTCGGCCTCATCCCCGAGTTTGTCGGCCGTCTGCCGGTCCTGGCGACGCTGGAAGACCTCGACGAGCCGGCTCTGATCCAGATCCTGACCGAGCCGAAAAACGCGCTGGTCAAGCAGTATCAGCGGCTGTTCGAGATGGAAAGTGTCGACCTGACCTTCCATGAGAATGCGCTGTCGGCGATCGCCAAGCGCGCCATCGAGCGCAAGACCGGCGCCCGTGGCCTCCGCTCGATCATGGAAGCGATCCTGCTCGACACCATGTTCGAACTGCCCGCCCTGGAAGGCGTGCGCGAAGTGGTGATTTCGGAAGAAGTGGTGACCGGCAGCGCCCGGCCGCTCTACATCTATTCCGAGCAGAAGGAAAAGAAGGGCAACGTCAGCGCCTGATCTGGCATCTGGCCTAACCTTTTTATGGAACGGCGCCCGCGGGGCGCCGTTTTGCTGTGGTGAGGTACCGATCCTTGTGACGGAGTGGATGAACGAACGTGTCGACCCTTGATCTTTTCCCCTCGTGCATCCAACTAACATCGGAAGGCCGTGGTGCCGAATTCTGTGCTGTAAAACTCCCGTCACAAACGGTGGTAGGCGGAACGATCCTCGGTCGTTAATATGAGATTCGCGGTTGGCTCGATTAGCGGCCGCGACATGAAAGGTTGGACAATGGCCAAAATATCCAAGGCTCCCAGCGACGGCGTCTTCGCAGTCCTCCCACTGCGCGACATCGTGGTGTTCCCGCACATGATCGTTCCGCTCTTTGTCGGGCGTGAAAAGTCGATCAAGGCGCTGGAAGAGGTTATGGGTCAGGAAAAGCAGATCCTGCTTGCCACCCAGATGAATGCCGCCGATGACGATCCCGAGCCCGATGCGATCTTCGACATCGGCACGCTCGCCAATGTGCTGCAATTGCTGAAGCTGCCCGACGGCACCGTCAAGGTGCTGGTCGAAGGCGCGTCGCGTGCCAAGATCGTCTCGTTCACCGACCGTCCGGACTTCCACGAAGCTACCGCCACGGCGCTGGTCGAGCCGGAGGAGGAAGAGGTCGAGGTCGAGGCGCTCGCCCGTTCGGTCGTCACCGACTTCGAAAACTACGTCAAGCTGAACAAGAAGATCTCGCCTGAAGTGGTGGGCGCCGCCAGCCAGATCGACGACTATTCCAAGCTCGCCGATACGGTTGCTTCGCACCTCGCCATCAAGATCCCCGAGAAGCAGGAGATGCTGGCCACGCTGTCCGTCAAGGAACGGCTGGAAAAGGCGATGGGCTTCATGGAAGCCGAAATCTCCGTCCTGCAGGTGGAGAAGCGCATCCGCTCGCGCGTCAAGCGCCAGATGGAGAAGACGCAGCGCGAATATTACCTCAACGAGCAGATGAAGGCGATCCAGAAGGAGCTCGGCGAAGGCGAGGACGGCCGCGACGAGGCCGCCGAGATCGAGGCGCGCATCAAGAAGACCAAGCTCTCCAAGGAGGCCCGCGAAAAGGCGGAAGCCGAGTTGAAGAAGCTGCGGACGATGTCGCCGATGTCGGCGGAATCGACCGTCGTGCGCAACTACCTCGACTGGATCCTGTCGATCCCGTGGGGCAAGAACTCCAAGGTCAAGCAGGACCTGGCGTTTGCGCAGAACGTGCTCGACACCGATCATTTCGGCCTCGACAAGGTCAAGGACCGCATCGTCGAGTATCTCGCCGTGCAAAGCCGCCAGAAGAAGCTGAAGGGGCCGATCCTGTGCCTCGTCGGCCCTCCCGGCGTCGGCAAGACCTCACTCGGCAAGTCGATCGCCAAGGCGACCGGCCGCGAGTTCATCCGCATGGCGCTTGGCGGCGTGCGTGACGAGGCCGAGATCCGTGGCCACCGCCGCACCTATATCGGCTCGATGCCCGGCAAGGTCATCCAGTCGATGAAGAAGGCCAAGAAGTCCAACCCGCTCTTCCTGCTCGACGAGATCGACAAGATGGGCCAGGACTTCCGCGGCGATCCGTCATCGGCTTTGCTCGAGGTGCTCGATCCCGAGCAGAACTCGACGTTCATGGACCATTACCTCGAGGTCGAATACGACCTGTCGAGCGTGATGTTCGTGACGACGGCGAACACGCTGAACATCCCTGCGCCCCTGATGGACCGCATGGAGATCATCCGTATCGCCGGCTACACCGAGGACGAGAAGATCGAGATCGCCAAGCGTCACCTGATGCCCAAGGTGATCCGCGATCATGCCCTGCAGCCGAAGGAATTCTCCGTCGGCGAGGACGCGATCCGCGGCATCATCCAGACCTACACCCGTGAAGCGGGCGTCAGAAGCCTGGAGCGCGAGCTGATGAAGCTCGGGCGCAAGGCGGTGACCGAGATCCTGAAGACGAAGAAGAAGACGGTGAGCATCACGGCGGCGAACCTCGCCGATTACCTCGGTGTTCCGCGCTTCCGCTTCGGCCAGGTCGAGGCTGACGATCAGGTCGGTGTCGTCACCGGTCTTGCCTGGACGGAAGTCGGCGGCGAGCTGCTGACGGTCGAAGGCGTCATGATGCCCGGCAAGGGCCGCATGACGGTGACCGGCAATCTGCGCGACGTGATGAAGGAATCGATCTCGGCGGCGGCCTCTTATGTCCGCTCGCGGGCCATCGATTTCGGCATCGAGCCGCCGCTGTTCGACAAGCGTGACATCCACGTCCACTTGCCCGAAGGCGCCACGCCGAAGGACGGTCCGTCTGCAGGTGCTGCCATGGCGACGGCCATCGTATCTGTCATGACTGGTATTCCGGTCCGGGCCGATGTGGCGATGACTGGCGAGATAACGCTTCGCGGCCGCATCTTGCCGATCGGCGGCCTCAAGGAGAAACTGCTCGCCGCACTGCGCGGCGGCATCAAGAAGGTGCTGATCCCGGAAGACAACGCCAAGGATCTGGCGGAGATACCGGACAATGTGAAGAACGGTATGGAGATCATTCCGGTCTCACGTGTCGGCGAGGTTCTGAGGCACGCGCTGGTGCGCATGCCGGAGCCAATCGAGTGGGTCGAGCCAGTCAATCCGCCGGCTTCCACCGATACCGTTGACGATGCTGGAAAGTCGCTTGCACATTAGAAACTACTAAAGTTGCAGTGCACAAAGAGAGAGCCGGGCCTTGAGCCCGGCTTTTTCATGTGAAAAACCCACCATTTCCGGGCTTTTTTCAACTTTTTTCCGGCTTTTTGACTTGGGTTTGCGAGCGCTTCTTTCTAAAGTCCCTCTCCTGCCGGATGAGTCGAAAGTTCCGGTTTTCTCATGGAAGGGAATTTTTATGAACAAGAACGAACTGGTTTCCGCTGTCGCTGAATCCGCGAGCATTTCGAAGGGTGACGCACAGTCGGCGGTTGAGGCGGTGTTCTCCGTCATCACTGGCGAACTGAAGAAGGGCGGCGATGTACGGCTCGTCGGCTTCGGAAATTTCACCGTCTCCAAGCGTGCGGCATCGACTGGCCGCAACCCGCAGACTGGCGCGGAAGTGAAGATTCCGGCGCGTACCGTGCCGAAGTTCTCGGCCGGCAAAGGCCTCAAGGACGCGGTCAACTAAAAATTTTTCAGAGAATGTTGAAAAGCCGGGTTCGCCCGGCTTTTCTTTTGCCTCGATGGCGGCAGGCCGTCAGCCCGCTGAGGCGAGCCTTCAGCCCACCGGCGCATCCGCGCGCATCAGGCCTTCCTGCTTGAGGTCCGCCCACAGCGCCGCAGGCAGCTTGGCATCGAGCAGGGCGCGGTTGCTTTCGACTTCACTCGGCCGCTGGCCGCCGGGGATGACCGACACCACGGAAGGGTGCAGCAGCGGAAACTGCAGCGCCGCCTCGATCAGCCTGACGCCATGGCGCTGGCAGACGACCTCGATGCGCCCGACGCGATCCATGATGTCCCTTGGCGCCTCGGAGTAATTGTAATAGGCGCCTGGCTTCGGCCCGGTCGCCAGGATGCCGGAATTGTAAGGACCGCCGAGAACGATGCCGATGCCGCGTTGCTCACAGAGCGGCAGGAAGGTGGCAAGCGCTTCCTGTTCCAGCAGCGTGTAGCGCCCGGCCAGCAGGAACAGGTCGAAGTCGCCACGCTCCGCCAGCGTCTGGCAAACCTCCCATTCGTTGATGCCGCCGCCGAAGGCCTTGATCACGCCCTGGTCGCGCAGCGCAACCAGTCCGTTGTAGCCCGAGGCCATGAATTCCTCGATGCGCTGGTCTGACGCCTCCTTGCTGCCATGGGTGAAGATGTCGAGGTCATGGACGAAAAGGATGTCGATGCGGTCGACGCCAAGCCGTTCCAGCGACGCCTCGAACGAGCGCATGACGCCGTCGTAGCTGTAGTCGTAGACCTCCTTGCGCGTCGGTGTGTCGAAGAACTTGCCGATGCCGGTTCGTTCCTCCGGCGGGCAGGCGCGCAACAGGCGACCGACCTTGCTCGACAGCACATAATCGTCGCGCTTCCTGCCGCGCAGGAAGGCATTGAGCCGTGTTTCGGCAAGGCCCAGGCCATAGAGCGGCGCGGTGTCGTAGTAACGGCAGCCGGTCGCCCACGCCGCCTCCAGCGTGGCGTTGGCATCCGCGTCGGGGACGGCGCGGTAAAGGTTGCCGAGCGGCGCGCTGCCGAAGCCAAGCTCGGTGAAGTCGAGGCCGCCATTGCCGATGCGGTCGAAATGCCGTGTCTTCATGTCGTGCTGATTTCCTGGATTGATTGTCTGACATGACACTATCACGCCGCTGGCTCAGCAAAAGCCGCCATGGCCGTTGGACAGGCATTTTCGCGGTGATAGCATGAACAAAAACAAGCCTTTTTCCGAAAGCGCGCAACCCGAAATCACCGGCCACAAACCCAGCCGGACAGATGGGACTCTCATGACGAATGCCGGCTCGGATATGTTTTCGACCGCCCTGCAAGAGCTGGGCGCCGTACTGGCGCGCGTCGACGAAGCCGGCATCGACACCGCCTGCGAAACCCTGGCCCGCGCGCAAAAGATCGTCGTCTATGGCTGCGGCCGCGAGGCCTTGCAGCTCAAGGGTTTCGCCATGCGCCTCTATCACCTTGGCCTTGAGGTGTCGGTGGTCGGCGACATGAACACGCCACCGCTTCGCCCAGCCGATGTCTTCCTGGTCAGTTCCGGCCCGGGCGAGACGACGACGGTGCTTACCTTGATGCAAGTCGCCCGCCAGGCCGGCGCCACCGTGCTTTTGCTCACCGCCGAGGCAGGCAGTAGTGCGGTCGCGCTTGCCGACTTCACCTTGCTGATCCCGGCGCAGACCATGGCGCGTGACCAGGGGCCACAAAAGACATCGCTGCTGCCGATGGGCTCGGTCTTCGAAGGGGCGCTGTTCCTGCTGTTCGAGGTGATGGTGCTGAAGCTCAAGGCGCTGACCGGCCAGTCGTCCGAGGCCATGCGCACCCGCCACACCAACATGGAATAGATCATGCGCTACGAACTGATGTTGCCGCACCAGATCCGCAAGGCGATCGCCGAGAACTGGCCGGTCGCTCTCCCGCTCGGCGTGCTCGAATATCACGGCGAGCACATGGCTGTCGGCATGGACACGCTGGCCGTCGTCAAGACGCTGGAGCTCTACGAGAAGGAGGCCGACATCGTCATCCTGCCGGCTTTCTACTACGGTGCGGCGAGCTATGTGGTGGCAGCACCCGAAGGCAACGGCTCGGTGCAGGTCGGCGGCAACCAGCTGGCGCCGTTCGCCGAAGAATTGTTCTACAGCCTGCTGCGCATCGGCTTTCGTAACATCAACGCCATCATCCACCACCAGACCGAGAACTTTGCCGCCGGCATGCCGACCGATCTCGCCTTCAAGGCCGCCGGCCGCCAGGCGATTTTCCGCTTCCTCGAGAAGCAGCGCGGCGAGGGCTGGTGGGGCTCAGACGAGATGGCCGATTATTATGCCGGGCACGCCGCCGGCGAGAATTTCTTCAACTGGGTGCAGGTGCACCCGCTAATGTCGGCTGCCATGAACGGGAAGTATCCGTTCGATCACGCCGGTGTTGGCGAGACATCATTGATGCTGGCACTGTGTCCGGAAGCGGTCGATGCCGGGCGTTTTGGCGAGAATACCGCGTGGTATACGGCCAGTGCGCCGGAGGCCTCGGCGGAGCTAGGGCAGAAGGGCGTCGCGATGATCATGGATCACCTGAGGGCGATATTGGGGCGCTAGCAGACAAAGTCGCTCTGTAGCGATCCTTCACACCCCCTCTGTCCTGCCGGACATCTCCCCCGCAAGGGGGGAGATCAGATGTCATTTCCGCTTTCGCCAATCACCTACGTCGCAAGAAAAGCGATGCAGCCAAAGCTGCCGATCTCCCTCCTTGCGGGGGAGATGGCCGGCAGGCCAGAGGGGGGGTGCTGTCCCGCCGAGGTCAACAGTAGAGGGGCACGCCGCCTCTCGCCCTACTTCACCGCGCCCGCCGTCATGCCCATGATCAGATACCGCTCAAGCGCAATCCCGATGACCGCCAGCGGTGCGATCGCGGCGGTGGCAAGCGCCGCCATCGACCACCAGTTGATGCCTTGCGAGCCGGTCTGGCTCGCCACCATGACCGGGATGGTCTTGGCGTCGGTCGAGGTCAGCAGCGCGGCGAAAAAATACTCGTTCCAGCACAGCACCATCGCCAGGATGAAAGCGGCGACCATGCCCGGCAGCGCAATCGGCATGACGATGCGGAAAAAAGCGCCCCAGATCGAGAGGCCGTCGACCAGCGCTGCCTCCTCGAGCTCGACCGGGATCGAGTTGAACTGGTCGCGCATGATCCAGATGACGATCGGCAGCACCATCAGCGTGTAGAGCAGGATCAGGCCGATGCGTGTGTCGAGCAGACCGACTTCCCGGTAGAGCACCAGGAAGGGCAGGGCCAGCACCACCGGCGGCAGGATCAGCTGCGACAGGAAGAAGAAGGAGATGTCCTCGTTCTTGAACCAGGCGAACTGATAGCGGTAGCGGGTCAGCCCATAGGCGGCGAGGCTGCCGATGACGATGGCGAGGCTCGACGCGCCGACCGAGGTGATGACCGAATTCATGAAGCGCTTGAAAAACTCCTCGCGCACCGTCGAGGTCTGGAAGATCGAATCCGGCGACAGGCCGAGCGAGCGCCAGCCCTTCCAGTCCGGCTGGAAGTCGACGAACGGGATGAGGTGTCCTTGCGTGACGTCGACCGCGGTCTTGAACGAGGTGGTGATGGTCCAGTAGATCGGGAACAGGCAGATGAAGGCCCAGAACGCCAGCGCGCCATAGATGAAGATGCGATTGGCCAGAAAACCCAGCGGCGAGCGGATTTCCGAGGCAGCATAGTCGGTGGTCTGGACGCTCATTGTGCCTCGTCAGTTCACGTTGCGCACGAAGCGATTGGCGAATTTCAACAGCCAGGTCACGAACACGACGATGATGACGAGATAGGCCATCGCCAGCATGGTGCCGTAGCCGACATTCGAGCGGTCGCGGTATTCGCGGTAGATGAAGCTCGACACCGAATCGGTGGCGCCGCCAGGCCCGCCGGAGGTCACGGTGATGATGATGTCGGCGAGCTTCAACTTGAAGATGATGCGCAGGATCACCGCCGTGACCGACACCGGCAGCATCAGCGGGAAGGTGACCTGCCAGAAAGTCTGCCAGGGCGTGGCGCCATCGACGCGCGCCGCTTCCAGCACGTCGCGCGACATCGCCTGCAGGCCGGCAAGCAGCATGATCATCATGAACGGGATGAAGGTCCAGGCGTCGAGCACCATGATCGAGATGCGGGCGGTGATCGGGTTGGAGAAGAAGGCGGGGTTCTCCCAGCCGAGATGGCGCGCCAGCGTCGCCGCCGGCCCGAAACGGTACTCCATCAGCGATTTGCCGATCATCCAGGATACCGCGACCGGCGACAGCATCAGCGGCATCAGGAAGACGACTCGGAAGAATTTGCGCGCCCGGATCTGCGCGTTGAGCAGCAGCGCCAGGCCGAAGGCAATCACATACTCAACCAGCACGGCGAGCACATAAAGCACCATGTTGAACAGCGCGTTGCGGTAGTAGGGATCGGCCAGCATCTGCCAGAAATTGTCGAGCCCGTTGAACTTGCGGCCGGAAAAGGACGACAGGTTCCAGTCGGTCAGCGCGATATAGAAGCCGAACAGCGTCGGGAAGATCACCATGGCGATGGTGAACAGCAGCGCCGGCAGCAGGAACAGCGCGCGCTGGCCGTCCTCGCCGCGCGTCAGCACCTGGCCGATGCCGAGCGCCACGCCCCACAGAACATAGGCGTAGACGATCGGACGCCAGGTCTCGAAGCCGAGCGTGGTGATCTCGTTCTTGTAGAGGATCTCAAACGCGATCACCGCCAGCAGGCCAAGCGTGGCGGCCGCCATCAGGGCAAAACCCGCCCGCTTGCGGGCCGGCGAGATCAGATCGGCTGGGCCGGCGTTGGCCGGCCATGCATTGGTGGTCTGGTCTGCCACGCGTCCCCGTCCGTTTAAAAAATCAAGCCTGCGACCGGCCCGAGCCGGTCAGGTCCGGCGGCTTGCACCGCCGGACCTGTTGTCACGATAGGATCAGCCTACACGCCGAGCGAGGCCTTGTAGAGCTTGATCTGGTTTTCGCGGCCGATCTGGTCGGTCAGCTTCTCCCAGGCCGCGGCAATGGCGTCGGCGCCTTCCTGCGCCTTCATCTTGCCGGCGAATGTGTTGGCCAGAATGTCCTCGGCAGCCGAATAATACTGGAAGATGCCGGGGATGCGCGGCTCGATCGCCGCGTTCGGATGGTTGTAGCTGTCGGCTTCCGACTTCAGATACGAGGTGATGAACGCCTCGTCGTAGCCTGCCGCCACCCATTCGGGAATGTCGAAATGCGAGTTGCGGTAGGGCTGGAAGCCGGACGGATACATCGCCGTCCAGATTGACAGGTCCTTGCCGCCGAGATGAGCGGCGGCCGACCATGCCGCTTTTTTCTTCTTTTCGTCAGTATCGACGCGGGCCATGACGTAGACGCCCCAGCCGAGATAGGCGCAGTTCGGCGCATAGTTCGGGCCGCTGGCGAGTTTGTCCCAAGCGCCGGTCTTGGCATTGTAGACGTCGTCGGACCCCGGCAGGATCGAGAAGCCGGTGACGTCGCCGATGACCGAGCTATCATTGGTCTTGACGTTGGAGCCGACGTCGCCCCACCAGGTGACCATCGAACCGGTGCCGGCCAGGAACTGCTGGAAGGCTGTCGTGTTCGGGTCGGCGTTGATCTGGTCGGCGGGCTCCGACGGCAGCGCGTCGATGACGTCCTGGATGGCGCGCACCCAGGCCGGATTGTTGATGCGCGGCTTCATCGTGTCGGCATCGAACAGCCAGGCCTTGTCGTCGGGATGCTTGGCATAGGCGGTGGCGCGGCTGCCGAGGAAGTAGAAGCCGAAACCGCCCCAGGCCTTGGGCGCATCGAGATAGCCGAAGACGTCCTGATCCTTGAACTTCTTGCCCTTGAGGAATTTTGTGACGGCCTGGACTTCCTGCCAGGTCTTCGGCACACCCCATTCGGTGGCCGCGCCGCCGTCCTTCCACGCCTTGGCGAGGTCGGCATCGGCAAAAACGTCGGTGCGGTAATTGAAGTTGTGCGCATCGCCATCGACGGTGATCCGGTACTGCTTGCCGTCCCAGGTGCCGACCGGCGGCTGCAGATAGGCCACGACATCCTTCATGTCGATCTGCTCTTTGACCCAGTCGGGCATCTCGGACGTCAGGCCCTTGCCGCAGACATCGCCTTCGAAGGGCGCGCCCATCTCGATGATGTCGAAGTCGACGGTGCCGGTGGCGATCGACTGCTGCAGGCGGGCATTGTAGTCGGCCTGCGCCAGGTCGATCCAGCTGATCTTGGCGCCGGTATAGGCCTCCCACGGCTTCAGGAAGCCGCGGAACAGCACATTGTGCAGGTTCTGGTTGTTGAGGCCCATGAAGGTGAGCTCGACGCCGGCGAATTCGCCTTCCTTGACGTTGGCCTTGGTGGCTTCCAGGCAGAGTTCGCCGACCTTCTGGAAATCGGCATCCGTCGGCTGACCCTTGCCGACGCCGGGGATCTGCAGAATTTTGGAGCGTAGCTCGCTGGCGGCTTCAGCCGGGCGGGTGAAAGCGCCGAGCCCAGCGCCCGATGCGGCGGCGATCGCGGCCATCGAGGCCGCGCCCTTGAGTATGTCACGCCGGGTGGCACCCGCGCGGACGAGTTTTTCGTACAGACCGACTCTCATCTATTCCTCCCAGAACAACAGTCGTGAATTAAAATGCCAATCCCTCCGACGCCGAAACGTCGGCGGTTCTCCTTTATCATACGGGGACGTGGGACCCCACCCTGCGTCGCCTGGAGCTCCGATTTTCGGATAAAAATCCGACTGCCGGATTGGCAACAGCTAATATTTGCGTAATCGATTACCTTGTCAACACGAATGGCTTTTTATCGATAACATACCGACTTGCCCTTGCCGTTGGCAATGGCTAGCTTCACCGCGAGAAAAGGGGGGACGATGGCTCAAGTCGCGATCAGCAATGTGGCCAAGGCGTTCGGAACCGTCAAGGTCCTGCACGAGGTCAGCGTCGATATCGCCGATGGCCAGTTCGTGGTGTTGGTCGGCCCGTCGGGCTGCGGCAAGTCCACGCTGCTCAGGATGGTGGCCGGGCTGGAGACCGTCTCCGGCGGCACGATCGCCATTGGCGAGCGCATCGTCAACAATCTGCCGCCGGCCAAGCGCGACATCGCCATGGTGTTCCAGAACTACGCGCTCTATCCGCACAAGACGGTGGAGCAGAACATGGCGTTTGCGCTGAAGCTGCGCAAGACCGATCCAGCCGTGGTCGCCGAGCGGGTCAAGCGCGCCGCCGACATTCTCGACCTCAATCCGTACCTGAAACGTTATCCGCGCCAGCTATCCGGCGGCCAGCGCCAGCGCGTCGCCATGGGCCGCGCCATCGTGCGCAATCCGCAGGTCTTCCTGTTCGACGAGCCGCTCTCCAATCTCGACGCCAAGCTGCGCGTGCAGATGCGCACCGAGATCAAGGAACTGCACCAGCGGCTGAAGACCACCACCATCTACGTCACCCACGACCAGATCGAGGCCATGACCATGGCCGACAAGATCGTCGTCATGCGCGATGGCCGTATCGAGCAGGTCGGCGCGCCATTGGAATTGTTCGACCGGCCGGCCAATCTGTTTGTCGCCGGCTTCATCGGCTCGCCGTCGATGAACCTGCTCAAGGGCGTGGTGCGCAAGGGCGACAAGGTCGAGATAGCGGGCACGCTGTTCCCGATCGCGGCCGGCAGCGCCGCCAAGGAGGGCCAGGCCGTGGTCTATGGCGTGCGGCCCGAGCATCTCGAAATCCATGCCGACGGCGTGCCAGCAAAGATCTCGGTGGTCGAGCCGACCGGTTCCGAAACGCTGGTCTTCGTGCGTTTCGGCGAGGGCGAGATGGTGGCGCTGTTTCGCGAGCGCCACGACTTCAAGCCCGGCGACACGCTCAATCTCAAGCCGCGCCTCGACCAGGTCCATCTCTTCGACGCCGAGACCGGCAACCGGCTCTGATTTCCAATCGACTTTGACCAAACCTGTTTGACGAGGACTGCCATGCTCAAAGGGATCAACCCATTGCTCAATGCCGATGTGCTCCAGGCGCTCAGGGCAATGGGACACGGCGACGATCTGGTCATCGCCGACACCAATTTCCCCGCCGATTCGGTGGCAAAGCAGACCGTGCTCGGCAAGCTGCTGCACATCGACGCCTCGGCGGCCGATGTGGTCAAGGCGGTGCTGTCGCTCTATCCGCTGGACACTTTCGTCGACGATGCGGCCGCGCGCATGGAGATCGTCGGCAAGCCGGACGAGATCCCGCCGGTGCAAAAAGAGGTGCAGAAGGAGATCGACAAGGCGGAAGGCAAGGCCTGGCCGATGATCTCGGTCGAGCGCTACGCCTTCTACGAGCGCGCCAAGAAAGCCTATTGCGTCATCCAGACCGGCGAGCGCCGCTTCTATGGCTGCTTCGCCTTTCGCAAGGGCGTCGTGCCGCCGGACGCCGAGTAGGGCCATGGCGTCGGGCAAACCTGTCGTCATTCTGGGCGTTTTCGTCGCCGACACCGCTTACCGGGCCAATCGACAGCCGCGCATGGGTGAAACCATTCTTGGTAATTCCTTCAAGCTGGGACCTGGCGGCAAGGGCTCGAACCAGGCGGTGGCGGCAGGCAAGCTCGGCGCCGACATCACTTTCCTGACCCGGCTTGGCGTCGATGCTTTCGCCGACATGGCCAAGGCGACCTGGGCAGAGGCGGGCGTGAAATCCGCCGTCATCGACACGCCGCAAAGCTATACCGGCGCGGCCTATATCTTCATCGAGGAGACGACCGGCAACAACGCCATCATCGTCAGCCCGGGTGCGGCGATGCTGATCTCGTCTGAAGACATCGAGGCCAATGCCGGCCTGATCCGTGGAGCCGGCGTCTTCGTCACCCAGCTCGAACAGCCGATCGACGCGGCACTGCGCGCACTCGAAATCGCGCGCGGTGCAGGGGTGACCACCATCCTCAATCCGGCGCCGGCGGCCAAGCTGCCGGACCGCATCTATACGCTTTGCGACTATGTCACCCCCAACGAGACCGAGGCCGAAGAGCTGACCGGCATCAAGGTTTCTTCGATCGACGAGGCTCGCCGCGCCGCCGACAGCCTGCTCAAAAAGGGCGTCGGCTCGGTCATCATCACGCTCGGCGAAAAAGGCGCGCTGCTGCACACGGCCGCTCGGTCCGACCATGTTCCCGTGGTCAGTGCCGGTCCGGTGGTCGAAACCACCGGCGCGGGCGATGCCTTCAATGGCGGCCTGGCCGCCGCACTCGCCAAAGGCGTGGAGCCGCTGCAAGCCGTCCGCTTCGCCTGCGCCGTCGCCGGCATTTCGGTGACAAGGCCGGGTACGGCGCCATCCATGCCGACGCTGCATGAGGTCGAGGCGCTGCTGGCCGAGGGGTGAGGTCGTTGCGGGAGAGATCGAGTTCAGATCCGACCGGATCTGAACTGCCTCATGCAAGACCATGATTCTAGACGATTATGTCACATTTCTCCTGAGGAGAAATGGCGCGAGTGACGGGGCTCGAACCCGCGACCTCCGGCGTGACAGGCCGGCGAAAACGCCTGATTCATCAACGAATGGTTTCAATTCCTCACGCTCTCGAATTTGCGGGAAAAAGCGCGAAATTGAAACTTGCTTATCAGAACTCCTCGTCAACTCCGCGAGATGTTAACTCTGATCGACGCCGCCGCTGCTGCCAGCCTAGCGGCTGGACCGGGACAGACTGCTCCCGGCGACTTCTGGATCGGCTGGAGACGGCAGATCGATGCGCTCGCTTCCGCCGGATTCCGGGTCATCGTCCCCGACCAGAGGGGCTACAACACCAGTGACAAGCCGAAAGCCATCCGTGAATACACGCTCCCCAAGCTCGTCGGCGATGTCGTTGCCATCGCCGACGCGCTCGGCATCGGAAGGTTTCACCTCGTCGGTCATGACTGGGGCGGTATCGTCGCCTGGGCGGCAGGCGCAAAGCTGCCGCACCGTCTGGAAAGGCTCGTCATCCTGAACGCGCCCCATCCCGAGGTGCTGCTTGCCCATTCCTTGCGATCTCCGACCCAGTTCCTGCGGAGCAGCTATGCGGCCTTCTTCCAGTTCCCCTTGCTGCCGGAGGCTGTTCTGGGAGCAGGGCACTCGGCTCTGCTGGCACGGGCGCTCATCAAATCCAGCCGAACAGATGCCTTCACGGCGGAGGAAATCGCAGAGTATCGGCAGGCCTGGGAACGGCCGGGGGCGCTGACCGGCATGCTCAACTGGTATCGGGCGCTGCGCTTCCGCCCAAGCCTGAAGCAGCGGATCAGGACACCGACCCTTGTACTGTGGGGGATGCAGGACCAAGCTCTGGAATATGGCCTGGCCGAGCGCAGTCTGGCCTTTTGCAACGATCGGGGCCTGCAGACGTTCGAGAAGGCAACGCATTGGGTACAGCGCGAAGAGGCCAGCGCGGTGAATGCCGCGCTTCTGGCGTTCCTGGACGGCTGAGATGCCGTTCCGTTCTGCAGGTGGCCTGACTCGCCGTGATCTCCTGACCGTGCTCGCTGCCGCGGTCACAACCCACCACCTTACCTCCTCTGCTGATGCAGCATTGCAGAGGCCTCAACGGAGCATCCGATGCCACACGTCGTCCTTCTCGGGGATTCGATCTTTGACAACGCTGCCTATGTCGCGCACGGGCCCGACGTAGTGCGGCAGCTGCGGGAGCGCTTGCCGGAGGGGTGGCGTGCAACGCTAAACGCCGTCGACGGCGCCGTCACAAGCGGCGTCGAGCGGCAGCTTGAACGGCTCCCCCAGGATGCTAGCCATCTTGTCGTCAGCGTCGGTGGCAATGATGCTCTTCGTCATGCAGGGATTCTGGAGCAGGGGGCCTGTTCTGTGGCCGAGGTTCTGGACAGGATCAGCGATATCCGGGAGGAATTCGAGCACGACTACTGTACGATGCTCGAGGGGGCGCTGGGCCAAAACCTACCCACCGCTGTCTGCACGATCTACGAGGCGCGCTTTCCCGACCCACAGCGTCGTAGACTTGCCGCAACTGCCCTGACGGTCCTCAACGACGTCATCACCCGGGCGGCGTTCTCGCGCGGTTTGCCGCTCGTCGACCTGCGCTTGGTATCGAATGAGGACGCGGACTTCGCCAATCCTATCGAACCGTCAGCGCAAGGCGGCGCGAAGATCGCGGCAGCCATCGCGGCACTTGTAGTCGAGCACGATTTAGCCGGACGTCGGTCGGTGGTCTTCGTCGGCTGAACGGCGTAATCCCGCCCGACCGTCTGCACTCCCGATGGTCGGGCGACTGAAAGCAACAATTCAGACGGCCAGCACGATCTTGCCTTGAATACTGCCGTCGGCGGCGCGCTCATGCGCGCGCGATGCCTCGGCCAGCGGGAATGTGCTGTCGATGACGACGCGCACAATGCCGTCGTCGAGCAGGCGGGCGGCTTTTGCCAACTGCGCGCCATTGGATCGAACCTGTGTGGATGAGACCGTGATCCCCAGCCTCTCTGTCTCCTCGTGACCAGCGAAGCCCAGCGGGTTGACCAGGAACAGTGCGCCGCCCGGCTTCAGAACCTGGAAGAACCGCTCCATGTTCGCGCCGCCCACCGCGTCGAGGACAAGGTCGACGTCTCGGACGACATCTTCCGCCGCGGTTGTCTTGTAGTGGATGAACTGATCCACGCCGAGATCGCGCATCAGCGCCTCGTTCTTGGCCGATGCCACCGCGATGACGCGAGCGCCCCGCCATTTCGCCAACTGGACGGCCAGATGCCCGACACCGCCTCCGGCACCATTGATGAGCACCGTCTTGCCGTCGAGGGGCACCGGCTCATGCGGTAAGGGCTGGAACGGATTCGGCTCGTCGTGGCCAAGTTCGATCAAGAACTGCCATGCCGTCAGAAGCGACATCGGCGCACCAGCCGCATGAATATGGTCGATGCCGGCTGGTTTCAACGCAACATGCGATGCCGGCACACTGACATAATGCGCGTAGGCATTGCTACCCGTCATCAAGTTATCGGGGAAGCGAACCATTGCGTAGACCTCGTCACCGATGCTGAACTCAGCGACGTCAGCGCCAATCGCTTCAATGACGCCCGACACGTCCGTGCCGAGAATCAGTGGGAAGGACGCGTTGGGTCGCCATTCTGGCGGCAGTGCGCGATAGCCATCCCGCAGATACCAGTCGGGCGGATTAAGCCCGGCCGCCTGGACTCGGACAAGCACCTCGCCGGGCTTCACACCCGGCCTAGGCGCGTCTTCGTACACCAGCATCTCGGGACCACCGAATGCGTGCAGACGGACTGCCTTCATCTTATCGCTCATTGGTGAAATCTCCGCTCATCCATGTCATTGGAGCGAATCTAGCGGCATGACCGCCGGTTGATAATCGGTGCCGATGGCGGTTAAGTAATGCCATGGCGGAACATATCACTTTGGATCGGCTCACCGGCATCATCGCCTTCGCGCGTGCGGGATCGCTGGGCAGCTACACGGCAGCGGCGCGCGCGCTGTCGATTTCCCCGTCGGCGGTCAGCAAGAGCGTCCAGCGGCTCGAGCGGCATTTAGGAGTGTCGCTGTTTACCCGTACAACGCGCTCGCTCACCTTCACGCCCGAAGGGCGCGACCTGCATGAGCGCGCGCTGCGTCTGCTACGCGAGGCGGAGGAAATAGAGCAGGCGGCAATGACCGCGCGCTCCGAACCATCGGGCACGTTGCGCGTGGCCGCGTCGCTGCCGATCGGACTCCATCTGATCGCTCCGGCTTTACCGGCTTTCCGTCGGCTCCATCCGAACCTGATCGTCGATCTCAGGCTGGGTGACCAGATGGTGGACATGATCGAGGAAGGGATCGATGTCGCCATACGCATCGGTGATCTGGCTGACACCCGGCTACTATCACGCAAGCTCGCACCCCATCGGCTTTGCTGCTTCGCCTCGCCAGCCTATCTCGAGGAACGCGGCACACCGACCCATCCCGATCACCTGGAAGGGCACGACACCGTCAACCTTCGATATCAGAGCACAGGCCAGGCCTTTCGCTGGCCCTTCCGGATTGGCGACCGTGAAATCGAGATCGTGCCCAATTCCGGTGTGGTCGCCGATGCCAGCGATGCCGTGCTCATCATGCTGGCAGCCGGCGGTGGGATAGGCATAGGCGCCTCCTTCATGGCTGCTCCCTATGTGAAGCGCGGCGAACTGGTCCCAGTGCTGTCCACGTTCGCGGTCGAGCGAAACAATGTCACCGTGCTCTGGCCGGCAAGCCGACGCGCCAACCCCGCCGTGCGCGCCTTTCTGACCATGCTCGACGCCGCTTTCACTCTGCGAATGGCAGCTTCAAGCATCGACTGATCTGGCGCGGAAGGGTCGCTAAAGGGCGAAAGCGGTCAATCACTGCTGATTGGCTGAACGGCAGCTATTCCGGGCACAACGTCCAAAAGCTGCTATTCCGTTTCGGCCCCACTACAGGCCGCCCCTCCTCGTCGAATAGCATTGGACTAGTTGATCGGCTACAACGACCTAGAGTGCTAGCAACGGGGAGGGCACATGTCGGCGAGTGCTTACGCATTGACTGGCTTCATCTCGTGGGCGCTGGCCCTGCTGATCGTGATGGAAGTTATCCGGAGCTACCTGGTGATCTCTGGGCAAGTCCCGGCAAACGGCTTTACGCCAGATAACGGAGCCCTCTCCCCGTTTATGCGGAGGTTAGCCCGTGCCTGCATTGAAGGGCTTCCAATCTTCGGAGGTCTGCTCGGAGTCGCGATCATCATTTCAAAGACAGATGTCACGGATCCCTTGGCCTCCACGATGTTAGGCGCACGTATAGTGCAGTCGGTGATCCACCTCGTCTCAACCAGCCAACTCGCGGTCAGTCTCAGGTTCACCGCGTTCGCTGTGCAAATGGTGATTGGTGCGTATTGGTGCTGGTTGCTGTTGATCTGAAGAGTGGCGGAGCCCCGACGCAAAAGTGGGCCACCTCGATTCCGGGAGCCTTGGCAAACCCACTCCGGATCGTGACCCGAAAGACTGTCCCTTTTGACAGGCGAGCGAACCGCAAAACTGGCAGTGGCAAAACCGCCGTTGAGGCATGATATTGCTGTTGGATTTTGGGGCTACTCCCCAGCTTCGGAGAAGGATCGGCGTTCAGAGAGCAATTTGCACGCCTGGGCGCTGCGGCGCTCCCCAGCTTTTGGCCACACGCACGCCCTGCAAACGCTCGGGCTCCAGAGCGCCTGGCAGCGGAGCAGAGAATTGTTGGACTTTGTGAGTGGTAGAGGGAGAGGAACTGAGATTCAACCTTCTCCACCTGCACTTGTTCCTTGCACGCTGGCCTCAGCAGCACCTAATCCTGCCACGCAACCTGGAGGAGCAAGCCAGTGCTACCGAGCTGTGTAGACACCGATCGGCTCGCGCTGTAGCCATAGGCCTCCGCCCGTCGGGGTTCACCGGCGCCGGGGTGGGGGCCGGCCTAGGGGGGGCCCAGCAACGCGCACGTCAGCCTGGCTATCTTTCGAGTCGCCGGGTCCGGTGACCGCCAGATCGTCAGGCTGGATTATACCCGACAAATCTTGATAGGCTGCCGTTCTGGGGGTCGCACGATGAACGAGGTTGAAAAGCTGGCCGTCGAGGTTGTCGCGACCGGCCTTGGCTGGCCCGAGGGCCCGACGGTGCTGCCCGATGGCCGAATTGTCATCGTCGAAAGCTATCGCAGCCAGCTGACGGCCATAGATCGCGACGGAAGTGCTCGCCAGTTCGCGTATGTTGCCGGAGCGCCCAACGCCTGCGTTCTCGGATCGGATGACCTGCTCTATGTCTGCCAGAACGGCGGCACGACCGGACCTTGGCGGGCCGCGGACATGACGACGCCATCGATCCAGCGGGTTGCCGATGGCGGAAAGCCGGAAATCCTGCTGAGCGAAGTCGCGGGCATTCGGCTCAATGGGCCAAACGATCTTGTATTTGCTGCTGACGGCCGGCTCATCTTCAGCGATCCCGGCACATACAACCCGGGGAATCCGGACCCAAGCTACATCTTTGCCGTCAACCCCGACGGCAGTGCGTACCTTGCTCTCGGCTTCGACAAGCCGACCTTCCCCAATGGTGTGGCGATCGAAGCCGACGGCTCGATCATTTGGGGGGAGTCCTATACGGGGCGCGTCAAGCGGCAGCGTCCGGATGGTTGCGTCGAAGACCTGGGCCGCTTGCCTGGGCCCAATCCGATCCCGGACGGGCTGAAGGTCGGAGCCGATGGCCGCCTTTATGTCACGGATATTGCCGCCAACGGCATTCACGTTCTGAAGCCCAACGGCACAGCGGAAGGTTTCTTCGTCTGCGGCAAGGCAACGACCAACTGCGTCTTCTCGGGCGAGATGCTTTGGGTGACAAATGCCGGCGTGCTGGCGACCGGCAGCGATCCCTCCTTTGAGGGAACACTCTCCTGCGTGCGTGTTCCGGGAGGCGGTGGACCGACGCATCATGGTCGCATCGGCGGAAAGCAACCGTGAGTAGCTCCTCGTCCGCCTCAAACACAGGCGATGACCCCGGCGCCCGCGGTGCGGCATCGTCTGCTTCGATGGCGGCGTTGAAGCGCCTGTACAGCGTGGCCGCGGTCCGCATCGCCGCGCGGCGGACTTTGCCACGCCCGGTGTTCGACTTCGCCGATGGCGGTGCTGAGGATGAGCGAACGCTGCGCCGGAACGAGCAAGCTTTCAACGAGGTTGCCATTCTGCCGCGACCGCTCAACGGTGCAACGACGCGAGACCTTTCCCTTGACCTCTTCGGCGCGAAACTTGCCATCCCGCTGGGCATCGCGCCAACCGGCCTGGCTGGGCTGTTCTGGCCCGACGGCGAGCGCGCAGCCGCCCGAGCCGCAGCGGCCGCAGGGACATTCTACTGCGCCAGCCACGGATCCGTCTGCACGCTGGAGGACATAGCAGCCACCGGAAGTACCCCACGGTGGATGCAGGTGTTCGTCTACACCGATCGCGGCTTCACCCGAGAAATGGTGCATCGGGCGCGTGCCTCAAGCTACGACGCGCTGGTGCTCACCATCGACAACCAGATGCTTGGCAACCGTGAACGCGACATCCGCAACGGTTTTGCCATCCCGCCGCGCTTCGGTTTGGCCGGAACCCTCGCGGCCGCCACCAAGGCGGCGTGGCTTCTTCGTATGCGCACCCGACTCCCGAAACTGACCTTCGGCAACTACGCGCGCCCCAGGGATACGGCGACGGTCGGTGCATTGGCGGGCCGCATGGCCGCAATGCTCGATCCCGGACTCTCCTGGGCCGATGTCGACTGGCTGCGCACTGTCTGGTCCGGACCGTTGTTGCTGAAAGGCGTCCTGCATCCCAGCGAAGCCGCCGAGGCTGTAGCGCGGGGAATCGACGGCATCATCGTATCCAATCATGGGGGCCGTCAGCTTGACGGCGCCGCCGCATCGCTGGACGCGTTGACGGCGGTTGTCGCGGCTGTCGCAGGCCGCATACCGGTGCTTATCGATGGCGGCATCAGGCGAGGCTCCGACGTCGTCAAGGCGCTGGCGCTCGGCGCCTCGTGCTGTCTGATCGGGCGGCCGCAGTTGTGGGGGCTCGCGGTCGCCGGCGAGGAGGGGGTACGCCACGTGCTCGAACTCTACCGCAAGGAGATCGACCGCGTCATGGGACTGATGGGCGCGCGGAGCCTGCGCGACCTCGGGCCGGACTGTATTTCGTTCGTTCAGGGAATGGGGCCGCTACATGATTGAAGACCCACCACTGCTCACCATCAAGCGCCGTTTCGAACGGCCCGCAGCAGAAATCATCAGTGCTTTTGCGGGCGTGCCGGTTAGCCAGGTCGTAGACGCGATGGGGGGACGCGGCGCCTTGCATTATGCGATCAAGCCACTGTCGCCAGCTACTGCGACGATGGTCGGCGTCGCCGTGACCTGTCACTGCGGCCCCGCCGACAACCTCGCCCTGTTTGGAGCACTGGATGCCGCAGCAAGTGGCGATGTCATCGTCGCGGCCACCGACAGCTTTGCCGGTACGGCGGTAACTGGCGATCTCGTGCTCGGCATGGCGCGCAACAAGGGGGTCGCCGGCTTCATCACTGACGGCCTCGTGCGCGACGTTGTCGGGATCGAGGCGGTCGGGTTGCCGGTTTACTGTGCCGGGATCATTGCGAACTCGCCTGCGCGCAATGGTCCAGGCACGGTCGGATTCCCGGTGGTGGTGGGAGGAGTGACTATCTCGCCGGGAGACATACTGGTCGGCGACCGCGACGGTCTCGCCGTGGTGCCTCGCCTGGAGGCTGAGACGGTGCTGGCCCGGCTCTCCGCCATCAGGGCGGCTGAGAAAACTCTTGATGGCCTGGTGCGGCAAGGTCTCGAGATGCCCGACTTCGCCAAGGTCGTCCTCAAATCGAACAGGGCGCGCTTCGTTGACTGAGATGTGAGCTTCTCTAGCTGCGGGACATATGAAGCGCAACACGATTTCGTCCTTCCGATTTGGCACGAAACAGAGCCAAATCGGCGGCATTGACGAAATCGTTTGGCGTCTCGTTCTCGGTGGGCACCGCTGTTGCGACGCCGACGCTGATGGTCACGCGATCCGGGCCGTGGGGTATGTTCAACTCTCGCACGCTCTGGACGAGCCGCTCGGCGATCGCACTGGATTGTTCCAGTATAGTGTCGACCAGCACGATGACGAACTCTTCGCCTCCGTACCGCGCAGCGAGATCGGTGGAACGGCCGGAACCGCTCTGGATTACGCGGGCGATTTGCTTGAGCACATCGTCGCCGGCCATATGGCCATAGGTATCGTTGTATCGTTTGAAGTTGTCGGCATCGATCATCAACAGCGACAGTGGGGACTGTGCGCGAAAAGCGCGTTTCCATTCAGCCGCCAGATATTCGTCAAAATAGCGCCTGTTACCGAGACCTGTCAGGCCATCGATCCGCGTCAGACGTTCAAGCTCTAGATTTGCACTGATCAGCTGTCGCTGGCTTTCCCTCAGCGCTCGGTGTGCCGAGTCTCGCTGGACGTGATCCAGATAGGCCCGCGTGTGATATCGAATGCGTGCAATCAACTCGATACGATCCGGCAGTTTGACGAGATAGTCGTTCGCGCCCGCAGCGAAGGCTTCGCCCTTGGTGGCTGGATCTTCCTTGCTCGACAGCACAATGACTGGAACCGCGCGTGTCGACGCATGCTTCCTGTATTCTCGCACCAGATGTAGCCCATCCACCCCGGGCATGACGAGATCCTGCAGGATGACGGTTGGCTTTACCTCATCCGCGACCGTCATCGCTCTCAACGGGTCGGTGCAGAAGTGTAAGGAAATATCGGGCTCGTTGGCTAGGGCGCGCCTGACCGCCTCGCAAACCATGATCTGATCATCGATGAGCAGAACCATGGATGAATAGTTATCTGCGAGTGGCGGGACCAACTCTGGTTCTTGCGTCATCGGAAGGGGCCTTTCACGTGGAGCGCTCGCAGGCTTCGATTATACGTGAGCCGATCGCACCCAAAGGAAGAATATCAACAGCCGCGCCGATGTCGGCGGCGGCCTTCGGCATGCCATAGACGGCACTGGTTGCTCTATCCTGCGCGATTGTGAGATGTCCCTTGTCACGGAGCTGTCTCAGCCCGCGCGCACCATCCCTGCCCATGCCTGTGAGCAGAACACCAATCACCGAGCCAGGCCACCATTGCGCCGCACTTTCGAAGAACACATCTACCGACGGCCGATAAACATTGTCCTTGGGGCTGGGCGTATAGCCAAGTTGCTGAGCTGACTTGAAAACCAGATGATCCGCAGAACTGGCAACGAGAACGGTGCCCGCTTGTGGACTATCCCTTTCCCCCGCCGGACGGATCGGGAGACGCGTATGCTGCCCTAGCCAATCAACAAGGCCTGGAACGAACTGAGCATCGAGATGCTGGACGAGCACAATCGCGCCGCGAAAATCAACGGGAAACGCGCTCAGGACTGCGGCAACGGCAGCCGGCCCGCCCGCAGAGGCGCCGATTGCTATCACGTGTCGAGTTGACGGCTCAGCCGCACGTGACATCCGCCTTTTTGCCTGGGTAGGCGCATCGCCGATCAACTTGCCTATCGTTCGTATCTTGTTCGTCAAAAGCCGGGCGGATTGCGAGGACGCGTTGCCTTCGATGCCCACTGACGGAATATCGACTGCGTCAAGCGCGCCATGACCCATTGCTTCGTAGACGCCGGCGAGGTTGGCTTCGATACTGGCGGTCACCAGCAAGATTGAGCACGGGGTTTCCGCCATGATTCTGCGGGTCGCTTCCACGCCGTCCATCTCTGGCATCGCTAGATCCATGAGTATCAGATCCGGCAGATCACGTCTGCAGACCTCGACCGCCTCACGCCCATTAGTCGCGATCCACGCGACCTGATGTTCGCCGGTCGACAGAACCAGTCGACGCAGAAGTTCAACCGCCATCGGCATGTCGTTGACTACGCCGATTCTCATTCGCTGGCTTCCAATCTCGATCTCATTCAGCCGCCTCGCCAATCATGTCCACGACGGCATGGATCAGCGCCTCGTCCTGAAAACTACTCTTGGTCAGATAATAGTCCGCACCTGCGTCGAGCCCGCGCGCGCGATCTTCTTCCCGATCCTTGTATGAAACGATCATAATGGGTGTGTTCTTGAGATCAGCGTCCTTTCTAATCAAACTCACCAGCTCGATGCCATCCATGCGAGGCATGTCGATGTCGGTGACGACGAGATCGAAAGGACCAGACCGGACGGCATTCCACCCGTCCATGCCGTCTACCGCCACTTCGACCTCATAACCGTAATTGCCGAGCATCTTGCGCTGGAGTTCGCGAACCGTCAGTGAATCGTCAATCACGAGCACGCGCTTGCGCCTGCTCGCTTCGGGACCGCCCGCGGCGCGCCGAAGAGCTCGAAATCCGCCGGACGATGCAAGCTTTTCCACCGATCGGATCAGATCGTCGACGTCGAAGATCAGAACAGGCGAACCGTCTTCCATCAGGGCCGCTGCGCTGATGTCCTTGATCTTGGCAAACCGTGGATCGAGAGGTCTGATCACTAACTCGCGTTCCCCGAGAAAACGGTCAACGATCAGGCCGTACGCATCGCCCCGACCCGCATCCACGACGACGACCGATAGTTCATTCGGTTCCGATCCGGGCTCACCTCGATCGAGCACCTCGCGAGCGGTGACCAGCCCGATCTGTCGATCGTTCAATCGAAAATGCGGCCGGCCCTGCAGGACGTTGATCTCCGTCCGCTGCAGTTTCAAAGTCTTGGAAATGGCAGCGAGTGGAAAAGCATAGGGCTCTCCATCGACATCGACGAGCAGCGTGCGCAGGACCGACAATGTCAGCGGCAATTGCAGTTGAAATCGGGTTCCGTGGCCAAATTCTGAGGAGACGCTTGCGACTCCCCGGACTTCCTTCGCCATGGCTTGCACTGCATCGAGCCCCACACCGCGACCTGAGACGTCGGTAAGGCCCGCTTTCATGGAAAAGCCTGGCAGAAACAGAAATGCGAGCAATTCGCTTTCGCCGAGTGTTTCAGCACTTTCCCTGGTTGCAAGTTGCCGGGCGACGACGGTCTCGCGCAGCTTCGAGAGCTCTATCCCCCTGCCGTCGTCCACCACGGCTATCTGCAGCAGCCCGGCATTGTGCCTCGCTTCGAGCCTGATGAGCCCCTCTTCGGGTTTGCCCATCGCGAGGCGCTCCTCAGGCGGTTCAAGCCCATGGTCTACAGCGTTGCGCAGAAGGTGCCCCAAAGGGGCATCGAGCTGCTCGAGGATATCGCGGTCGATGCCGGTCGAGCCGCCTACGATCTCCAGTCGCACCCGCTTGCCAAGGGTACGACCGAGGTCGCGGATCATTCTCGCATAGTGTCGCACGCCGTCCTCAAAAGGCCGCATCCGGCTCGCCAACGTTTCGTCGTACAATCTGTTGGCAAGATCGGTCGCTTTCCGATCCACTGAATCCAACTCATCGAAACGCTCCGCCAGGAACGCTTGGCTCAACCGAAGCTTTCGCTGCGCTTCAGCCAGCGCCTCCACCACCGCCGCATCGTTTGAAACCGGCGGCAGCACTGCATGAAGATTGTCGAATGCACTTGCGAGGTCCGATTGAAGTCGCTTCAGCCGTAGCAGCCCGTCAGCGAATGGCCTGAGCCGCCGAGCTTCCATCAGCGACTCGCCAGCCAGCCCGAGCAATCGGTTCAGGCTGTCTGCCGTCACCCGAACCATTCTATCAGAGCTGATGCTGCCGTGGGCTTGCGGCACCGCCCCAACGAGGAGGTTCGCTGAAGAGGTCGTCGCCAGTTGCTCCTGGGCATGATCTGGAGTTGCGAAATCAGCTGCAGAATCTTGGGGACCGGGCTTTGCCTGGGGGAGGGACAACCCCTCGAACTTGGCGAGAAAGGTTTCGACTTCTGAGTTGGCGCTCTCGCTCGATGATCCCGATGCGATCAATTTCAAAAGGTCAGAACCTTGCAGAAGCGCGTCTATATGCTCCCGTCGCACCCTCAGATGCCCGCGTTGCGCTGCGACCAGGCAGTCTTCCATCGCATTTGCAACTTTGACTGCGGGCATCAGGTCGATGATGCGGGCAGCTCCTTTCAGGGAATGCGCGGCACGCATGCATGCTTCCAGGGCGTCGGCGGCGATAGGATCGCGTTCGAGTGCCAGAAGTCCAGAGGTCAGAGCCCGTGACTGCGTCTCCAGTTCGGCCTGGAAGAGGCTGAGCATCGAAACCTGGCTGAAGTCTTCATCTGTCATGCGATGCTCCGATCCAGCATCGTGAGCAGTTGTCGTGGATCGAGACAACCAACGGCTCGTCCTTGCCATGGCAGCACGGCAACCGTAGCGGCAGACAGTGCCTTCCCAATCATGGCCGGAACAGCGAGAGTGTCGCGTTCCTGGTACCGATGTAAGCCGTGGATCTCATCAACCGTAAAAGCAACCCGCTTGTCGCGCTCGCCTACCACGACAAGGCGGCGAAATACCTTGGTTCGTGTGCCCTGTTCCCCTTCCTTGCGCTCGTCTATCCCGAGCAATTCGGCCAGGGAAAGGCAAATGAGCAATTCACCACGGACATTCGCAATGCCGAGCAGTGCACTGTTCCTGCGATGTGGAAGTGAATGAACGCGACGAGATTCAGCCACTTCATGAAAAATACCGACCGGAAGTGCCAGCCATTCCTCCCCCAAACGGAAGAGAACGGCCGTCTGCAGCGCGTCGCTGTCTGCCGAATCGATCCCTGCACGACCAGCGTTGTCAGGCCATTCGTCGCGAGATGCCGAGGGAGCTGCACGGTCGAGGAGGCGTCGTGCGATCTTCTTGTAGGTCGGGCAATTGCGGCAGTGGAGATGCTGCTCTAGTAGCGGACATGACTTGTCACCCCGTACGCCTATTTGCCGCCAGCAGTCGTTGATTTCGATCTCCTCCACCGGCTGAGCGATCCTTGTCGAAGCCGCCATCAACTGCCGCTCCTTTTCTGGACCCGACCCAGCCGGCCGGCCAGCGCCTCGGCGCCGTTATGGTCGCCTTGCTTGCTAAGCAGCAAGGCCAGATGGACAAGAGCTTCTCGATGATTTGGCGCGAGATAGAGCGCCTTGCGATAACTTTGCGCGGCTTCGGGTGCAGAACCATCCGCATCCTGGACGAGGCCCAGCAGGTAGAAGATTTCTGCGGAAGGACCGAACTCCTTGAGATGCGCCAGGGCGACCTCCTGTGCCTCCTTTACGCGTCCTGCATTGGCGATCCGTTCAACCGCGATGAGGCTTTCCGAGGCGTGTGCAAGCGGCTTGGCCGGAGCCTGCCCGCGGCCTTCATTGCCAATTGTCGGTCGGAACGGACGAAGAGGCTCGCTCTTGTTGACCTTAGGGCTTGGCGTCCGCACCGGGACGGCGGCCGAAACTTTCGGCGCCGTGGTCTTGACGGGCTCCGATTTCAGAAAGGCGAAGGCCAATGGCCATTCAGCGGAAATAAAGCCATGCACCCTTGGAAGAGCTGCTTCCGCCGGACCGACCAGAAGAAGTCCGTCTTTGGCCAGCAGGTCCTTCAGGCAGATCAATGCGCGATCCTGCAGCTCTCGATTGAAATAAATCAGCAAATTGCGGCAAAGCAGGATGTCATAGACCTCTTGCCCGAAAGGCGCGTGAGAACCGAACAGGTTTCCTACCATGAACCGAACCTGTTTCAGCACCCCAGCAACAGGCCGCAACCCGCCCTCGGTCGCTTCGAAATAGCGATCCTTGAATTCTAAATGGCTGCCGCGAAACGAATTGCGGCCATAGATGGCGCGTTCAGCCGTCGCGATATTGCGGCTGCTGACGTCCACGCCATCGATCTTGAACTCATGCGCCTCAAAGCCGGCATCGAACATGGCCATGGCGACCGAGTAAGCCTCTTCGCCGGTTGAACATGGCAGGCTCAGGATTCTTATCGGCTGAGCAGGCTTGTGCGCGCGCGCATGCCGCGCCAGCATCGTGAACGCTTCTCGGTCGCGAAAGAACCAGGTCTCTGGGATCACCACCGCATTGATCAGCTCCTGCAGCTCCTGCGAGGAACCGGCCAAGTGTTCCCTATAGGCCTGAGGGTTGGTTATCCGGCATGCTTCCATCCGTTCTCTGACCGCCTGACGAACCACTGTCGGACCAACGCTGGCACTGTCCAGTCCAATGGTTTCCGTCAGGAGCTTTTCTATTGCTCCGGTCATTGATCACCTATTGCCGCCTGGCGGAGCAAAGCGGTACGAATCTCTTCCGAAAGCAGCGCTTCCACTTTGACCCACTGAATGATCTCCGAACCATCGGAAGCCACCGGCCCAAGATAGGGCGGGGTTCCTGGTTCCAGTCCGAACGGCGCGAAATCGGCCGGGTCTCGCTCGATCGTATCCGTCACCCGTTCCGCGATCAGCCCCAGCAGGCGTCGCTCGCCATCATCCGCCGGATAGCGCGTCACAACGATCCGGGTGCTCAACAGGCGCTCCGATGGTCGGCCAATCGCAAGAAGGGTGACATCGATCAGGGGGATGGGTATTCCGTTATAGCTGACCAAACCCACCACACCAGTTGGCGCACCCGGAAGAACTTTCACGTCGATATAGGGCAGCACCTCTTCAATTTTGTGGACATCGATCAAGTAGCGATCCGGACCCATGCTGAAGGCGAGGAATAGCATTGTCACATCCTACTGCCGGCTCGCTATGCTCGTAGCTTGAACCTCGATATGCTACTTCGCATGCCGCCTGAGACTTGATTGAGCTCGTCGATCGCGAGCGTCGATTGCTGAAGGGACTCGACTGTTTGCTGAGCTGCCTCGCTTAGCTGGGTTAGCGTGTCGCTGATCTGCCCCGCGCCGGTCGCCTGTGCTTGCATGCCTTCATTGGCGACTTCGAAACGTGGCACCAGCCCCTGAACCTGCTGAATGATCTCGAAGAGTTGCCCGCCGACCTGCTGGATGTCCTGCATACCCCGACGGACCTGCTCGGAAAACTTGTCCATGCCCATCACCCCGGCCGCGACTGCCGACTGGATGTCCTTGACCATTTGCTCGATATCGTAGGTGGAGACAGCTGTCTGGTCCGCGAGCCTTCGGATTTCCGTCGCCACCACTGCAAAACCCCGGCCATATTGGCCTGCCTTCTCCGCCTCGATGGAAGCGTTGAGCGACAACAGGTTCGTCTGATCGGCCACTTTGGTGATGGTCGTCACCACCTGATTGATGCTGCCGGCTTTCTCGCTCAGGATCGCCAGTTTGGAATTGATCGCGCCAGCCGCTTCCATGACCTGCTGCATGGTTTCTTCCATACGGGTCAGCCCCGCTTGCCCCCCGCCAGCCACGGCAGCGGTTTGTTCGGCAACTGTGGAGACCTCGTTCATCGTGCGGACCAGTTCGTTTGATGTGGCGGAGATTTCCTTGGCTGTCGCTCGGATTTCTGTTGTGGTCGCTGCGATTTCAGTCGCAGTTGCCTGCTGTTGCTTGGAGGTGGCGGCGATCTCAGTTATCGACGTGCCGACCTGTATGCTGGACCTTTGAACCTGACCAATGAGGGTTGTGAGATCGTCCGCCATTGCGTTGAAGCCGTCGGCAAGCACGCTGAATTCGTCTCGGCGCCTCAGATCGAGCCGTTCGCTGAAGTCGCCTTGCCGCATCAATTGAACCGCGTCGACCAAACGGGTGAGCGGACCTGTAATGGCGCGAAACAGCTGGTAACCCAAAAGAAGGGCTAGCCCGAGGGCTATCAACAAGCCAACGCTCAAACCGACTTCGGCCGTTCTGACGATCGAGCTGATCCGCTGCGTCGCGCTGTTTGCCTCGCCTCTGTGATCCTCAACCATGGCCTGCAGAGCGGACTGCAATTTTACAAAGATCGGCTCTACTTCGTTCTTGATAGCTGGGCTTTCATTGGGAGTTTCACCTTTCGACAAGGCAGCCCGGCTTGTTTCCAGCACAGCAGTTTCAGCCAGACGGAATTGGTTGGCGAGTTGTTTGACGGCTGCATAATTCTGCTTGTCGATATCGGAGACGATCGTTGCCTCATAGTCGTCCATCGACCGCTGCACCTGGTTGCGATTGGTCGTGATCGCGTTTTCAACCGTGCTTCTGTCTGACGGGTTGTCCTGAAGGGCATATTCCTGAAGCAGACTATGGGCCGCCATCTGGCCCGTCATGATCTCGGTACTGTGATAAAGGTCCGGAAGGATGCCCTTCTCGACCTCAGTCGCCTCCTCCCCCGCCTGAAGAAACCAGGCGTACGCGATGAGGGCTATCACGGACATGACCACCAGAACGGCTGCGAAACTGACGAGGATGCGGTGGCGTATTGTCAGACTCTTCATGGAACCGGTTCACCAATGGGGGGCATCGTGGGCTGCGCGACAAGCGCTCGTTCCGACATATTCGAAAAGGTGCGTCGAAAAGCGGTAGTCTGATGCTGAATGGTTTCTTTTCCGTTCCATAGCTAATGATGGCGAGGCGGCTCGCCAATCGGCGCCGCCAGAAGCGGTGGTCAAAGGACGACTGCCGTCCACGCACATCAGCCCGAGATCGGCTGGATGGCACGCCGCGTCAGGAGGAGCGTGGATGAGCTGCTTGAGGCCACGAATTGAATGACTGCTTAGGCCAGGTCGAGGCAAGAAAGCCGACGTCCTGCTTGCTGCCCCTAAGCTGCCAGGCGGGAACGCGCCTCATATCAGCCGTCCAGCATGATCGTCGCTACTGAAAGCGGAATCGCCGAAGCCAGATGTCGCAAACTGGCCAGCGCGTAGATTGGCGTCGAGTGCGGGTTCGGCATTTGCAGGTGACGATAACTAAATGGCAAGCGCCCCCGCCTGAGGCCCTCAGGACTAAAAGATCTTGAGAAAACCAGTTTCAAATGCGCATCCTCAAGCGGCGGCCGCCCACCGCACGAGGATGGGCACAACGTGACGAGCGCTCTGGAGCCTAGAGAGAACTGACCCGACACCACCTTCCTTTGCGGCATTGCGGCGGCGCAAAAAGATTACGAGATGGAGCAGGCGTATTGCCAAATGGGTCCACCAGCGAGAGTTCGCGTTTTCCGCCTCGGCTGTGAACCCCACTTCCATTCGCTGGTCTTGCTCAGGTCGAGGTCTACTTTGCCATCGAGGGCTCATGTTGCGGCTCATAAGCAGGCGGTTGGGTAGGTCTCGGCCAGCACACGGCCCGGTGGCACTCACTGCGGTCCACACCGCAGTTGAAACTGACCACCCGACCCAGGGTTCGAAGACGGTCCCCGATCGGAACACCGAGCAGAGTGTGCTCGCGCTCCTCAAGTCACCGATATCCTTGGTGAAGACGTTGAAGGCGTGTGCAAAGGACGCCTCGACATCGGCGGAGTGATTAAACGGCTCGGCTACCGGATGCTTAGACATCGTTGACAAGGGTGCTATGGGATCATAACGTACCTGACTGGTATAACAGGTATGCCACATGATCGGAGTTCTGATCAAGCAGCGGAAGCTTTCGGACGAGGTGGCAGCGCACCTCGAACGGATGATCCGAGAGGGAGAGTTGGCCGAAGCCGACCGTCTCCCATCTGAACGGGAACTCATGCGGCAGTTCGGGGTAGGGCGGCCTTCCATCCGTGAGGCGCTGCTGCATCTGAGCAAAATGGGCCTTGTCGAGGTAAAATCGGGGGAGCGTGCCCGCGTCACTCGACCCACTCCTCAATTCGTGATTGACGCCCTTTCAGGGCCGGCTCGGCACATGATTTCGGCGCCGGGAGGCGTTCACGACTTCCAGAGCGCGCGCTTGTTTTTCGAGGTCGGTCTTGCCCGCAACGCCGCTGTGCATGCTACCCCGGAAGACATTGACAGCCTCAAGGAGGCGCTCGAACTCAACCGGCAGTCGATCGGCGATCTGGCGCGCTTCGAGCGCACGGACGTAGACTTCCATTACGTGCTGGCGGTAATCACCCGCAATCGGATCTTTACAGCTATTCACGCGGCCTTGGCTGAATGGTTGCTCGAACAGCGTCGCACCACATTGGCCAAGGGTGAAGACCGCAAGGCTTACCAGGCTCATCGCGAAATCTTCGAGGCCGTCGCCGCGCGCGATCCAGACGCGTCAGAGACGGCCATGCGCAGCCATCTCGAATATGTGGCCAAGCGGTATCTGCAACTTGCGAGGCCCAAGTGATGACCGGATTTGTCGTCTGGGTCGATTTCCGCCTGAGGCCTGGTGCCCGGGACAGATTCCGAGAACTTGTCGACGCCAATGCGACCGCCTCGATGCGCACCGAGGCCGGCTGTCGCCGCTTTGACGTGACGGAGGCGCGCGGCGAACTGGATCGGGTCCTGCTCTATGAGATTTACGATAGCGAGGCCGCATTCGAGGACCACTGCCGCACCGCTCATTTCGACGAATTCAATACGCAGAGCGCGCCGCTCGTCGTGACCAAGTTGGTGACGACCTGCGACCTCGTTCTTGAAGCCACGCATTGAAGCGAACATAGGCGGATTGGCCCATTGGGGCGAACGGGAGGAAGTGCATGTCGGAGCCAAGTCTCAGGGCGTTAGCTTCTCACAGGCGGGTCAAGCTCGGTACGCTCGTCGCCGAGTTCGCCACGCCGGGAATCGGTCACATCCTGAAGTCCGCTGGCTGCGATTTCGTCTTTTTCGACATGGAGCATTCGGGATTTAGCTTGGAAACGCTGAAGAGTGCGATCCGTTATTTCGAGGCGGCTGATCTGCCGGTCATGGTGCGTGTGCCGTCGCAGGACTACCATTTCCTCGCCCGCGCCATGGACATGGGCGCCGAAGGCCTGATCGCGCCGATGGTGAGCAGCGTCGAACAGGCGCAGCACATCATCAACTCCATGAAATACCACCCTGCCGGCGCCCGCGGCGTGGCGCTGCAGATCGCTCATGACCGTTACCGGCCAGGCTCGGTCGCTGACAAATTCGATGCCGCCAACAAGCGCTCGACGTTCATCTGCCTGATCGAGACCGCCGACGGCGTCAAGAACATTGACGGCATCGCGGGACTGGACGGGGTCGATTGTCTGTGGGTCGGACATTTCGATCTGTCCGTCTCGCTCGGCATTCCTGGCGACTTCGCCCACCCCACTTTCACTGCTGCAATGGCCAAAATCGTTGCCGCCGCCAAGAAGCACAACAAATCGCTTGGACGCTTGGTGCCCAACGTCGCCCAGGGACACGAGTTCTACGCACAGGGCTTCGATTTCATTTGTTATTCAGGCGACGTTTGGGTCCTGCACGACGCGATCGCCGACGCGGTTTCCAAGATCCGGGCCGGGTGCCAATAGGAGCGGAGGAGACGATGGACAGCGTGAAATTCAGGGTGGCGCTTTCCGGTGATTTCCGCAGGCCGGACGGCTCGCCGACCTACCCAGATTTCGATCTGGAGCCGCTGCGCAATGCGACAGCTGTCGAGATGGTGTTCCTGGAGTCAAACAGTCCGCTTCGCGCCGACCAACTTGAGGATTTCGATGCGCTGATCCTCCTCGCCCATCGTTTCGATGCCACGAGTGTCCCCAGGAGCGGCCGCCTGGCCGTCGTTGCCCGCTTCGGGGTCGGCTACGACACTGTCGACGTTGAGGCATGCACCGCAGCCGGTATTGCCTTGGTTATCACGCCCGATGGCGTGCGACGGCCCGTCGCCGTATCCGTCGTCACCTTCATGCTGGCGCTGACCGGCAAGCTGCTGACAAAGGACGCGCTCACCCGCAAAGGGTCTGTTGGTTTTGAGAAGCGCTCCGAACATATGGGGGTCGGCCTCGTCGGGCGTACGCTTGGGTCGCTGGGCATCGGCAACATCGGTGCCGAGGTCTTCCGCTTGGCGAAGCCCTTTGACATGCAATTCATTGCCCATGACCCGTTTGCCGACAAGGGGGTCGCTGCCGACCTGGGCGTCGAGCTGGTAGGGCTGGAGGATCTGTTTCGCCGCGCCGACGTGCTGTCGGTGAGTTGCCCCCTGTCGTCCCAGACCCACCACATCGTCAATGCCGAGCGGATCGCCCTGATGAAGCCGACAGCTTACCTGATCAACACCGCGCGCGGCCCGATCGTCGACCAGAAAGCTCTGACGCAAGCACTGCAGGAGCGCCGCATCGCCGGCGCCGGTCTCGACGTGCTGGAACAAGAGCCTCCCGACGCAGACGATGCGATCCTCAAACTCGACAATGTCATCCTGGCGCCGCACGCGCTTTGCTGGACCGACCAGTGCTTTGCCGGCAACGGTGCCGCGGACGTCAAAGCGGTAATGGAGGTGCAGCGCGGTCGCGAGCCGCGCGGCGTGGTCAATCGCGAGGTGCTTTCGAGCGAGCTGTGGAAGACCAGGCTGTCTGGGCTCGCCGCCCGCTTTGGAACCTAGGAGGACACTGATTTTCGGCGCGCCGCCGCGGCCTGTTTGCGGCGACCTTACGGGAGGAAATGCTTGACCGCTGCGCCGGCGGACGAGTGAAGCAAAAGGAAAATGGGAGGACCAAGCACTATGAACGATCGTGAAAAACGTGACTTTCAGGCAGGTCTCGAAGCAGAGGTCGACGCCTTCATGCGCGGCGAAACCACCCGCCGAACTTTCATCACCCGCTTCGGTCAGATGACCGGCATGTTGGCCGTGTCCGGCCCGCTGCTGGGGATGATGACCGATTGGGCGCTGGCGCAGCAAACATTGGAATTGGCGGACGGCACGTCGCCGCTCGGCCAGGCGCAGGCCGCAGCCCTGAAAGCATCGAAGGAAGGGCCTGCGGACGGTTCCGCCTTTCGCGCGGCGGAGGCGGCCAAGGCGCATTCGGGCGTCACCCTCAACATGACCTACGAGGCTGGCCTGCAGGCACTCGACCCGCGCAATTTCAGCGGGCCGATGTGGGAGCAGCTTACCGGGATGAAGTCGAATGTCGTCGAGCTGTCGAACCCGGACCAGTACTCCAAGGCGGTCGCCGAGCACATCGCCGGCTCGGGTGCCTATGACGTCCTCGACATCTCGCCGGCCTGGACGCCGTCGCTTGCCGATGGCGGCGTCATCGCCCCGCTAGACGACTACATCGCCAAATACATGAACCCGGCAGACCTGGAGGACTATCATCCCCTGTACAAGGCGCTGCCGACCTACAAGGGCAAGATCTGGGGGTTCTTCGACGACGGCGACATGTTCGCTCTCTACTACCGCAAGGACATTTTCGAGGATCCGAAAATGATGGAGGCTTACCAGGCGAAGTTCAACACCAAGCTTGGACCGCCCAAGACATGGGAAGAATATGCCCAGATCGCCCAGTTCATCACCGACCAGATGGCGCCAAAGGTCTATGGCGCGGGACATTTCCGCAAGGCGGGCAGCCCCGGCAATCAGTTCGACTTTCTGCAGCAGTACCGGGCCAACGGCGGAAAACTCTTCGGCGACGACATGAAGGCAGGTTTGGTTTCGGATGCCGGCGTCAAGACGCTGACAAACATGCTCGCCGCAAACAAGGCCTCGATCCCCGGCAACAACGAGCTCGACGCCGTCTCCTTGTGGGCGGCTTTCCTGACCGGCAAAGTCGCGATGATCTATTCCTGGCCTCCTAGCGGCCGTATGGCGGCGAACTATTCGCAGTCGGCCACGGCAATCAACTTCATTCCGCAGTCCCAAATCGCCGGCAAGGTCGGCTATGCCGTGGTTCCGGGAAATCCGGAACATGCCACCGGCTACAACAAGGCACTGTCGGCCGACTCGCCCAACCCTGAGGCGGCGTATCTGTTCATGCAGTGGGTATGCTCGCCACCCGTCTCGCTGGCACGTTGCATGCTGCCCTACGCGCTACGCGACCCGTACCGCATCTCGCACTTCAAGTCCGAGCTCTACGGCGCGCTCTTCCCGAGTGCCAAGGAGTACCTTGCCAACCTCAACAACTCGGCAAACGTCGGTCTGCTCGACCCGATCATGCCAGGCGCGCAGGACTACTTCTTGAGCATCGATCGCATGTGCACGGCGGTGTGGGCTGGTGCGGATCCGAAGGCGTCGCTTGAAACGGCGGCCGCCGAGTGGAACGAGACGACCGACCGACTGGGTGTGGATTCGCAGAAGGGCTTCTACACCGAGTTCTTGAAACTGCCTGGCGCCACCGCCGACAACACGGTGGAAAAACTTGGCATGGCGGTCACCCTCTGAAGGGAGGCGGACTCTCTGGAGCAATTGGTGTTGCGGGCGCTTGGCTCGCAACACCCCCCGCTAAGCGGCGATTGGATACGCCTATGCAGCCCACAGCCACGATCCGCCATTTGAAGGCCGCCGGCGCACCGCCCCGGCTGTCTGCCTTTGCCCAATGGGCTGACCGTCATTTCAAGTGGCTGCTGGTCGCCCCCGCTGTGCTGCTGATATTGGCACTGTCGATCTATCCGCTTCTGTTCTCGCTGGTGGTATCCTTCATCAACTACGACTTCCAGGTGCCGGGCCACGCCTTTGTCGGATTGAAGAACTTCGAGCGGGTCGTGTTCGATCCCGTAGCACGTTGGTCGCTGTTGCTGACAGCATCGCTGTCGGGCATCAGCGTCGCTATAGAGTTCGTTCTCGGCCTCCTGGTGGCGCTGACAATGGTGCGCAGCTTTCCGGGCCGCGGTGTGATCATGTCGATCCTGATCGTGCCGCTGTTCATCAGCCCGGTCATCGTTGGCCAAGCCTGGACGCTGCTCTTACAGCGGCCTTTTGGACCGACCAACTATGTCCTGACGCAACTATTGGGGCAGGAGGTTACGATCGGCTGGATGACGGAGCGCCCGTGGCTCTACGTCTCGCTGATCATCGCCGATGTCTGGCAGTGGACGCCGTTCATGTTCGTCATCCTGCTCGCCGGGCTGACCGCAATCCCACCCAATCTCTATGAGGCGGCAGAACTCGACGGCGTCAACGCCTGGCAGGTTTTTTGGGCGATCACGCTCCCGCATCTCGGGTCGATGATGCTGCTGGCGCTGACCTTCCGTCTGCTCGACGCAATCCGTATGTTCGATACCATTTTCATCATGACAGGGGGTGGCCCAGGAACACAAACCTACACGGCCTCCTATTATCTTTATACCATAGGCTTCACGCAGTTTCATCTGTCGCAGGCAACAGCAGGAAGTTGGCTGTTCCTGATCTTTACGGCGCTCATCGTGACGTTGCTGGTGCGTCGGCTCTTGAAGGTGGAACCGGTCTGATGGCCGCCGTCGCGCCCGCCCGCCGCAGGAAACGCCGGTCGTTGCCGATCGGCCGAATTCTGCTGCTGGGGTTCTTCCTGGTGTTCGTGCTCTGGCCGCTCTACTGGATGTTCAACACCTCCATCAAGCCCAGCGACGACTACCTCACCGTACCGCCTGTCTGGTTCCCCGCCGCTCCGACGCTTGTCCACTACAAAGCTGCGCTGTTCGCCTATCGTGGTCTGGACGGGCTCATCAACAGCCTGATTATTTCGCTTTCGGCCACGGTGCTTTCGGCGCTGCTCGGCACGCTGATGGCCTATAGCCTGGCGCGCTACGACACCGGCGGCAAGCATCTGTCTTTCTGGGTGCTGTCGCAGCGCTTTTTGCCGCCGATCGGGATCGTGCTGCCGGTGTTCCTGATCTATCGCCAGGTCGGGCTCTACGACACTCATGTCGGCCTGATCATCGCCTATACGGTCTTCACGCTGCCGGTCTCGGTGTGGATGATGTTCGCCTATTTCCGCGGCATGCCGAAGTCGATGGAGGAGGCGGCCCTCGTCGATGGCTGCACGAGATGGGAGGCGTTCTGGCGCGTTGCCGTGCCGCTCGCAGCACCGGGCATCGTCGCGGCGGCTGTCTTCGCCTTCATTGCATGCTGGACGGAGTTCTTCTTCGCTCTGATCTTGACCAGCCGAACTGCCTTTACACTGCCAACGGTCTTCCGCGCCTTCATCGGCTTCCAGGGCGCGCAATATGGCGAAGCCGCGGCCCTTGCCATCGTCTCCCTTGTGCCATCGATCGCCCTTGGGGTCCTTGCTCAACGTCATCTGGTGCGCGGGCTGACGCTCGGCGCCGTTCGCGGTTAGGAAAGCTCCCGCATGGCCGAAGTCAAAATTACCGGCTTGCACAAGCGCTACGGCGCGTTCCATGCCGTGCGCGGGATCGACCTGGACATTCGCGACGGCCAGTTCACCGTTCTGGTTGGACCGTCCGGCTGCGGCAAGTCCACGCTGCTCCGGACCATCGCCGGCCTGGAGGAGATATCGGAAGGCACGATCGAGATCGGCGGCGAGGTGGTCAATGATTTCCGGCCGCGCGATCGCGACGTGGCAATGGTGTTTCAAGATTATGCGCTCTATCCGCATATGAGCGTGGCCAAGAACATTGGCTTCGGCCTCAAGGCTCGCAAGATGCCGAAGCCAGAGGTCGAGGTGCGCGTGGCCGAGGCGGCACGCATGCTTGGCATCACTCCCTTGCTGGGGCGTTTTCCGCGCCAATTATCCGGCGGCCAGCGCCAGCGCGTCGCCATCGGCCGCGCCATAGTCCGCAACCCGCGCATCTTTTTGTTCGACGAGCCGCTGTCCAACCTCGACGCACAGCTTCGCGACGAAATGCGCGGCGAAATCAAACGCCTTCACCAGGACATTGCGACAACGATGATCTACGTCACCCATGACCAGATCGAAGCGATGACGTTGGCTGACCGCATCGTGCTGATGCGCGACGGGTTGATAGAGCAGCAGGGCGCGCCACTCGAGTTGTTCGAGCACCCGGCCTCAACGTTCGTCGCTGGGTTCCTGGGTTCGCCGCGGATGAGCTTCCTGCCAGGTACCCTTGCCTTGGACGCAGGCGCCGCTGCCATCCGGCTCGCGGATGCACTGCTGCCTTTAGCGCGCGGCAGGGGGCTGAAGGGCGTCGCGGACGGACAGCAGGTGCTGCTCGGGTTGAGGCCAGAACACCTCACTCGTGCGCACACTGCAACGCCGGAGCAGGGCACGTTTCGCTATGAGGCAACGATCGACCTGCTGCAGCCGACCGGCTCGCGCAGTTACGCGACATTCCGACTGGCCGGCGCGCCGGTGATGGCTGAGCTGCAGGCGCACGATGTCAGCCGTCCGGGCGAGAAGCTTGCGATCGACATCAACATGAACCGGGCCTCGATCTTCGACGCCACGACGGAGCGCGCAATTTGACCTCGGCAGCTTCCCTGGCAGTCCGCTTGTGTGGCACCGAAGAGCTCGAGGCACCGCTGCGCACGCTGCGCGCCGGATCCTTGTCGGTCGCGTTCGACAATGGGGCGTTGCGTTACATCCACGTTGGGACGATCGAGGTCTTGCGCGGAATCTCGTTTCTTGTACGGGACGAAAACTGGGGAACATGTACCACCGTTCTCGATGATCTGCGGATCGACGAGAGGCCGGATGCGTTCGCCATTGAATACCGTGCAACATGTGCTGCAACATCCGGCCGCCTGATTTACCGGGCGCGCGTCTCAGGCCGTGGCGATGGTGCGCTGTCGTTTGTGGCGGAGGCAGAGCCCGAGACCGACCTTTTGACGAATCGGACCGGCTTCGTCGTCCTTCATCCGATCGAGGGCTTAGCCGGCAAGCCGATAAAGGTGCTGCATGAGGATGGTCACGACGAGCTATCGTTCTTGCCGGACCACATCGATCCAAAATGTCCGTTCACCGACATCCGGGCGTTGTCGCACGAGATCGCGCCTGGGATCTGGGCGACATGCACCATGGAGGGTGATGCCTTTGAGATGGAGGACCAACGCAATTGGTCTGACGCCTCGTATAAAACATATGTCCGCCCTCTGCGTCGCCCGTGGCCTTACAGACTGCCCAGGGGCCAGAAATTCACGCAGGCCGTCCGGCTTCACGTGTCAGGAACGCTCCCTGCCGGGACGTCTGAAAATCGCAATCCACTCATCAACCTGACGATCGGCGGACCGGTCGGCCGAGTGCCCCGCACTGGCGTCGGCGTCGCCGCCGACGAGGCAAAGCACGCGCTCGAAACCCCCGAGCTCCTACGACGAATGGCTCCCCAGTGGATGGTCTGCCAGGTCGATCTCCGGATCGCACACGGCCAGGACGAACTAGAAAGCTACGCCGCGCTCGCACGGCTGACCGGCGCTGGAGTGGTCCTCGAGATTATCACCAAGGGCACGCGCGATCCATTCGGCGAATTGGCGCCGGTCGCGGATGCTGTCCACTCACTCGGCCTCAAACTAGAAGCTGTCTCCGTCTTTCCGGCGCAGGACATGACATCCGTACAGCCGGGAGCACCGTGGCCGACTATGCCCAGCTTCCACGAAAGCTACTCCGCCGCTCGCCGGGCTTTCCCGGGCATCGCGCTGGGCGGCGGCATGGCCGCTTACTTCACCGAACTCAACCGCAAGCGTCCGCCAGCCGAAGCGCTCGACTACGTGACCTTCACCACCTGTCCAAGCGTGCACGCCGCAGATGATGTCTCGGTGATGGAGACACTTCAGGCAATCCCCCATCTAATCCGCTCCGCGCATGCTTTCATGGGGGAACGCTTGCCACTGCGTATCGGTCCCATCCAGCTCGGCTGCCGTGAGAACCCATACGGAAAATCCACTGCGCCGAATGAAGCGAACGCTCGCGTCTGTCTATCGCGCATTGATCCTCGTCAGCGCGGGCTGTTCAATGCGGCTTGGACTGTCGGATATTTCGCGGCCTGCGCTCGCGAAGGAATCGAGGCCGTCGCGTTCGGTGACTTCGCCGGCCCCTTTGGCCAAATCCATAGGAAGGCTGATTTCGTGCAGCCATGGTATGACCAGCAGGATGGCCCAACGGTCTATCCCGCTTTCCATGTCTTGGCTGGTCTCTCAAAGCTCGGCGGAGCCACCTTGCTGTCCGTACGAACTTCCGGCGCTGACGGCGTCGCCACGATCGCGGCTGAACAAGATCGCCGCGTGACCCTGTGGGTCGCTAACCTTACCGCCAAGACGCAATCTGTGCGGCTTTCGGATTCGCCGAGCAGCGCCCGCATTGCTCTTCTCGGCGCCGAGCAGTTCGAGCGGGCGGCAACCGATCCCGACTTCATGGAAAGTTCCGCAAGACCGCTGGATGATCAAAGCATCTCGCTTGGCGCCTACGCCGTCGCGCGAGTCGACCTCGATCGATCGTCTTAGGCCTAGCCGATGTTCGCTGTTTGGCCAAACCCCCGTAAAGATGAGGGTGGTAGTTCCATACTCTAAGGCAGCGCGTGGAATCCATCTCGCTTATACGTTGTACTATCGCGACGGCGACCAGGCTCGCCAGGTTCCGCCTGCCGAGACGCCAAGTTTTGAGGCCGCTCGCGCCGAAGCGATCCGTTGCGGAATCGGCCTGTTGGCTGATCTGGGCGATGACGATATGACCGGATGGTTAGTGCGCATGCGCGATCAGGCAGGCAACGAGCTTTGCACGATCAACGTCTGCGAGGCCGAAGCCGCACCGCAAACGGAAACAAGCCGGTTAGGCAGCACCGCTCACGTCTGTGTCGATATGCCGGCCCTTATTCAATTAGATCGTCGCCGGTCGGAACTTTTGTGATGTTGAGCCCTTGTCCATTGAACAGTGGAGGTACCAATGGCTAACCTGGGAAAATTGGCGATCGCGATGCTCGGCGTCTTGGCATACCAAAATCGCGACAAGATCGGCGACATGATCCGTGGAGCGGGCGATCGCAACCCAAATGATCCGCAAGGCGGGATTCTGGATCAGCTTTCAAAAGGCGTTTCGGGGACCGCGCTTGGCGATATTCTCGACCGGTTCAGAGGGGCAGGCGCCGGATCGAAGGTCGATTCGTGGGT
>NZ_JAMYMJ010000047.1:0-46268 GCF_040318435.1 Mesorhizobium sp. M1143 | reverse complement strand
CGGAGGACCCCAGCCCCGGCCGGCGGCCGGACCCTCCCCTCGCGGGGGAGGGGGATCACCGGACCCGGAGCCCACGTATGACCGCCACCACCACCACCCCGCCACGCGCCAGAAAACTGGTCGGCGCCGGCCGCCGGCAGTGGATCGGCCTGCTCTATGTCGCGCCGGCCGTGGCGCTGGTCGTCGTGTTCTTCATCATTCCGCTCGGCATGACCGCCTGGATGTCGCTGCACAACTGGCCGCTGATGGGCGAGCATTTTTACATCGGCTTCGACAATTACCGGGCGATCCTGCGCGACAACCGTTTTTGGAACGCGCTGAGCTTCACCGCCTACTACACCGTGATCGTCACCATCGTGATCTTCGCCGTTGCCTTTCCGCTGGCGCTGTTCATCGAAAAGCCCAGGCGGCTGACCGGCTTTTACCGGACATCCTTCTTCATGCCGGCGGTCGTCGGCTTCGCCTCGGCCAGCCTGCTGTGGTCGTGGCTGCTCAATGTCGATTCCGGTCTGTTCAGCCCGGCCGCCTACGACCTCGGCCTGACCGCGAAAAAGTTCAACCTCCTGGCGACGTTCCAGCCGGCCTTCTGGTCGATCATCGCCATGGTCGTCTGGAAGGTGGCGGGCTTCACCATGATCATCCTGATGACCGGCCTGCAGTCGATCCCGACCGATCTGCAGGAAGCCGCGATGATCGACGGGGCAGGGCCGTTCGCGCGCTTTCGCGCCATCACCCTGCCGCTGATGCGCCGCACGCTGGCGCTGGCGCTGATCCTGTCGATCGCCGGCTCGATCCTCGCCTTCGACCAGTTCTACATCATCCTGCGCGGCGGCCCGCGCAACCAGACGCTGACCGCCGTCTACTGGATTTTCAACCAATCCTTCGTCTCGTTCAAGCTCGGCTATGGCGCAGCACTGTCGATGATCCTGCTGGCCATACTGGTGGCGCTCAGCCTGGTTCAGCTCTGGCTGCTGCGCAAGCCGGAGGGCATCGACTGATGGCGCAGGCAAGAAGCCGCAGCAGCCGCCTCTGGCTCAGGATCGCCGAGCATTCGACCGGCATGATCGCCTCGGTGCTGTTCATCGCGCCGATCGTCTGGGCCGTGCTGTCGACCTTCAAGCCGGCGCAGGAGGCGCGCCAGCCGCCGCTGCCGCCATGGCCGACGACAGGCTTCTCGGTCGAGAACTATCGCACGCTCGACACCTTTGGCGACGGCCTCTGGCTGCCGGCGCAAAACAGCCTCTATGTCGCCTCGATGACGGTGATCCTGTCGGTCGTCGTCAGCGTGCTGGCCGGCTACGGCTTTTCGCGCTTCCGGTTTCCCATGAAGGATGTGCTCTTCATCGTCATCCTGTCGACGATCATGATCCCCTTCCAGTCGATCCTGACGCCGATCTTCCTGGTGCTGACCAAGGTCGGCCTGCACAACACGCTGACCGGGCTGGTCCTGGTCTACACCACGCTGCAATTGCCGTTCTCGATCTTCATGATGCGCAACGCCTTCGACGCGGTGCCGCGCGAGATCGAGGAGGCCGCGCGCATGGACGGCGCCAACAACGTCACCATGCTGCTCAAGGTGATGCTGCCGCTGGTCTGGCCGGGCATCGTCACCATCGCGCTGTTCGCCTTCCTCGGCGCCTGGAACGAGTTCCTCGCCGCCCTGGTGCTGATGACCGACCAGTCCAAATTCACGCTGCCGATCATGATGACCGCACTTCAGTCGGGCCGCTTCGGCGCCGTCGACTGGGGCGCGGTGCAGGCGGGCGTCACCGTGATGATGGTGCCGTGCCTGGTGCTCTTCCTCTTGCTGCAGCGCTTCTACATCCGCGGCCTGATGGCCGGCGCGGTGAAATGACCCCCCGTGAAATGACCAATATCCAACGGAGTGACACGATGACCGTTCAACCATCCGCCAAGCCCGGCAAACTCGCCTTCCGCCCGCTGCCGGTGCCGCAGGTCGATGTGCGCGGCTTCTGGGGCGACCGTGTCGATGCCGTGGCGTCGCGCACCGCCGACATCCTCTACGAGCGCTGCGTCGAGGCGCGCATGCTGGAGCAGATCGACCCGGACCGGCCCTCGCCGGGCGTCGTCATTCCGTTCCATTCGCCGTCGCCCGACGAGGCGGCCAGCCCCGGCTTCACTGGCTCGACGGTGACGACGCAGATGTTCTGGGACTCCGATTGGGGCAAGACCATCGAGACCGCGGCCTATTCGCTCTACCGGCGCAAGAACGCGGCGCTCGAGACGAAGATCGATGCCGTCATCGACCTGTACGGCAAACTGCAACAGGAAGACGGTTATCTCTCCAGCTGGTACCAGCGCATCCAGCCCGGCAAGCGCTGGACCAATCTGCGCGATTGCCACGAGCTCTATTGCGCCGGCCATCTGATCGAAGGCGCGGTCGCCTACTACCAGGCCACCGGCAAGCGCAAGCTGCTGGATATCATGTGCCGCTATGTCGACCATATCGCCGACACCTTCGGTCCGGAGCCGGGCAAGAAGAAGGGCTATTGCGGCCATGAGGAGATCGAGCTGGCGCTGGTCAAGCTGGCGCGGGCGACCGGCGAGCAGAAATACATGGACCTGGCCAGGTATTTCATCGACCAGCGCGGGCAACAGCCGCATTATTTCGACGAGGAGGCGCGTGCGCGCGGCGCCGACCCGAAGGCCTATCATTTCAAGACTTATGAGTACAACCAGTCGCACAAGCCGGTGCGCGAGCAGGAAAAGGTCGTCGGCCATGCGGTCAGGGCGATGTACCTCTATTCCGGCATGGCCGACATCGCCACCGAATATGGCGACGATACGCTCAGGGTAGCGCTCGACCGGCTGTGGAACGATCTCACCACCAAAAACCTCTATATCACCGGCGGCCTCGGGCCATCGGCGCACAATGAGGGCTTTACCAGCGACTACGACCTGCCCAACGAAACCGCCTATGCCGAGACCTGTGCCTCGGTCGGCCTCGTGTTCTGGGCCAGCCGCATGCTCGGCATGGGTCCCAACGCCCGCTACGCCGACATGATGGAGCGGGCGCTCTACAACGGCTCGATCTCCGGCCTGTCGCTCGACGGCTCGCTGTTCTTCTACGAGAACCCGCTGGAGAGCCGGGGCAGGCACAATCGCTGGAAATGGCATCGCTGCCCCTGTTGCCCGCCCAATATCGGCCGCATGGTCGCCTCCATCGGCAGCTATTTCTACTCCCTCTCGGACGACGCGCTGGCCGTCCATCTCTACGGCGACAGCACCGCGCGCTTCGACATATCGAACCGGGCGGTCAGTCTGATTCAGACCAGCAATTATCCTTGGGATGGCGCGGTCTCGATCCGGATCGAAGCCGACGCGCCGGTCGAGTTCACCTTGCACCTGCGCGTCCCCTCCTGGTGCGGCAAGGCGGCGCTCAAGGTCAACGGCGCCGCGGTCGGTCTGGATGACATCACCAGCGACGGCTATGCCGCGATCCGGCGCGAGTGGCGCCAGGGCGACCGGGTCGAACTCGATCTCGAAATGTCGATCGCTCGTCTGTTCGCCAATCCGGAGGTGCGTCAGGACATCGGCCGCGTCGCACTTGCGCGCGGTCCGCTGATCTATTGCGTCGAGGAGACCGACAATGCCGGCCAGTTGCATCGGATCGCTCTGCCGCGAACGGCAAAAATCGAGGCGCATGCCGAGCCGAACCTGCTCGGCGGCATCGTCACGCTTTCGGCACTTGCCAGCAAGGAAGCGCAGGAAAACTGGGAACCCGGGCTCTATCGCACCGATCCGCCGGCGGTGAGCGAAACGAAAATCACCGCCGTTCCTTACTACGCCTGGGACAACCGTGAACCCGGCGAGATGCTGGTCTGGCTGCGGGACGGATGAGTTAGAGGCTGACAAACGCCGTCAGCGGCAAATGATCCGACGCAACCCGCGACAGCGGCGTGTCATGGGCTTCCACCGACGAGACCATGCCGTGCCGGTTGGCCATGATCCGGTCGAGCGCCAGTACCGGCAGGCCTGAGGGGAAAGTCGGCACCGCCGCCGGCGTGAAACCAAAGGTGGCGTGCAGCGTCTTGAGCGCCGAGCGGTTGCCCAGCCGCCATTCGTTGAGGTCGCCGAGCAGCAAGGTCGGCCTTTCATCCTGGTTGCTCATGATGTCGAGCACGACGCGGGCCTGCTCCGAGCGCGAGCGGCGCAACAGGCCGAGATGCGCGGCGATGACGCGCAGAGTGCGCGTTTCGTCGAGGTCGATCTCGGCAACCAGCGCGCCGCGGGGCTCCAGTCCCGGAAGCTTGATCTGATGGACGTCGCGCACGGTGCCGCGCTTGAACAAAAGCACGTTGCCGCGCCAGCCATGGCCCTTGCCGCTTCCGGAAACCGGCACCGGCACAAGCCCGGTTTCGTGTTCGATCCGGGCAAGGTCGAGCAGCCCGGCGCGATCGCCGAAGCGGTTGTCGGCCTCCTGCAGCGCGATGACGTCGGGGCCGATCTCGCGGATGACGCGGGCGGTGCGTTCGGGGTCGAACCTGCGGTCGGTGCCGATGCATTTGTGGACGTTGTAGGAGGCGACCACCATCTGGGCGCCTTCAATGTGCTTGCGCGGCGTCGCGTTCGCCTTGCGCGCTTTCCTGCCGCGGATCGACAGGAGCACTGTTTCAGGAAGGCTGCGTCCGTTTATGTCCATAGGCCTGCTATTCGATGTCCTGATTCTTTGTTCTATGCATATCGTTCTCTCACAACCGGGACCACTTCGAGGCGGTATGCATTAGAGATAGGGCGATCCCAGCCATAACAACCGGTCAAAAACCCGGATGAGAAATGGCCGCGCTTTCAAGGTTGCGAGTGTGACGGGTTTGGCGGAAGCGATTGCCGCTCCGATGCGCCCTTCGATCTCGGCGGCAAAGCCGGTATCCAGCACCTCCAGGTCGATTTCGAAATTCAGCCGCAGCGACCGGGCGTCGAGGTTGGAAGAGCCGACATAGGCCCAGACGCCATCGACCGACAACAGCTTCGAATGGTCGAATGACCCTTCATGACGCCAGACGCGGCAATAGTGCTTCAGCACCTGGTCGTACTGCGCCGTCATGGCGCGGCCGACCAGGAAGAGATTGTTGACCGCGGGCACGACGATGTCGATCTCGACGCCGCGCCGGGCAGCCGTGACCAGCGCGCTGACAAATTCCCGGTCCGGCAGGAAATAGGGCGACATGATGCGGATCGATTTGCGGGCGACGGAAAATGCCCCCGTCAGCAATTTGTGGTTGGTTTCGATGCTGGCGTCCGGCCCCGACGCCACCGCCCGCACCAGGATCGGCTGACCGGGAGGCGGCGAGGGCTTTTCCACGTGCCAGACCTCGTCCTTGAGGGCCTCGTTGCCGGCAAAACGCCAGTCTTCGGCGGCAACCGCGAACAGGTCGGCCACGACGGGCCCCGTGACCTGGAAATGCGTATCCGCCGAACTGGCGCTGCCGGCGAATTCGGCCGAGAATCCCTTGCGGATGTTCATGCCTCCCGTGAACGCCACCACACCGTCGACGATCAGGATTTTCCTGTGCGTCCTCAAATTCGCGTAGGGAAGTCTCAGGCCCATGACGATGTTGCCGTTGAACAGATCGACGGTGACGCCGGCTTCCCGGAGTGTCCCAAGAATGCTGGGCACGGAATAGCGCACGCCCACCGCATCGATCAGCACGCGAACCGTCACACCGCGCCGGACCGCTCCGGCCAGCGATCCGACAAAACGTCGTCCGATCTCGTCATTGTCGAAGATGTAGGTCTCGAGCAGGATGCTGCGCCGTGCGCCGTCGATCGCCCCGCACATTGCCGCGTAGGCTTCGTCGCCGGTCCTCAGGATGGTGATTGCATTTCCCGAAAGCAGGCCGCGCCGCGCCACCCTGTCGCCTAGCGTCTTCAGGCCGGCAAAGCGCTGGCCGAATTCGGCTGAGATGAGTGTTTCGAGCGCAATGTCGTGGTCGTGTTTGGCTGTCTCGGCTTCACCGGCGACGGGCCGCATGGCGCTGATCGTGGCGCGGCGGATGCGGTTGATGCCGGCAATGGCATAGATGATCGCGCCAAGGAACGGCGACAAGATCATCACGCCGACCCAGCCGGTGGCGGCGCGCACGTCTTCCTTGGTCATGATTGCGTGGACGATGCCGATGGCGGCCATCAGCATCGGAATGATCACAAGGATTAGAGGCCAGTAGGTCACAAAGGTCTGCCACATCGGCAGGACTATCGAGCCAGCGGCCGCAGAAGGCAATGCAACGGATCAACCAGGACGGAGGCGCTCGCGCCTCAGTCCTTCGCCCGCTCCACATAAGCGCCATCGGCCGTCATCACCACCACGCGGGTACCCGGCGCGATGTGCGGCGGCACCAGCGTGCGCACGCCGTTGGAAAGCACGGCCGGCTTGTATGACGAGGACGCCGTCTGGCCTTTGGTCGTCGGCTCCGTCTCGACCACTTCGAAAGTAGCGCGCTGCGGCAGCACCAGGGCTATGGCGATGCCGTTGAACTGCGAAATCTGCACCGCCATGCCTTCGAGCAGGTAGGGCGCCATGTCGCCGACCACGCTTTCCGGCACCGCGACCTGGTCGTAGCTTTCCGGGTTCATGAAGTGATACCCCTCGGCGTCGGCGTAGAGGAAGGTGTGCTCGCGCTCCTCGACATAGGCGCGCTCGACCTGCTCGGTGGTGCGGTAGCGCTCCGAAACCTTCACCCCGTCGGAGATGCGGCGCATGTCGAGCTGGGTGACCGGCGTACCCTTGCCAGGGTGGATGTTTTCGGCAAAGAGGATCACGTAAAGCTTGCCGTCCTTGTCGACGACATTGCCTTTACGGAGCGAACTGGCGATGACCTTCACCACGGTTTTCAATCCTAGACTTCGTTGGCCTGAAACGATCGTTCGGCGCAAATCGGCTGCGAGAGCCGTCGCCGTAGCGCATCTTGGCCCGAACCGCCAGCCCTGTCAGCAATTCCGTTGCCCGGCAAACCCATGACTGGCGCTTCGCCCTGGTGGACGCCGGATGTTCACGCCGACCGCCGGCCGCGGCTGATGGCGCGTAACGCCATAGCTGCCGCAATGCGCAGCTGGTTTGGCGAGCGCGACTTCATCGAGGTCGAGACGGCGGCGCTGCAGATATCACCGGGCAATGAGGCGCATCTCTCCGCCTTTGCCACCGAGGCTATCGGCGCCGACGGTGCGCGCCGGCCGCTTTACCTCCACACCTCACCGGAATTCGCCTGCAAGAAGCTGCTTGCCGCCGGCGAACGGCGCATCTTCAGCCTGGGCGCCGTCTGGCGCAACCGCGAGCGCGGTCCTTTGCATCACCCGGAGTTCACCATGCTCGAATGGTACCGAGTCGGCGAAACCTATGAGAGCCTGATGGCTGATTGCGCCGAACTGCTGAAGCTCGCGGCTGAGCTGGCCGGCGCCAAAACCTTCCGCTTTCGCGGCCGCGAGGCCGATCCGTTTGCCGAGCCGGAACGCGTGAGCGTGGCGGAAGCTTTTGCGCGTTACGCCGGCATCGATCTTCTTGCCACCGTTTCTGCCGATGGCGGCACAGACCGCGCCGCACTTCATGATGCTCTGGTCAAGGCCGGCCTGCGCACGGCCGACGATGACAACTGGGCCGATTTGTTCAGCCGCGTGATGGTGGAAAAGGTCGAACCGATGCTGGGGCAGGGGCGGGCCACAATCCTCTATGGCTATCCGATCTCCGAGGCCGCCTTGGCCCGGCCGAGCGCGGAGGACCAGCGCGTGGCCGAGCGCTTCGAGCTCTATTGCTGCGGCGTCGAGCTCGCCAATGCTTTTGGCGAACTGACCGATCCGGCCGAGCAGCGCCGGCGCTTTGCCGCCGAGATGGACGAGAAGGAGCGCGTCTATGGCGAGCGCTATCCGCTGGATGAGGATTTTCTCGCCGCCCTCGCCATCATGCCGCAAGCCAGCGGCTCGGCGCTTGGCTTCGACCGGCTGGTGATGCTGGCAACGGGCGCGACGAGGATCGATGACGTGATCTGGACGCCGGTCGCCACTCCTTGACGGAAATCGGCCTCGGTTAAACTCACAAACCGGTCAAGCCGCGCGTCTGTGGCGCCGCCGCGGATGGCTTTGCGGGCCGCTTGGGCGCTATGCCGCAGCGGGACAATTGCCCGTGCGCCATTGCACAAGCCGCATTGGGACAATAGATGGTGCAGCAGCCGCTACCGCCCGGCGCGGCTTCAGCCAGGACCACGCGCATGACCGATACATCAGAGGCAGCGAAATTGACCGACCGCGTCGCGGCACTGGTCGAGGCTGCCAAGCGGGCCGGCGCCGACGCCGCCGACGCGGTTGCCGTGCGCGGCCGTTCGATCGGCGTGTCGGTGCGGCTGGGAAAGGTCGAGAACACCGAAGCGTCCGAGGGCGACGATGTCTCGCTGCGCGTCTTCGTCGGCAACCGGGTGGCGAGCGTCTCGGCGACGGCGGCATCGGACCCCAAGGCGCTGGCTGAGCGCGCCGTGGCCATGGCCAAAGTCTCGCCCGAGGACCCCTATCAGGGTCTCGCCGATCCGGCTTTGCTGGTTGGCAAGGTGCGCGACCTCGATCTGTTCGACGCCACCGAGGTTTCGGCCGATCAGTTGAAGGAAGCGGCCCTTGCCGCCGAGGAAGCGGCCCTTGCAGTCAAGGGTGTCACCAATTCGGCCGGCAGCGGCGCCAGCGCAGGCCTCGGCGGGCTGGTGCTTGCCACGTCGAACGGCTTCGTCGGCCACTATGTCGCGTCGCGCTTTTCGCGTTCGGCCAGCGTGATTGCGGGTGAAGGCACCGGCATGGAGCGCGACTACGAATACTCTTCGAACCAGCATTTTTCCGATCTGGACGCACCGGAATTGATCGGCCGCAAGGCCGGCGAGCGCGCCGTGCGCCGCCTCGGCGCCCGCAAGGCGGCGACCGGTCCGGTCAACGTGGTGTTCGATCCGCGCGTCGCGCGCGGCATTGCCGGTCATCTCGCCGGCGCCATCAACGGCGCTTCGGTGGCGCGCAAGACCAGTTTTTTGCGCGAGATGATGGGCAAGCAGGTTGCGTCGGCTGCCATCACCGTCACCGACGAGCCGCTACGGCGTCGCGGCCAGGCCTCGCGCCCGTTCGACGGCGAAGGCGTCGAGGGCGAAAAGCTGTTGATGGTCGAGAACGGCGTGCTGAAGCACTGGTTCCTGTCGACGTCCGCCGCGCGGGAATTGGGGCTGACCACCAACGGACGCGGCGCGCGCAGCGGCTCGTCGGTATCGCCGTCTTCGACCAATCTCGCCATCGAGCCGGGCGACAGGACGCCGGAAGACCTGATCAGGTCGCTAAAATCCGGCTTTTATGTCACTGAAGTGTTCGGCCAGGGCGTCGACATGGTGACCGGCGAATACAGCCGTGGCGCATCCGGCTTCTGGATCGACAATGGTGAGCTTGCCTATCCGGTGGCCGAGGTGACCATCGCCTCCAATTTGAAGACGATGTTCCTCAATATGGTTCCGGCGAGCGATCTTGACCGCGATTTCGGCACTGCCGCACCGACGCTGCTGATCGAAGGAATGACCCTTGCCGGAGCGTGACCCGGTCATATCGGCCGGGGCCTCGGAAGACCTCGATCTGCTGCGCGACGCCGCCCGCGAGGCGGGCGCGATCGCCATGCGCTATTTCGGCAAGAACCCGCAAGTGTGGATGAAGGGCGGCACCTCGCCGGTCAGCGAAGCCGACCACGCGGCGGACGCCTATCTGCGCGAGACCCTGCTTGCGGCGCGGCCGGACTATGGCTGGCTATCAGAGGAAACGACTGACGATCCGGCGCGGCTTCTGGCGCGGCGCACCTTTGTCGTCGACCCCATAGACGGCACCCGCGGCTTCCTCGAAGGTCTGCGCTCGTGGTGCGTCAGCGTCGCGGTGGTCGAGAATGGCCGCACGCTCACCGGTGTGCTCGAATGTCCGGCCAAGGGCGAAACCTATTGGGCGCTGCCTGGCCATGGAGCTTTCCGCAACGGCAAGCCGATTGCCGTGCGCGGCCTGGGTAAGACGGTCGAGATCGGCGGGCTGAAGCAGTTGATCGACCTGATGCCGGCGCAATGGCAGGGCCGGGTGCGGCGGGCGGCGCACATTCCCTCTCTCGCCTACCGGCTGGCGATGGTCGCCAACGGCACGCTCGACGCAACCTTCGTCAAGCCCAACGCGCATGACTGGGATATCGCCGCCGCCGATCTCATCTTGCGCGAGGCTGGCGGCGCCGTGCTCGACGGCCATGGCCGCGCGCCGCTCTATGCCGGGGAGATCATCCGTCACGGCGCGCTGGTCGCCGGCAGCGGGCAGTTGCTGACCGTGCTTGCCGGCGTCATTGCCGATACGGAAGCGTGATCGAAGGTTCCAAAGTCGGCAGCTTTGGGCTAGACCTGTCGCAAACTCACAATATGTGAAGGACCGAAATGGCCGCGGAAGACGGAAAGAAACAGCTTTTGCACCTGGTGTTCGGCGGCGAGCTGAAGAAGCTGGGAGGCACCGAGTTCCGCGATCTCGACGCGCTCGACATCGTTGGCGTTTATCCGGACTATCAAACCGCGCACACCGCGTGGAAGGCAAAGGCGCAAGCCAGCGTGGACAATGCCCATATGCGCTATTTCGTCGTCCATCTGCACCGGCTGCTCGACCCTGAAAGCAAGGCCGCCGGTTGACAGCGATGGAGCATGAAGCGGTGAAAGGGCAGCCCACCGGCGCCGCGGTCCGAAGAAGACGCGGCGGCAGTTCGAAGACATTCTGGCGCAAGATCCGCGAGCCGTTGGCGCAGTCGCGAATCGTCAAGAGCATGATCGTCAGCCTGCTCGCCCAGTTCGTCCGCCTGGTGCGCCTGACCAACCGCGTGGTCGAAGGCTCGGCTAAATTTTCAGGCGGCGACTACGCCGAATTCGAACCCGGCATCATCGCGCTCTGGCATGGCCAGCATCTGCTGACCCCAGCCTATTATCCCAAGGGACGGCCGCTGGTCGCCATGGTCTCGCGCAGCGCCGACGCCGAACTCAACGCGCTGATGATCGAAAAATTCGGCATCGAGGCGGTGCGCGGCTCCGGCGGGCGTGAAAGCACGAAGCATCTCGACAAGGGCGGCGCCAAGGCGCTCATCGCCCTGAAAAAGTCACTCGTGGCCGGCAAGAACGTCGCCATGATCGCCGACATTCCCCACGGCACGCCGCGCGACGCGGGGCTTGGTATCGTTCTGCTGGCACGCCTTTCCGGCCGGCCGATCATGCCTGCCGCCATCGCCACCAGCCGCCGCAAGGTGCTGGAAAGGAGCTGGGACAAGACCACCATCAACCTGCCGTTCGGCCGCTCCTCGATCGTCATCGGAACGCCGGTTTTCGTGCCGGCCAATGCCGACGAGGCCGAAATGGAGCGCAAGCGCCAGGAAGTCACGGCCGCGCTCAATGCCGCAACCGCCGAGGCCTATCGGCTCGTGGACGGCAGGCCATGAGCGTCGGCTGGGCGCGCGCCTTCCTGGCGGCCTACCGCCTTGCCGGTGCAGCCGCCTATCCGCTGATGGGTCCCTATGTCGCCTGGCGCACATCGCAGGGCAAGGAAGACCGCAGCCGCAGCCGTGAGCGCTACGGCGTTGCCGGGCGGCCGCGCCCCGAAGGGCCGGTGATCTGGATCCATGCGGCAAGCGTCGGCGAGACCCTTGCGGTCGTGCCGCTGGTGCAAAGCATCCTCGACTACGGTGTCAACATCGTGCTGACGACGGGAACAGTGACCTCGGCGCAGGTTGCCGACGAACGGCTGGGCGACCGCATCATCCACCAATATGTTCCGCTCGACCTCAAGCCGGCCGTCAGCCGCTTTCTCGATCACTGGCGGCCGGACCTGGCTATCATCGCCGAATCCGAGATATGGCCGATGACGATCCTCGAGCTCGGCGCCCGCCACGTGCCGCAGGTGCTGGTCAACGGCCGGCTCTCCGACCGTTCGTTCAAATCCTGGAAGAAGCGCGCCAACATCGCCGAGGCGCTGTTCGAGAACCTTGCACATGTCGTTGCCCAGTCGGATGTCGACGGCGAACGGTTTCGCGCGCTTGGCGCCCGGCCGGTCACCGTGTCCGGCAACCTCAAGGTCGACACCTTGCCGCCGCCCGTCGACGAACGGGCGCTGGCGACGCTGAAGCGCCAGATCGCCGGCCGCCCGACCTGGGCGGCAATTTCGACCCATGACGGCGAGGAGGTGGTCGCGGCGGAAGTCCACGCCACGCTCTACAAGCGCCACCATGGCCTGCTGACGATTATCGTCCCGCGCCATCCCGACCGCGCCGAAGCGCTGGCCGCACAGATTTCCGGCATGGGCCTGAAGCTGGCGCGGCGCAGCAAGGGCGACCGGATCACCGCCGACACCGATATCCTCCTTGGCGATACGATCGGCGAGATGGGGCTTTATCTCCGGCTGACGGAAATCGCCTTTGTCGGCCGCTCGCTGACCTCGGAAGGCGGCCAGAATCCGCTGGAGCCGGCCATGCTCGACACCGCTGTGCTGGCCGGCCGCAACGTCCAGAATTTTCGCGAGGCCTATCAGCGCCTGCTCGACAGCGGCGGCGCCAAGCTGGTGCGCGACCGCGACATGCTGGCCGGCGCCGTCAATTTCCTGCTGAGCAATGAAGTTGCGCGCCATGAGATGATGGCGGCCGGTGCCGCCACAGTCGACCAGATGCGCGGTGCGCTGGCGCACACGCTGAAGTCGCTCGAGCCTTATATCCAGCCATTGATCGTCAAGTCGCGCCTGAAGGGCGCCGACGGGCGATAGGTGGCGTCGGAAGCACCACCTTTCTGGTGGGAAGCGCCGGACTGGCGGGTCTTTGCGCTGTCGCCGCTATCAGCCGTCTATGGCATCGTCGCCGGCCGCCGCATGCATCGGGCGGTACGTGAAAAGATCGACGCGCCAGTGCTTTGCGTCGGCAACTTCACCGTCGGCGGCAGCGGCAAGACGCCGGTCGCCATCGCGCTGGCAAAGCAGGCCAGGCGCATGCAACTCAATCCCGGATTCCTGTCGCGCGGCCATGGCGGCTCGTTCGCGCAGCCGCATGTCGTCGATGCCGGTCACGACGCTGCCAAGCATGTCGGCGACGAGCCGCTGCTTTTGGCCGAGCACGCGCCGGTTGCGGTGAGCCCCAACCGCGCTGCCGGCGCCAAGCTGCTCCTGGAAGCCCATGGTTGCGATTTCCTGATCATGGATGACGGTTTTCAGAGCGCGCGCATCCATATCGATTATGCGCTGGTCGTCGTCGACGCCCGTTACGGCATCGGCAACGGCCGGGTCATTCCGGGCGGTCCGCTGAGAGCCAACATCGTCGACCAACTGGTGTTCACCGACGGGCTGTTGAAGATGGGCGAGGGCGCTGCCGCCGACCAGGTCGTGCGCCAAGCGGCGCGCGCCGGCCGGCCGATCTTCGAGGCGCATGCCGAGCCCGCGGCCAAGGAGCGGTTCGCCGGCCGGCGGTTCCTCGCCTTTGCCGGCATCGGCCACCCCGAAAAATTCTTCGACACGCTGCGCGGCACTGGTGCGGAAGTGGCGCTGAGCCGATCGTTTCCGGACCATCACTTCTATGCCCCTGATGAACTCGCGGAACTGGCGGCAACCGCGCGCCGCGATGGACTGGGCCTCGTCACCACCGCCAAGGACGCCGCCCGGCTGCGCCACGGCGCTGCCCCGGCCGATTTCCTCGCTGAACTCGCCGTGCTGGAGATCGACGCCACGTTCGAACTCGACACTGTGCCGGAGCGCATCATCGACGAGACGCTGGATGCCTGGAGACAGCGCCGGCTGCGAGGGTAGGGCGCTCCCGCGTTGACACAGGATATTTCTCGCCGCTTATCACTATTATAAGTCAGACCGGCTTCAGCGCGGGGGGTGGAATGGTTAGGTTGCGGGCACTCTTTGTGGGCTTTGTTCTTGTGGCGATGGCGAACCCATCTTCGGCGCAGGCACCCACCGCGACCGACAGCGAATTTCTGGTCTCGGTCACCGAAGCGGACGGTGCTACCCACGTTCGGCCCTCAAACATTGTACCGCTTATCCCCGATAGCGCCTGCTTTGAATGGCGCGTACGTCTGGCGCAAGGCGACAGACTGGTATCGGTCACCGAGGTGTTCGCGCTTCCCGCGGAGCCCAGGCAGTGGGGTGGTATCGACGGAAACGAATACAGCTTGAGCAAGCTATCGGGCGATCGAAGGGTCTCCAAGACCACCATGTTCTACAAACCGCAGGACGGATGGATCTCGCATGGCTGGTGCATGGCCGAGGGTGATCCGATCGGGCCGTATTCCATCAAAGTGCTTGTCGGAGATCGGCTTGTTCATAAATTCGACTTTTCGGTCGAAAACGCGCCGGCATCCTCAAAGCCATAGTCCTGCAGGCGTTCCAGGAAAATCAGATCGACGGTGAGCCTTGCTTTCCGGTGTGCCGATCTAACCCCGGCTGCGCAGGTCCGGATGCATCTCGATCTCGCGGCGCAGCGAGGCGGCGGCGCTGACATAGGGCTCCTGCCTGGCGACGCTCCAATATTTGAGCTCGTCCAGCGGAATGCTCTCGCCGGTCACCGCGCAGCGCACGAAGGCGCCGGGGCTGGTGACCTGGAAGTCGCCGTCGAGATAGCGGATACGGGCTTCCTTGCCGCCGGGGCCTTCGAAGCGGTTCATCATGGAGTGGTGCCAAGGTTCATGCTGATTTCATCGCCATAAATTGCCGGCAAGGTCAAGCTTGACGCAATGCTGAGGCGCTATTGTCGCTCCAAACCATTCTTATGGGACCGGCATGGACATTTCATCCGCCCGCCTGACCGCGCTGCTGCGTGAGGCCATGATGTTGGCAGCGTTGCCGTCGGCGAAGGCCGATCCGGCGAAAGCAGCACTTATAAAGGCGCTGGTGCAGCCGCCGACGCCGTCCGGCGCGCCTTTGCAGCCGGCAGCGGCGCCGGCGCTGCAGGCGCTGTTGTCCGCAGCCACCGCAAAGGGGCAGCAGACGGGTTCTGCCGAGGTCCTGCAAGCCTATCTGGCCCTTGCTGAACCTGGCGTCGAGGCGCCCGACGTTTCCGGGCCAATAGCGGCTGCGATAGGCAAGGCGACGCCAGCCAACGACGATGCACAGCGCGGTCTGCCGCTGCCGTCGGCCAAGGCCGAAGATGGCGCTGCCGCAAAGCCCGCAGGACTGCCCTGGTTTGCGCTTCTCGCACCCGTGGTTTCGCCGCAGCGCCGCGCTGCCACCACCGATATGCCAATGAGGCGGGAGCAGGCGATGTCTGGGTCGAATGACACGGTCCAGCCCGAAGGCCGGCAGCAGATGCGTGTCGGCCTGATTGCGCTGGCAGCCGGGTTTCTGGCCGTCGCCATTGTCGGGCTCGCCTTGCTGGTGCTTGGCTGAGCACCGAACAATCGCCGCTATCGCTCGGCTTCGAGGAACGCTTCCATCTTTTCCATCGCCAGCCCAGCCTCAATTGCGATGCGGCGCGAAAGCTCGGCGGCAGCCGTGCGCGGCCGCCCCAGCGGCCGGTCGAGCCAGTACGACACCGGGTTCAGCGCCCTGCGCTCGTCGACGGCGACGATGCGGCCTGCCTCCAACTGGTGTCCGGTCAGCGGTGGCCGCGCCAGCGCGATGCCGAGCCCGTAAGCTGCGGCGTCGAGCACCAGATTGTAGTCCTCGAAGCGGCGATCCTGCGGGCGCGGGCGGTAGTCCATCCCTTGCGCGGCAAACCAGGCACGCCAGCCGGAGGCGTCGGAATCGTTGATCAGTGGAAACCTCAGCAGCCGGGCCGGGTCGCCGCGGCCGATCTCGCGGGCAAGGCCGGGCGCGGCGACGGGAAAGACATGTTCCTCGAACAGCTTCACCGAGATGCGGCCCGGAATGCCGCCGCGGCCGCAGCGGACCGACAGGTCGATCCCTTCATCGGCAAGGTCGGCCTGGCGGATGTCGACGTCGAGGACGATGCGCAGCTTGGTGGGATTGTTCTCCAGCGCCGCCATGCGCGGCATCAGCCACAGCCCGCTGACGGAGGGTATCGAGGTCAGCCGCACCACGGCGGTGCCGCGCGGCTCGACCCAGCGGTCGGAATGGCTGGAGATCAGCGCAAAGGCTTCGGCCGTGCGCAGATGCAGGCGGTTGCCCTCGATGGTCAGCGAGACGCCGCGCGCGCCGCGGTCGAACACTTTCAAGCCCAGCCAGTCCTCCAGCTTGGCGATCTGCCGGCTGACGGCGCCGTGGGTGATGTTGAGCTTCTCGGCCGCGGCCGAAAAGCTCCCCGTTCTCGCCGCCGCATCGAAGGCGCGCAGGGTCTCGAGCGGCACCATTGTGTCTGAGCTGTGATCCATAGTCACAGGTGATCCTCGATTTGATCGTTTGTCAACGGCGCCGAAAAGGCGCTTTCTGCCTTTCAACACTCTGGGAACCCGAGGACAGGCAGATGAGCGCAACGACCAGCACGTCGAATCCGACACAGCGGATGGACACCACGGCGGCCATCGCCGTGGCCTTGACGGTGGTTGGCTGGGCCTCGGCCTTTCCCGCGATCCGTGCCGGCCTCGCCGCTTTCGGGCCGCTGGAACTCGGTGCGCTGCGCTTTGCCATTGCCGCGGTGCCGGCAGCGATCTTTCTTGCCGTCAAGCGCCCGGCGCTGCCGAGGCTCGACGAAGTGTGGCGCCTGGTTTTTGGCGGCGCCATCTTCGTCGCGCTCTACACTGTCATGCTCAATTTCGGCGAACTGACCGTGTCGGCGGGTGCCGCCGGTTTCATCATCAATGTCAGCCCGATCTTCACCGCCATCATGGCAATGGCATTGCTCGGCGAGCGCTTCTCAAGCTGGGCCTGGTTCGGCACGGCGATTTCTTTCGCCGGCATCGGCATCATAGCCGTGGCCGACGGGAATGGCTTGAGTTTCGACACCGGCGCGCTGCTGGTTCTTGGCTCCGCGCTGTGCTCGGCCGTCAACACGATCGTCCAGAAGCCGCTCTTTGCCCACCATCACCCGCTGACCATTTCGGCCTCGAACATGATTCTTGGCGCTCTTTGCCTGGCACCCTTTCTGCCGAGCGGCTTTGCGCAGGCCGCGGTCGCCAACACGGCCGGTATCGGCGCCGTGATCTTTCTTGGCATCGTGCCCAGCCTGATCGCCTATGCCGCCTGGGCAACCGCACTGTCGCGTCTTCCGGCAGCGCGCGCGTCGAACTTCCTCTATCTGGTCTCGCCCATGTCAGCCCTGATCGGCTTCTTCTGGCTGGGCGAAGTGCCGACGCTACTTGGTATCCTCGGCGGCGCACTGGCGCTCGGCGGCGTGATCGTGGTGAATTTAAAGCGTTAAAACAAATGATTTGAGCTGTTTTCGGACTCAAACCGGGAACCGCATTCCATCAGAATGCAGACACCCAGAGGAAGGACAGCTGTGGTATGCTGCCTTCACTGGGGGACGGAATGGGAAGACTGTTCATATCGGCAATTTTTTGCGTTTTGCTGCTGACCGGGAAAGCCGCTGCGGGCTGGTATCAGGTCGAAAACTACGAAGGCTCCATCGGACCTAACCCCGTCCACCTATCGCTGCAGAGATATGACAGTTTCGGCAGCGGGATTACGGTCGAGGGGAGCTATTTCCACGACGCGAAGCAAAGCCCGATAGCGGTGTACGGCAAGATCAGTGGCACCAGGGGTCTTCCTTTGCGAGATTGCGGACGACAGGGAGTTCGACCGGGTGCTGGTCATGGGATCGAAAACGCCCGTTGGCACCACCGGATGTCCGTTTTCTCTCGACCTTGGCGAAAGCGGCGCAACAGGGACTTGGAGCAAGGGCTCGGACAAGTTCCCGATCACGCTGAAGAAGGTCGCAAACCTCGACGATACCGGTGAGGCGAAGGTTGACGGCACCGTCGAGATTCCCTTCTGGGCGCAGACAGCCACCCACAGATTTGCCGGGGTCTACGAGAAAGCGGGCTTTCTCGTCTGCATGAATAAGCTGCGGGTCATCGATAAGAAGAAAAAGAAGGTCGTTCAGGAGATCGCTTTCGATGACGACGATTGCGATGCCGGCATGCTGATGACTCCCATCTACATGAATGTTCAAAAACAGGTTGGGAGAAGCTTCGAGATAATCTCCGTGAATTTTCGCGGCGGTAGCGCCGGTTACTCAAGGGATTACGTTTTCTCTCATAGGTTCAAGGATTATCGCCTGTTGGTGAATTGAGCGTGTGCCCTGACCTGGCTTGTGCTCACCGCCTTCCGAACAACCGCTCTATATCGGCGAGCTTGAGTTCGATATAGGTCGGGCGGCCGTGGTTGCAGGTGCCGGAGCCCGGCGTTGCTTCCATCTGGCGCAGCAGCGCGTTCATCTCCTCAGGCTTGAGCAGGCGGCCGGAGCGGACCGAGCCGTGGCAGGCCATAGTCGCGGCGATCTTGTCCAGTCGTTCCTTCAGCGTCTCGATCGTGTCGTTGTCGGCGATCTCGTCGGCAAGATCACGCACCAATTGCTGGACATTGGTTTCGCCGAGCATCGACGGCGTCTCGCGCACCGCCACCGCGCCGGGACCGAAACGCTCAATGCCGAGGCCGAACCGGGCCAGCGTTTCGGAATGCATGGCCAGCCGCTCGGCGTCCTCCTCCGGCAGGTCGACGATCTCCGGCAGAAGCAGCATCTGCGAGGGCACCGCGCGCGAGTGCAGGGCATTCTTCAGCGCCTCGTAGACCAGCCGCTCATGCGCCGCGTGCTGGTCGACGATGACAAGCGAATCCCTGGTCTGGGCGACGATGTAGTTCTCGTGGACCTGCGCGCGGGCGGCGCCCAGCGCGGTGCCGAGCAGCGTCTCGGCCGGCTCGGCTAAGCCGGCACGCGCATCGGCGCTGGCGAGCGGACCGGCGTCGAATGCAGCCTGGTCGTTTTCGCGGAAGCCGGCGCCGTCAAATCCCATATCCAGCGGCCGCTGTGGCGAGCGGTCAAAGCCCGAAAAGCCCGAGGCCCGGTAGGCCGCGTCATAACTGCGATGACCGTTGGCAGGACCCGCATGGGCGTAGGAGGCGGCTCCCGGCCGGAACGCCGCCACCATCCCGGCGGCCCCGCTGGTGGCGGCGCGGATGCCGGCATTGGCCAGCGCCTCGCGAATGGCGCCGACGATCAGCCCGCGCACCAGGCCGGGGTCGCGAAAGCGCACATCGGCCTTGGCTGGGTGGACGTTGACGTCGACGGTCGCCGGATCGAGCGTCAGGAACAGCACGGTCACCGCGTGCCGGTCGCGCGGCAGCACATCGGCGAAGGCGCCGCGGATGGCGCCGGCAATCAGCTTGTCGCGCACCGGACGGCCGTTGACATAGGCATATTGCTGCAGCGCGTTGGCGCGGGTAAAGGAGGGGATCGAGACATGGCCGGTCAGATGCACGCCGTCACGGCTGGCGTCGATAGCGATGGAATTGTCGGGAAACTCGGCGCCCATGACTTGCGCGACGCGGCGCAGGCTGCCTTCCGCCGTGTCGTCGGTCGCCGGCAATTCCAGCGTCGAGCGGTCCGAGCCGGCCAGCGTGAAGCGCACGGCGGGGAAGGCGATGGCGATGCGCTTGAGCACGTCGCTGGTGGCGGAGCTTTCGGCGCGCTCGCCCTTCATGAACTTGAGCCGGGCCGGCGTGGCGAAGAACAGGTCGCGCACCTCGACCGTGGTGCCGCGGTTGGCCGCCGCCGGTTTGACCGCCGAAACGCGGCCGCCTTCGATGGCGATCTCGGCTGCAGCGTCGCCTGCGGCCGTGCGCGAGCGAACCGACAGTCGCGACACCGAACCAATTGACGGCAATGCCTCGCCACGGAACCCGAGCGAGCGGATATCGTGAATGTTGTCGGCAAGTTTCGAGGTGCAGTGGCGCGCAATGGCCAGCGCCAGTTCCTGTTCGGGGATACCGGAGCCGTCATCGGTGACGCGGATCAGGTTCAGCCCGCCGCCGGCAGTGACGACCTCGACGCGGGAGGCGCCGGCGTCGAGCGCGTTTTCGACCAGTTCCTTCACCACGCTCGCCGGACGCTCGATGACTTCGCCGGCGGCGATCTGGTTGATCATCGTTTCGGAAAGCTGACGAATGGGCATTGGGGTACTATAGGGGGATTCGAAGGGTGTGCGGAAGGCTTCAATGAATGCCGGACATTGGAGACGCCAGCGGGACAGCACCCCCCTCTGGCCTGCCGGCCATCTCCCCCGCAAGGAGGGAGATCAGATGTCACGACGGCTTTCGCCAATCTTCAATGCTTGAAGGGTGACGCGACATATGAACTGCCAATCTCCCCCCTTGCGGGGGAGATGTCCGGCAGGACAGAGGGGGGTGTGAAGGAACTCCGCGATAGTGACTACGCTGCAACCGATTTCAAGCCTGCGCCGCCAGCCAGTCCCTGACTTTCCGCGCATTCTCGCTCAACTCCCGGTTCTTCGGCCAAACCACATAGAACGCCTTGCCGGTTCTCAGCACATGGTCGGTCACCGGCACCAGCAGCCCCGACGCCAGGAGCCGTTCGGCCAGATGCCGCCAGCCGAGCGCGATGCCTTGGCCCTCCATGACGCCCTGGATCACGAGGCCGTAATCGTTGATGCGCAGGCCGCGCGCGGTGTTGTCGAGCCTGCCGCCCGCAGACTGGAACCATTCGTCCCAGCTAGCCGCCTCGCGGTAGGGCTCCTCGAGGTGGATCAGGCGATGCGTCGCCAGCTCCGCGACGCTCCTTGGCATGCCGAATTTCGCGAGATAGCTGGCGCCAACCACCGGAAAAATCTCCTCGTCGGCCAGCGGCAGCGAATGATAATCGGCCCAGTCGCGCGGTTCGCCGCCGCGAACGGCGAGCGGGATGCCCTCGGCGATGATGTCGAGATCACGGTCGGCGGTCTGGATGCGCAAGTCGATGCCCGGCAGTTCGTCGCGGAACTGCTGCAGGCGCGGCATCATCCAGAACGAGCCGAAGGCGGTCGACGCCGCCAGCGTGACATGGCCGCCGCTCGCCTGCAGGCGCAGATCCTCGGCCGATTTGCGGATATGCGACAGACCGAGCGAGACGTCGGCATGGAAGCGTTCGCCCGCTTCTGTCAGGACGACCTGGCGGTGGCGGCGCTGGAACAGCTGCGCGCCGAGCTGTTCCTCCAACCCGCGCACCGCATAAGAGACGGCGGCCTGCGTCATGCCGAGCTCGCGCCCGGCAGCGGTGAAGCTCGACAGCCGGCCCGCCGCCTCGAAGACGATCAGGCTGCCGGCCGAGGGCAGGAGGTGGCGCAGGCTCCGCATAAGCTGAGCTTATACAAGAGATCAGGATTTTCCAGCATCACATCCATATTTCCTCTCGCTAACTTGGTTGGACGGAATGAGGAGGCTCCATGAACGCACCGGCCACTGAACTGACCGAGCAAACCCACCGCCGCGGCGGCGGTCGCCTCGGACGCAAGGCGCTGAGGAGCGCCCCCGTCACCTCGTTCCCGACGCTGGTCCGCGAGATCCCCACCTACCAGATGGTCCCGGACGAGGCGGTGGAACTGATCCACCAGGAGTCACTCGCCATCCTCGAAGAGGTCGGTTGCGAGTTCCGCGACGACGAGGCGATCGCCATGTGGAAGGCGGCGGGCGCCGACGTGTCCGAGACACGCGTCCGCATCGACCGCGGCCTGCTGATGGAACTGGTCGCGAAGGTTCCGTCCGAATTCACCCTCAATGCGCGTAATCCCGAGCGCACCGTGCGCGTCGGCGGCAAGAACTCCATCTTCGCGCCGATGTATGGCGCGCCTTACGTGCGCGACCTCGACAACAACCGGCGTTATGGCACGCTTGAAGACCTCAACAATTTCCACAAGCTCGCCTACATGGCCCCGGCGCTGCATTCGTCGAGTTCGATCATCTGCGAGCCGATGGAGATCGCGGTGCCGAAACGGCATCTCCACATCATCCATTCGGCGCTGAAGCATTCCGACAAGCCGTTCATGGGCATCGTTACTTCCAAAGACCGCGCCGAAGACACGATGGCGATGGCGGGCATCGTCTTTGGCGAAGATTTCGTTCGCGACAACCCGGTGCTGGTGTCGATTACCAACTGCAACTCGCCGCTGGTGTGGGACGCCACCATGCTGGACGCGATGAAGGTCTATGCACGCAGCAATCAGCCGCTGATCCTGGCTCCCTTTGCGCTGTGCGGCGCATCGACTTCGGCCTCGGCCGTCGGCGCGGTGGCGCAGGTCAATGCCGAAGCACTGGCCGGCGTCGCTTTCACCCAGCTGCTGCGCCCGGGTTCGCCGCAAATCTACGGCCAGTTCATGGTGACGGTCGACATGAAGACCGGCGCGCCGATGGGCGGCACGCCGGAAGCCGCCCAGATGATGTATCTGATGGGCGCGCTGGCGCGGAAATACAAACTGCCCTGGCGAACCTCCGGCTTCCATGTCGGCTCCAAGCTCAACGACGCCCAGGCCGGCTATGAATCCAACATGCTGATGCATGCCGCCATCCTCGCCGGCGCCAATTATATCTGGCACTCCGCCGGCTGGTTGGAGGCCGGGCTGACATGCGGCTATTCGAAATTCGCCACCGACTGCGAGCAGCTTGTCGGCTGGTATAAATATGCCGGCGGCCTGCCGTTCGACGATTTCAAGGAGGCCATGGCGGCGATCCGCGAAGTCGGGCCGCAGGGCCATTTCCTCGGCACCCAGCACACGCTCGATCATTACGAGTCGGCATTCTTCATGCCCACCATCATGGATTTCAACTCCTACGAACAATGGAAGGCTGGAGGGGCGAAGGACCACGACACGCGCGGCCGCGAGAAAGCCCGCAACATGCTGGCCGACTATGAAGAGCCGAAACTCGATGAGGGCATTGCCGAGGGCCTCAGGGACTTTATCGCGCAGCGCGAAGAGAGGCTGCCCGACAGCGTTAGCTAAGAGAACGACGAATGAGTTGATAACGGGCGAAGACCCGATGGGAACCGCAAGGGAGAAAGACATGACACTTTTCAAAAGCAATGGCGATCGCGTGCCAACGGCCATCGAGGCGATGGCGCAAGAGACGCGTGCTGGCCGTATGGACCGGCGCGAGTTTCTTGCATTGGCAAGTGCGTTCGGCGCATCGACGGCGCTGGCCTACGGCATGATCGGCCTTGCCGCGCCGGGACAGGCTTTTGCCGAGGAGCCGAAGAAGGGCGGCACGCTGCACATATCGATGTCGGTCAAGGCCCAAAAAGATCCGCGCACCTATGACTGGGTGGAACTCGCCAACATCTCGCGCTGCTGGCTGGAGCCGCTGGTCCGCTACACCAGGGAATTCACCTTCGAGCCAGTGCTGCTCGAAAGCTGGGACATCAATGACGACGCCACGGAATACACGTTGCATGTGCGCAAGGGCATCACCTGGAACAATGGCGATGCTTTCAACGCCGATGACGTGGTCTTCAATGTTACCCGCTGGTGCGAGAAGAAGGTCGCCGGCAACTCCATGGCCGCTCGCGTCGGCGGGCTGATCGACGAAAAGTCGGGCAAGGCCAGGGAAGGCGCGATCGCCAAGGTCGACGACAATACGGTCAAGCTGACGCTCAGCGCGCCCGACATTTCGCTGATCCCGAACCTCACCGATTATCCCGCGCTCGTCGTCCACCGCAATTTCGACGCCGAAGGCGCCGACCCGGTCAAGAAGCCGATCGGCACGGGCCCGTTCGAACTGGTCTCCTACGATGTCGGCCAGAAGGCGGTGGTCAAGCGTCGTGAAAACGGCAAGTGGTGGGGTGGTGAAGCGCCGCTCGACAGCGTCGAGTTCATCGACTACGGCACCGACTTCAACGCTTCGATCAACGCCTTCGAATCCGGCGAGATAGACCTCAATTTCGAGACGCCGGCCGACTTCATCGACATCCTGGATAAGATGGGGCTGGAGAAGTCCGAGGTTGCGACGGCAACCACGCTGGTTGCCCGCACGAACGTTACCCACAAGCCCTATGACGACCAGCGGGTGCGCAACGCGCTGCAGATGGCGGTCGACAACAATGCGGTGCTGGAACTCGGCTATGCCGGGCGAGGGACGGTCGGTGAAAACCACCATGTCAGCCCTATCCATCCTGAATATTTCGCGCTGCCCAAGAAGACGCGCGACGCGGCCGGCGCCAAGAAACTGATGGCCGACGCTGGGCAGGCCGATTTCGAGCACGAGCTGATCACCGTCGAGGACGATTGGCAGAAGAACACCGGCGACGCGATTGCGGGCCAGCTGCGCGACGCCGGCATCAAGGTGAAGCGCACGGTGCTGCCGGGCTCGACCTTCTGGAACGACTGGACGAAGTATCCCTATTCGATGACCATCTGGTACATGCGCCCGCTTGGCGTCCAGGTGCTGGCGCTTGGTTATCGCACCGGCGAAGCCTGGAATGAATCGGCCTATTCCAACCCGGACTTCGACGCCAAGCTGAAGCAGGCGCTGGCGCTGATCGACGTGGAGAAACGGCGTGAGGTAATGAAGGATGTCGAGCAGATCCTGCAGGATTCCGGCGTCATCATTCAACCCTTCTGGCAGAAGCTCTACAGCCACATGAACAAGAAGGTGAAGAACTACGGCGTCCACCAGACCTTCGAGATGGACCTGCAGAACGTCTGGCTTGATGGCTGAGACGGTGCAGCCGGGGCTTCATGAGCCGCAAAAAAACCGATATGCAGGATGTCTGGTATTGCACCTTGCCGCCAAACGTCCGGAGATCCTGCATGAAACCGATAGTGCTTGCCGCTGTCTTTTCGATTGCCTTGCCAGCAACGGTGCTGGCCGGGCCGGCTTCCAACGCCGTGAAGTTCTTTTATGTGCCCGAGGTGAAATTCGAGGGGGATGCAAAGTACCGCGACCGCTTCACCGAGCCGGTGACCAAGCTGTTCGATCTCAACGACCAGGCAACGAAGAACAAGCCCGACGAAGTCGCCTGCCTCGACTTCGATCCCGGTCTCGACGCCCAGGATTTCGACCAGAAGTCGATTGCCAAGACATTGAAGCTGGCCGAGACCGTCAATGGCGATACGGCCGAAGTCACCGCCACCTTCAGCCTTTTTGCGGAAGGCGATGATTCCAAACGCGAAATGCTGTGGTCGCTGAAGAAAATCGACGGCAAATGGAAGGTCGCCGACATTACCTCCAAGACCAGCAGCTGGACGCTGAGCGCGCTGGAATGCATGCCCGACAAAGCGCCGGAGTGATCCCGACGCGCTGTTCCGGCGTCGCGGCTCGCCAGCATATTGGCAGCATTCAGACATAATCGCCGCCGCCGGGTCCAGGCGAGGGTGTATTCGGCCCATGACAGCCGGAATTGTCGCGGCTTGCCGAATCGTGCAACGGTCAGCACCCTGGGTCAGTGATTGTTTTCATGCTGTAACGGCGGTTTCTCAGCGCGACAGCCATAAAATTGCTAAGCAAAATATCGTAACATCCTTTGTGATGGTCGCTATATTCTACGGCGATTCAGCAATATTTCCCGGTTGCAGAAAAGCCGGATTTGGAACAGTTGCATCCGCAGGGCTGGTCACATCAGTAGTTGCTTTTTTAGATGTAGCGGGGTATGTTTCCTTGCTCGGCTGCAAGTAGCAACTTGCTCAAAATTTGGAGGGTGGGCATGTGAAATCGATCACATATCTATTGTCATCAATTCTAGTTGCAATTGTAGTGGCTTGTCTTGCCACGCCGGCGTCCGCACAGGCGACCCGGACATGGGTTTCCGGTGTTGGCGACGACGCCAATCCGTGCAGCCGTACCGCACCTTGCAAGACCTTCGCCGGTGCGATCTCGAAAACCGCCGCCGGCGGCGAAATCAATTGCATCGATCCAGGCGGCTTCGGCGGGGTGACCATCACCAAATCCATGACGATCGCCTGCGAGGACGTTGAGGCGGGCGTGTTGAATGCGTCGGTGAATGGCATCATCGTCAACGCGTTGGCGACCGACATCATCGTTCTGCGCGGTCTCGATATCGACAGCGCGACGGCTGGGCCAGGTCTCAATGGAATCCGGTTTCTTGCCGGCGCCGCCTTGCATGTCGAGGATTGCGTCATTCGCGACAACACGGCTGCGGCGCCGAACGGCAACGGCATTTTGTTCGCACCGTCGGGCACAGCCGAACTTTATGTCAGCAACTCGTTCATCACCGGCAACAATGACGGCATTCATATCCAGCCGACCGCCGGCGGCGTTGCCAAGGTCATCATTGAGAACTCGACCATTGAGAACAACAACCTGGCCGGTGTGAAGGCTGACGGCACAAGCAACACGGGCGGCTCCAACACGACGATCGTGAACAGCAGCGTGTCGGGCAACACCAACGCCGGCATCAGCATATTCAATCCGGCTGGCGGGCCGGTGATCAGCATGATGGTTGACGGCGTTGCCGTCGCCAATAACGGCGTGGTCGGCGGGCTGCGTGTCGATGGCGCCAACGCAACCATCCGCGTCGGCCGCTCGACGATCTCCGGCAATGGCACCGGCACGGTCATCGTCAACGGCGGGTTGATCTCGTCTTACGGCACCAACCAGCTCAACGGCAACACTGCTGACGGCCCCAATCCGCCAACCATCGCGCTGAAATAGCTGCAGGGGTTAACTGTTGATAGCAACGCTTGGCGCGGCAACACCGCGCCAAGTGCATTTTATGGCTGGACGCGCAACCAGCTTGAATGACCGGGCGGGTCCCGGAGTACTGCCACCAGTCCTCTCTGTCGTTGTCGACTGCCAGTCCTGATGACATGATCTCGAGGCAGGACCACGCGAAGTAGGGCGTGGCTGACAGCCAGATTACAAGACGACCGAAATCGATGTCTTGCAAATCGATGTCTTGCCAAGGGCGCCCGATTTGTCGGTCCGCTCCACCGGGCTGTCAGTGAGACCATCGCAATCTTCGCGGGGATCGCTTTTGCCGGCTGAGAAACAGAGCCGATTTCAGATTGAATTGTGTTCTAGTTGCTCTTTTGGCTGTAGCGTGTTAGATTTATATTGCATATATGCAATAGTTCCTAGTTTTCCATTGGGGGGTGTGAGAAGATGATTAAAATTGTATACATGGTATCTTCTATTTTAGTCGCCATGGTGATGGCTTGTCTTGCGACGCCGGCGTCCGCGCAGGCGCCCCGGACGTGGGTTTCCGGCGTTGGCGACGACGTCAATCCGTGCAGCCGCACCGCACCTTGCAAGACTTTCGCCGGCGCGATCTCGAAAACGGCTGCCGGCGGCGAAATCAATTGCGTCGACCCGGGCGGCTTTGGCGCGGTGACGATCACCAAGTCGATAACGATCGCTTGCGAGGACGTCGAGGCAGGCATATCGAATGCGGGGACGCAAGTGACCATCAACGCGCTAGCGACCGACGTCGTCGTTCTGCGCGGTCTCGATATCGACACAGCGACGGCATCGCCTGGAATCAATGGCGTCCGCTTTCTCGTCGGCGCCGCCTTGCACATCGAGGATTGCGTCATTCGTGGCAACAGCTCTGCGGCGCCGAACGGCAACGGCATCCTGTTCGCACCGTCGGGCGCGTCCGAACTCTATATCACCAACAGCTTCATCACCGGCAACGGCGCGGACGGCGTTCATATCCAGCCGACCGCAGCCGGCGTTGCCAAGGTCATCATCGAGAACTCGACCATCGAGAACAACAACCTGGCCGGCGTGAAGGCTGACGGCACCAGCAACACGGGCGGCTCCAACACGACGATCGTGGATAGCAGCGTGTCGGGCAACACGAATGCCGGCATCAGCATCCTGAATCCGGTCGGCGGGCCTGCGATCAACATCATGGTTGACGGCGTTGCCGTGGCCAACAACGGAGCGGCAGGCGGCCTGCGTGCCGACGGCGCCAACGCGACCATCCGGGTCGGCAGATCGACGATCTCCGGTAATACGACGGGCACGGCCATCGTTAATGGCGGTGCCATATCGTCCTATGGCACCAATCAGCTCAACGGCAACACGGCTGACGGTTCGAACCCGCCAACCATTGCGCAGAAATAGGTTTGCGGATTGCAGCGCTTCGCGCGGGAACCACCAGGGCGAAGCAAGCAATCGAGGGCTTGTTAGCTTCGTCAAAGTCTGCATCTTTGCCGCCAGGCGCCGATGACATGGCTGAACGTTTCGGCCGGTATGTGACTGATCGGGCCTGGAGTGATGCGTGATGGCCCATAGCCGTCTTCCGACTTTGCTGACTGTAAGCCTGCTGGCAGGATTGAACACGGCTGCCGCTCAAGGGCTGCTCGGTTCGCCACCTGCAAATGCCCCGGCCGAGACAGTGCCGGGCGGCGCAGCACCGCCCGCAAATCCACCCGGGACAGCGGTGGAACCGGCGACACCGCCGGTTGGGTGGTCGCCGGCCGAGCCGGCCGCGCCCGTCCTGGCGGGCTCGCCGACGGCTGTGGTCAAGCCGTTCTACGAACATCTCGGACTGGAGCTCGATCCGACCCAGCGCAAGAACTTCGTCGACCCGGCCAAGACCGTACTCGACAAGAGCGACGCGTTGCGCAAATCCGGGCAGGGCGAATGCCTCGACCCCAACATGGCGCTCGACAATGCCGATTACGACAAGCTTGCAATCGACAAGAGCCTGAAGAGCATCGAGGCCGTCAATGGTGATCAGGCCAAGGTGGTGGTCGCCTTCGTCGTCGAAGGCAACCAGCACCGGCTGGAGTGGAAGCTGAAGAAGGTCGACGGCGACTGGAAGATATCCGATCTGCTTTCGGTGACCGGTGAATGGGCGCTCAGCCAGTATCAGTGCGAATAAGCCGCCGATTGTTTCCGGGTGGTCGGCAATGAAGCTTCGCGTTTTGCTCGCGATCGCGCTGGTCGGGTTGGGCGCTGCCGGCTGCGGCCTCGACTCGCACATCGGCACGATGCTGATCGCCCGCGCGCCTTGGCAAGCTTTGGCGGCTCCCGGCGATTTGCCCGTCGAGCGCGTCGTGCTCGACCAGCCCGGCGCTCCTGATCTGGTCGGCTGGGCGGCTGATCGAAAGGGCAGCTGCGGCGCGGTCGTACTGCTGCATGGGCGCGGCGCCGAGCCGCCTATGGCTGACGTCAGTTCAGCCACGGCCGCGATAGGGGGCAACGCCGGTGTCGGGCAACCAGGCGCCTTCGGGCGGAGCGCCGGTCTGCCAGAAGACATCGATCGGAATGCCGCCGCGCGGATACCAATAGCCGCCTATGCGCAACCACAGCGGCTTCGTTGCCGCCACAATGCGGCGGCCGATCATCACCGTGCAGTCTTCATGGAAAGCGCCATGGTTGCGAAACGAAGTCAAAAACAGTTTGAGCGACTTCGATTCCACAAGGGTGGCATCGGGTGCGTAGTCGATGACGAGATGAGCGAAATCCGGCTGTCCGGTTACCGGGCAGAGCGAGGTGAATTCCGGGCAGGTGAAGCGCACGATCGCCGGCGGCCCGTCGCCGCGCTGGAACGGCACGGTCTCCAGGACCGCGGTCTCCGGGCTCTGTGGCGTCCCGACGTGGGCGCCGAGCTGGGTGAGGGTTTTGGTATCGATCATCGTGGTTTTCCTGGGGATTTTCCGCGCTCATTAGCATCGGATCAAAAAGTGTGCAGCGATTTTCGGATAAATTCGATGCTTAAGACAAGAACTGGAGCAGCGCGCGCTGCTCCGACACAAACTGGAACGGCAGGAAGATGATGACCAGCAACGACCCGCTTCTCCAGCCTTACCAGCTCAAACACCTGACGCTGAAGAACAGGGTGATGTCGACCAGCCACGAGCCGGCCTATTCAGAGGACGGCATGCCGAAACAGCGCTACCGGCTCTACCACGCCGAAAAGGCCAAGGGCGGCATGGCGCTGACCATGACGGCGGGCTCGGCCATCGTCTCGCGCGACAGCCCGGCCGCGTTCGGCAATCTGCATGTCTATGACGACCGCATCGTGCCGTGGCTGGCCGAACTGGCGGGCGCCTGCCACGAGTATGACTGCAAGGTGATGATCCAGATCACCCATCTTGGCCGCCGCACCGGCTGGAACAAGGCCGACTGGCTGCCGGTGCTGTCGGCCTCGCCGGTGCGTGAGCCGGCGCACCGCGCGTTCCCGAAAACCATCGAGGACTGGGACATCGAGCGCATCGTCGCCGACTATGCGTCCGCTGCGCAGCGCTGCCAGGCGGCTGGCCTCGACGGCATCGAGTTCGAATCCTACGGCCATCTGATGGACGGGTTCTGGTCGCCGGCCACAAACCATCGCGACGACGAGTTCGGCGGTTCGCTCGACAACCGGCTGCGCTTCACCGACATGGTGCTGGATGCCGTGCGGGCTGCCGTCGGTGAGAAGTTCATCGTCGGCATCCGCATGGTCGCCGATGAGGATTTTGACAAAGGCCTGTCAAAGGCGGAGGGCGTCGAGATCGCCAGACGGCTCGCCAATTCCGGCAAGGTCGATTTCCTGAACATCATCCGCGGCTCGATCGAAAGCGACGCGGCGCTCACCAAGGTTATCCCGGTCGCCGGCATGCGATCTTCCCCGCATCTCGATTTCGCCGGCGAGGTGAGGGCGGCAACGAAATTTCCGACCTTCCATGCGGCGCGGATTTCCGATGTGGCCACGGCGCGCCACGCCATCGCGACCGGCAAGCTCGATATGGTCGGCATGACCCGCGCCCATATCGCCGACCCGCACATCATCAAGAAGGTCATGGAAGGCCGCGAGCACGAGATCCGGCCTTGCGTCGGCGCCACCTATTGCCTCGATCGTATCTATGAAGGCGGCGAGGCGCTGTGCGTCCACAATGCCGCGACCGGCCGCGAGGCCGAGATTCCGCATATCATCGTCATGACCGAAGGGCCCAGGCGGAAAGTCGTCGTCGTTGGCGCTGGCGCCGGCGGGCTGGAGGCAGCTCGCGTCATGGCCGAACGCGGCCACCATGTCACCGTGCTCGAAGCCTCCGGTCAGGCCGGCGGCCAGGTTCGGCTGGCAACGCAGAACCCGCGTCGCAAGGAACTGATCGGCATCATCGACTGGCGGCTGGCCGAACTCGACCGGCTCGGCGTCGGGATCCGCTACGATACATGGGCCGAGCAGGACGATGTGCTGGCGCTGTCGCCCGACGTGGTGGTGATCGCCACCGGCGGCCTGCCGCAGAACCCGCCGCTGACATCGGGCGACAATCTCGTCACGTCGAGCTGGGACATCATGGCCGGCAGTGTCAAGCCGGCGGAGAACGTGCTACTCTTCGACGACAATGGTGGCCACCAGGGCATGGGCGCGGCGGAGCTGATCGCCAATGCAGGGTCAAAACTGGAGCTGGTTTCGCCGGAGCGCTTCTTCGCCCCCGAAATGGGCGGCATGAACCACGTGCCCTATATGCGCGCCTTCCAGGAGAAGGGCGTCACCATCACCATCAACACCAGGCTGCGCTCGGTACGGCGCGAGGGCAACCAGCTGGTCGCCGAACTCGCCTCCGACTTTGCCGATGGCTGGCGTGGCGAAAGGCGGGTCGACCAGGTGGTGGTCGAGCACGGCACGGCGCCGCTCGACGATCTCTATCTCCAGCTGAAACCGCTGTCGAAGAATGGTGGCGCGGTCGACTATGAGCGGCTGGTCGGCGGCGGCGATATTTTTCCTTCACGCAATCCTGAAGGCGGCTTCGTGCTGTTGCGCATCGGCGATGCGGTCGCCTCGCGCAACATCCATGCCGCCATCTATGACGGCATCAGGTTCGGCTTGCGGGTTTGAGCCTACAAGCCGGCCTACGGCTTGTTCCAAAGCTCGATCTCACCCTTCCGGCGGGCGCAACTCGATCGATCAAAGTGATGGGTGGCGCGCAGCCAAACCTCTGTGCGGAGAGCCACCTTGCACATCCGTCCGAACTGCGCGCCGCGTACGCTACCAGCCGAGAGCCAGGCGACGCACGATGCGGAATGGTCTTCAACCGGGAGGCGACGTGCGGCAGGGCTCAAATCATCCTGGCGGTCGCCATGCAAAGCACGGTGAGCACCAGCAGCCAGGCGGCGATGCGCTCGCCGCGGGCCATTTTGGTGCGCAGCGCCGCTTCCGTTGCGACGTCCGCGCCGGCAAGCTGCCGGCTGGTCTTGCGGACGACGACGTTGAGAACGCCGGCAGCGGCGAAGGCGGCCAGGATGCCTAGCGCCAGCACCATTTCCATCGAGCCGAAATAGGCGCCGTGGAAGAAATACCAGAGCAGGGCGCCGGTCACGAACACCATGCCGGCCGAGCCCATTTGCGGTCCGATAAAGCGCTCCGCCCTGATCTCGGGGTCGCGGGCAAGCGTGATGGTGGTGCCGGCCCAGAACACACCGGCCATGACGTGAAGGCCGATAACGACGATGTAGACATATTGCATGACCGCTTCCTCCTTGCCCGCCGCCCGTCCTCGGATCCCTGTCGAATGCAGGATGATACGAACTCGGTAGATCGACACGCATGATAGTTAGGTATCAAATGGTTCGATGTCAATGTATAATGCCGCGTTCCATCGCTCGGCGCCTTGTTCTACTGTCGGCGCATGACTCCCTTTGACCGTCCGCCAATCGGCATGAATCTCGCGCGCACCTCCAAGCTGGTGGCGCAGGCCTTTGACGCCGCTTTGGTCGAGGCCGGCGGCACGCTGCCGGTGTGGCTGACCTTGCTTTCGGTCAAGTCGAGCGAGCTTGCCAACCAACGCGAACTTGCCGGCATGATCGGCATCCAGGGCGCCACGCTCACCCACCATCTCAACGCCATGGAGGCGCAAGGCTTGCTGACGCGCCGCCGCGATCCGGACAACCGCCGGGTTCATCTGGTCGAACTGACGCAGGCGGGCGAAACGATGTTCCTGAAGCTGCGGGCGGCGGCTCTCATCTTCGACAAGCGGCTGCGCGCGGGATTGCCGGACGACAGGCTGGCGGAGTTCGCCGAGGTGCTGGCGGCATTGCGGGCGAATGTCGCGCCGGCCAAATGACCGGCACCGGTGGGCAATAGTCTAGGCTAAATTGCCCTGAAGCACCTTCAGCTTGGCTTTCTTCGGGCTGCGCGCCAGCAGCCATTCGCGCGCTTTGTCCTGCGGCATCGGGAAGGCGATGGAATAGCCCTGCACCTGATCGCAGCCGATTGCCATCAGCGAATCGAGCTCGGCTTCGGTTTCCGCGCCCTCGGCGACGATCGAAATGCCGAGACCGCGCGCCAGCTCGGTGATGGCGCGCACGATCTTGGTGTTGTCGCCATTCTCGTTGATGTTCTGGACGAAGCGGCGGTCGATCTTCAGCCGGTCGATCTCGTTGGGATTGACGTGGCTGAGCGAGGCATAGCCGGTGCCGAAATCGTCGAGCTCAAGATGGACGCCGGCAGCGCGGATGTGGCGCAGCTTCGCCGCGATGCCCGTCTTCTCGTCGTCGAGAATGACGGATTCGACGATTTCCAGCGACAGTTTCTGCGGAGCAAGGCCGGCCTTTTCCAGCGTCGCGAACAGGAAGCGGTCGAAGTCGGGTTCGCGCAGCTCGGTGCCGGACACGTTGACGGCAAGCCGGCCGAAAGCGATGCCGGCGCGATCCCATTCGGCTGCTTGCTCGATCGCCTTGGTAAAGACGATGCGGCCGATCTCGGGCATGAAGCCGCATTTTTCGGCGACCGGAATGAACTCGCCCGGCCCAATCATGCCGCGCTCGGCATGCTTCCAGCGCACCAGCGCCTCGATGCCGCTGATGGCGCCGTTGCTCAGCGACACCTGCGGCTGGAAATAGACCTGGAAGGCGTTCTCCGAAATCGCGACCTTGATGTCGTGCTCGAGCTGCTTGCGGTAGTCTAGCTCGCGCCTGAGTTCCTCGGAGAAGAACGAGAAGCTGCCGCCGCCGAGCTTTTTGGCGGAATAGAGCGCGAGGTCGGCGTGGACGAGCAGATCCTCGGCATTGTCGGCGTCGATGGGATAGACGGCAATGCCGGCGCTGGCCCCTGGAAGGATGGTCGTGCCCTGGAAGGTAATCGGCTCGTTGATCTCCTCCAGGATGCGCCGGGCCAGCATGTTGATGTCCTCGGGGCCGCCGGCGCCATTGAGGATCATCACGAATTCGTCGCCGCCAAGGCGCGCGCAGAGATCCGACGCGCGGCAGGAATCGCGCATGCGCTGCGCGGTGACGACCAGAACATAGTCGCCGGCGGCGTGGCCGAGTGTGTCGTTGATCTGCTTGAACCGGTCGAGGTCGAGCTGGATCACCGCCAGCCTCTCACGCCGGCGATGCGCGCCCTTGATCAGCGTTTCGAAGTGATCGGTCAGGAAGGTGCGGTTGTGCAGGCCGGTCAGCCCGTCATGTACGGCGATGAAGGCCATCGAATTGCGGGCATCGACAAGCTCGTGCGTCTTGCGCAGGATCGCCTTCGACATCGGCCGGAAGATGAAAAGCGCCACCAGGACGATGACGCCGATGGTGGCGTAGAACAAGGTGCGATGGAGATCGAGGAGCTTTTCCGACCGCTCGTCTGCGAATGCGGCGATGCGTTGGCCGAGCGCGGCATAACCCGACAGCGTCGCATTGGCGACGGAAGCATCGAGATTGACGCGCTCGCCGCCGCCCTTGTAGGCGGCATTGCCGGAGAGCTGGGATTCGAAGGACGAGATCAGCCTTTCGCCATTGGCGACCAGCCCGACCGAGAAATAGTCGAGGTGGAACGGCTTGCCGTAAAGCACGCTCTCGATCGACTTTGGATCGGACAATGCCGGTGACAGCGGGTCGGCTCCCGTCTGTTTGAGCAGCAGGTCGTAGTTCGTCTCGAACTCGGCGGTCGCCTGTTTCAGCGCGGCAACCAGGGCCGGCTGCTTGTCACGCGCGGCGGAGCCGGTTGCGCTGGTCAAAAAGACGATGCGCTGCGACAGCGCCTTCTGGGTGCTGACGATGTCGAGCAGAGTGTGGTTGTGCTGTTGCGCCGCCATCATCTGCTGCAGCAGGATGAAGGAAGCCATCACCATAGCCGCGATGATCAGCAGCGCCAGCCAATAGCCGCTCTTGATCAGCAGGATGAGTTTGCCCGAGACGGTTTGCGCCGGCTGCTGCGACATATTCTAGGTGACCCCTCGGTCGACGGATTTCTGCCACCGATTCGTGGCAAGAACACCATTGCCTTGAAAGGGTTAACAGGTTTGGAAGCCGGCGGAACTGTTGCTTCCGCAGTAAACGAAAGCTGCTGAGATGGTTATCATGTTCTTTCGCGGCACGGCCGTATTCGCGTGCCTGCTACTCCAGCATGCTGGCCATGCGATCGGGTCGCGCCAGGGTTGAGCCCGCCGTGCCACCGAAACGGTCGCTTTTGCGATGGATTTTTAGTGCGCGTAGCGCGACAGTCGCGCCAATCTCAACAGGACCCGATCATGAGCGCGGCATTCCTCTCCCATATCGACAATGCACTGCAAGGTCTGAAATCCGCCGGGCTCTACAAATCCGAGCGGGTGATCACCTCGACCCAGTCGGCTGAGATCGAGGTCGGTGGCGACAAGGTGCTGAATTTCTGCGCCAACAACTATCTCGGCCTCGCCGACAGCGCCGAATTGCGTAACGCAGCCAAAGGCGCGCTGGACCGCTATGGCTACGGCATGGCGTCGGTACGTTTCATCTGCGGCACGCAGGAAGAGCACAAGCAGCTTGAATCAACGATTTCATCTTTCCTCGGCATGGACGACACCATCCTCTACGGCTCCTGCTTCGACGCCAATGGCGGCCTGTTCGAGACACTGCTCGGTGAGGAGGATGCGATCATCTCCGATGCGCTGAACCACGCCTCGATCATCGACGGCGTGCGACTGTCGAAGGCCAAGCGCTTCCGCTACGCCAACAACGACATGGCTGATCTCGAAGCGCGGCTGAAGGAAGCGAAGGATTGCCGCTTCCGCCTGATCGCCACCGACGGCGTGTTCTCCATGGACGGCATCATCGCCAATCTGAAAGGCGTCTGCGACCTCGCGGAAAAATACGACGCCATGGTCATGGTCGATGACAGCCATGCCGTCGGCTTCGTCGGCAAAAACGGCCGCGGCTCGGCCGAACATTGCGGCGTCGAGGGCAGGGTGGATATCATCACCGGCACGCTCGGCAAGGCGCTCGGCGGCGCCTCCGGCGGCTACACCTCCGGCAAAAGCCAGGTCGTGGACTGGCTGCGCCAGCGTTCGCGGCCTTATCTCTTTTCCAACACGCTGATGCCGGCGATTGCCGGCGCTTCCATCAAGGTGTTCGAGCTGATCCGCAATGGGGACGCCCTGCGCGAACGCCTCTATGCCAATGCGGCGCGCTTTCGCTCCGAAATGGGCAAGCTCGGCTTCACGCTGGCCGGCGCCGATCATCCGATCATTCCGGTGATGCTGGGCGATGCCAGCCTGGCGCAGGAAATGGCGGCGCGCATGCTGAAGCGCGGCATCTATGTCATCGGCTTTTCCTTCCCGGTGGTGCCGAAAGGCCAGGCGCGCATCCGCACGCAGATGTCGGCGGCGCATTCCAGCGCCGACATTGACCGCGCCGTGGCGGCATTCGCGGCGGTCGGCAAGGAACTGGGCGTGATTGGCTGAGAGTTTTACCCTCCTCCTTTGTGGGGAGGGTCGACTTTCGACCGCTTGCGAAGCAAGCGGGCGGGCGGCGGGGTGGGGGTCTGCAGGGTCATGACCTCCGCCAGTTTTTGACCCCCACCCGGCCCTTCGGGCCACCCTCCCCACAAGGGGGAGGGTAAGGAGTTGTAGCATGTCGAACATGATGAAGGCGCTGGTGAAGGCCAAGGCCGAACCGGGCATCTGGATGGAAGAGGTACCGGTGCCGGAGATCGGCCCCAACGACGTGCTGATCAAGGTCAAGAAGACGGCGATCTGCGGCACCGACGTCCACATCTACAATTGGGACCAGTGGGCGCAGAAGACCGTGCCGGTGCCGATGGTGACCGGCCATGAATTCGTCGGCACGGTGGCCGATTTCGGCGCTGCGGTCACCGAATACAAGGTCGGCCAGCGTGTCTCCGGCGAAGGTCACATCGTCTGCGGCCATTGCCGCAATTGCCGCGCCGGCAGGGGGCATCTCTGCCGTAACACGCTCGGCGTCGGCGTCAACCGCCCCGGCGCCTTCGGCGAATATCTGGCGATCCCGCAGCACAATGTCGTGCCGATCCCCGACGATGTGCCCGACGAGATCGCCGCGATCTTCGATCCCCTGGGCAATGCCGTCCACACCGCTCTGTCCTTCGACCTGGTCGGTGAAGACGTTCTGGTCACCGGCGCCGGGCCGATCGGCATCATGGGCGCGCTCGTTGCCCAATGTGTGGGGGCGCGAAAAGTCGTCATCACCGACATCAACCCGGTGCGGCTGGCGCTGGCCAAAAAGCTCGGCGTCCAGCATGTCGTCGATGCCTCGAAGGAAAAACTGCGCGACGTTATGCCGGCGCTGGGCATGACCGAGGGTTTTGACGTCGGCCTCGAAATGTCGGGCGCCGCGCCCGCCTTTCGCGACATGATCGACACCATGAACAATGGCGGCAAGATCGCCATTCTGGGCATCGCGCCGACCGGCTTCGAAATCGACTGGAACAAGGTCATCTTCAAGATGCTGCACTTGAAGGGCATCTACGGCCGCGAAATGTTCGAGACTTGGTACAAGATGATCGCCCTGGTGCAGGGGCCGCTGGATGTGTCGGGTCTGATTACGCACCGCATTGGGATCGACGATTTCCAGACGGGGTTTGACGCGATGCGGAGCGGCAGTTCGGGCAAGGTGGTGATGGATTGGTGAGGCACGTGTGGGTGCAAGATGGCGGACAATGAGCACGGTCGTATCATTGCCTCGCAGGCAAAGCTCGTACTGAAGCCGGCCGGATTTCGACGCAAAGGGCAGTCCCGAATCTGGATCGCCGATCGCGGCTTCTGGCTAAGTGTAGTCGAGTTCCAGCCCAGTTCCTGGTCCAAGGGCACTTACCTTAACGTAGCAGTCCACTGGCTCTGGGGTTCGCTTCCGGAAACGATTACCTTCGATCGCGTTGAGCGCATTGGACAGTTCGTTCCGTTCGAGAGCCCCCACAGTTTCTTCTCGCGGTTGATCAAATGGCCAAGAAGGTCGTCGAAATCGATCAGGTTCACCGATCGATGTTCCCTTCCGTCCAGGCGACAGCGAAAATCCTCGTGAGTGAATTGCAGCCGGGCGCCTACGACGAGTGGGCGGCCTTCCACGCCGGGGTGGCGGCTGGTTTGGCCGGTGATTTTGAAACGGCAAGGCGACTGTTTGAAAGCGCTCAAAGACACGCGGCTTCGCAAGCGCAGGCGCTTCTAGCCTACATTGATGATCCGGCGGCATTTCGAAGCCGTGTCAGAGGCTTCATTGAAGCCGAACGCGCCTATTACGGTCTAGGGGCGTTGCCTGCCGCATTCGCGATCTGATTTCAGCGACGGTCGAACTTATGGGAAGATCTCAACCCAAGGTGAGTTTTGCCTCCAGCGCCGCCACCCCATTCACAATCGCCGCCCGCTCTTCCGTACCAAGCCTCGCCAGCAACTGCCGTTCAAAGGCTTTCGCCAGCGGCACCATCTCGCGATAGGCGGCCAGTCCCGCCTTGGTCAGCGCCAAATGCTCCACACGCCGATCATTCTCGTCCGGCGTGCGCGTCAGCCAGCGCCGCCGCTCAAGCTCCGCCACCGCCCGCGAAACCTTGGTCTTGTGCATGGCCGACTGCTCGCCGAGCGCCGTCGCGGTCATCGTGCCGCGCTGTCCGAGCCCAGAGAGTGTGCGCCATTCCGGCCGCGTCAGACCGTGACGGTCGCGGTAGATTTTTGAAAATTCTCGGCTGACAGCGTCGGCCAGCCGGTAAAGCCGGTAGGGCAGGAAATTTTCGAGTTCGAGGGTTTCCATATGCGCACCGTGGATGCGGCATCAGCCGTTGATAGTTACATTTTCGATGGTTACAAACGAAACCAGTTTGGTCAACATCGCCGGCAGGCCGCGCTTCGCGGCGGTCGGGATCAGGGAGGATCGGATGGAATTTTCCTACATGCCGGGCTTCGGCAATGATTTTGAGACCGAAACGCTGCCCGGCTCGCTGCCGCAAGGGCGCAATTCCCCGCAGCGGCCGGCTTACGGACTTTATGCCGAGCAGCTCTCGGGCTCGCCCTTCACCGCCCCGCGCGGCACCAATGAGCGCTCCTGGCTCTACCGCATCCGGCCGAGCGTAAAACACACCGGCCGCTTCAAGGCGGCGAGCTATCCCCTGTGGAAGACCGCTCCCAATGTCGGCGACCACGAGCTGGCGCTCGGCCAGTACCGCTGGAACCCGGTGCCGATGCCGAAGGAGCCGACCGATTTCATTCAAGGGATGCGCACCATCACCACCGCCGGCGACGTGCTGGGCCAAAGCGGCATGGCGGCGCATGTCTATGTCGCCAACCGCTCGATGGTCGACGATCATTTCTTCAACGCCGACGGCGAGTTGCTGGTCGTCCCCCAGGTCGGCGCCTTGCGCTTCGTCACCGAGATGGGCGTCATCGAGCTGCGGCCCGGCGAGATCGCCGTTTTGCCGCGCGGGCTGGTGTTCAAGGTCGAGCTCATCGACAAGGAAGTGCGCGGCTATGTCTGCGAAAACTATGGTGCCAAGCTGACGCTGCCCGACCGCGGTCCGATCGGCGCCAATTGCCTCGCCAATCCGCGCGACTTCAAGACGCCCTGCGCCTGGTTTGAGGAGAAGGAGACGCCGTGCCGGCTGACGGTGAAATGGTGCGGCAATTTCCATGTCACCGAGATTGGCCATTCGCCGCTCGACGTCGTCGCCTGGCACGGCAACTACGCGCCCTACAAGTATGATCTGGCGACGTTTTCTCCGGTCGGCGCCATCCTGTTCGACCATCCCGATCCGTCGATCTTCACCGTGCTGACGGCGCCGAGCGGCGAGGAAGGCACTGCCAACATCGACTTCGTCATCTTTCCGCCGCGCTGGCTGGTGGCGGAGGATACGTTCCGGCCGCCCTGGTACCACCGCAACATCATGAGCGAGTTCATGGGCCTGATCCACGGCCAGTATGACGCCAAGGAGGAAGGTTTCGTGCCCGGCGGCATCAGCCTGCACAATCTGATGCTGGCCCACGGCCCAGACGCGCCTGGCTTCGAAAAGGCCTCGCGCTCCGAGCTGAAACCGGTCAAGCTCGACAACACCATGGCCTTCATGTTCGAGACCCGATTCCCGCAAATGCTCACCCGCTACGGCGCCGAGCTTGAAACAAGGCAGGACAATTACATCGATTGCTGGACCGATCTGAAGAAGCGTTTCAACGGCACGCCGGAGGGCGACTGGTCTTGAGATCAGCCCGATGAACGACCGGCTGGTGCTTCTCGGCTCCAAGGGCGGCCCGGCGCTGCGGCCGGGCGGGCCGTGGCCGAGTTCGTCGCTGCTGGAACTGGGCGGGCGAACCATCGTCGTCGATTGCGGGCTCGGCGTCACGCGCGGCCTGGTCGATTCCGCCGTCAGCCTGAAGGCGCTCGACCTGGTCTTCATCACCCATCTGCATTCCGACCATGTGCTGGAACTGGGTCCGTTGCTCCACACCGCCTGGACCGCCGGCCTCGCCAGCCCGGTGACGCTGTTCGGACCGCCCGGCACCGGCCAATACTGGCGCCGCTTCTGCCAGGCGATGGAGTTCGACATTGAAATTCGCATCGTCGATGAGGGCAGGCCGGACATTCGCGAAATGGCTTCGATCGTGGAATTCGGCGAGGGCGAGATTTTTGCGCAGCGCGGCCTGAAGGTCTCGGCACTGCGCGTCGACCATCCGCCGGTCACGGACTGTTTCGCGCTGCGTTTCGACCACGCTGGCAAAAGCATCGTCTTCTCGGCCGACACAGCCTTCTTTCCGCCGCTCGCAGGCTTTGCCTGAAATGCCGACATTCTCGTCCATGAGGCCATGCTGGAAGAAGGCATCGAGCGGCTGGTCGCCAGGACCGGCAACGGGGCGCGGCTGAAAGAGCATCTGCTTGCCAGCCACTCATTTGCCGAGCAGGCAGGTCGCATCGCCAGCGATGCCGGGGTGAAGAGGCTGGTGCTCAACCACCTCATTCCGGCCGATGATGCCGCGATCGGCGAGGCCGACTGGGAGGCGGCCGTCAGGAAATCGTGGGCGGGTGACTTGACGATTGCCCGCGACGGCCTTGTTGTGAACTTAGACGGCGCCAAAGCCGCATCAGGAGAGGAAACCGCATGAAGCTTGCCACATTGAGGGACGGGACGCGCGACGGAAAGCTTGTCGTCGTCTCGCGCGACCTGACGCGCTTCACCGACGCCTCGTTCCTGGCGCGCACGCTGCAGGCGGCACTCGACGACTGGCAGCGGATTTCGCCGCACCTGGCGACGATCGCCGAATCGCTGGAGAACAATGCGGTGCCGTCGGCACGCTTCCATGAGCATGACGCCCATTCGCCGCTGCCGCGCGCCTATCAATGGGCCGATGGTTCTGCCTATGTGAACCACGTCGAGCTGGTGCGCAAAGCCCGCGGCGCCGAGATGCCGGCAAGCTTCTGGACCGATCCGCTGATCTACCAGGGTGGCTCGGATTCCTTCATCGCGCCGCGCGAGCCGATCCGCACGGCGGACGAAGCCTTCGGCATCGACATGGAGGCGGAAGTCTCCGTCATCGTCGACGATGTGCCGATGGGCGCCAGCCTCGACCAGGCGCGCGCCGCCATCCGGCTGGTCATGCTGGTCAATGATGTGACGTTGCGCGCGCTCACCGGACCCGAGCTCGCCAAGGGGTTTGGCTTCTTCCAGTCGAAGCCGTCCTCGGCTTTTTCGCCGGTGGCGGTGACGCCGGACGAACTCGGCGACGCCTGGGATGGCGGCAAGGTCAACCTGCCTCTGCTCGCCGACGTCAACGGCAAGCCGTTCGGCCGTGCCAATGCCGGCGTCGACATGACCTTCGACTTCCCGGCGCTGATTGCCCATGCCGCAAAGACACGGCCGCTGGTTGCCGGCACCATCATCGGCTCCGGCACCGTCTCCAACAAGCTGGATGGCGGGCCGGGCAAACCGGTGGCGGCCGGCGGCGCCGGCTATTCCTGCATCGCTGAACTGCGCATGATCGAGACCATTGAGTCTGGCGAGCCCAAGACGCCGTTCCTGCGCTTTGGCGATACAGTGCGTATCGAGATGAAGAATAAAAGCGGAAACTCGATCTTCGGCGCCATCGAGCAGAAGGTCGAGAAGTCCCAGGCATAAGAGGGGCAATGCAATGACGGGCGAGGCGTTCTACCTGCTGGCCGTCGTCTGGGCGTTGGCCATTCTGGTGGTCTTCATCCAGGCGATCCGGCTGAGCTACCGCATCGAGGCGCGCTCGCCCGATCTGACCAACCACAGTGGCTACCCGCGCAAGGCGATGATGTTTCACACCATCACCAACACCAACGTGGCGCGCGACGAGGAGACACAGGCCATGCGCCGGCGCATGAACCGGCTGCTGCTGATCGTCGTCGCCGGCTTCGCGGTGATGGCGGCAGGCATTGGCCTGATCAGACGAATGAACGCGTGACCCTGCTCGAGCATTTCAGCCGCATGGCCGGCAACAATCTCTGGTCGAACGACCGGCTCTATCGCGCCGTGCTGCAGCTAAACCCCGGCGAATTCGAAGCCGAACGCACCAACTTCTTCCCGTCGATCAAGGCAACGCTCAACCACATCCTTGCGGTCGATCATCTCTATCTCGATTTTCTCGAAGAAGGCGGCGTCGGTGCGGCCGCCTATGACGACTACGTGCCGTTCGATGTGCCGCAGGCGCTGTTTGCCGCCCAGGTCGCAGCAGATCGACGCCTGATCGCCTTTTGCGAGAAGCTGTCGGAGGCGGATCTCGACCGTCAGGTCATCACCGACCGGCGCGAGGATGGCATGATCCCCGAAAAAATCGGCGACATTCTCGCCCATGTCTTCCTGCACGACATCCACCATCGCGGCCAGGTGCACGCGATGCTCTCCGGCACGTCAGTCGCGCCGCCGCAACTGGACGAGTTCTTGCTCGATTATGATTTGAAGGTGAGGAGGGAAGAGGTCGTGCGGCTGGGCCTCTGACCTTTATCTGGTGTACTCGTTCCATTCAGGGCCGAGTTTGTCGAAATCGTCAGAAATCCAAATCTTGCCCTTCAGGGCACCTATGCGCGACAACAAGTCTTCTCGAACTGGTGGCACGAGCCGCGCCGCGATCTTGCCGTGATGAGTGATGACTATCTCCTCGCCGGCCTCCGCGCGGCCGACGAGTTCCGATAGTTTGGCCTTTGCTTCGGTTATGGAGACGTTCACGGCTTGACCCTTGTGATCGAAATTTAGATCAAAGCCGATCGAGCCGCAAACAAGCTTACGGTTTCAGGCCGCTTTCCCGTCCACCTTGATCACGCCGCGCTTGATCTGGTCCTGTTCGATCGATTCGAACAGCGCGCGGAAATTGCCTTCGCCAAAGCCTTCGTCGCCCTTGCGCTGGATGAATTCGAAGAAGATCGGGCCGATCACCGTCTTGGAGAATATCTGCAGCAGGATCTTGGTCATGCCGCCGTCGACCACGCCTTCGCCGTCGATCAGGATGCCGTGCTTCTTCATCCGCTCGATCGGCTCGTCATGCCCGTTCACCCTGTTGTACGACATGTCGTAATAGGTCCCCGGCGGACCGGGCATGAACTTCAGCCCGTTGTCGGCAAGCTTGTCGGTGGCGGCGTAGATGTCGTCGGTGCCGACGGCGATGTGCTGGATGCCCTCGCCATTGTATTTCTTCAGATACTCGGCGATCTGGCTGGTGTTGTCCTTGGACTCGTTCAGCGGGATACGGATCTTGCCGCAGGGCGAGGTGATGGCGCGGCTGACCAGGCCGGTGATCTTGCCGTCGATGTCGAAGAAATGGATCTGCTTGAAGCCGAACAGCTCGCGGTAAAAATCCCACCATTTGTCCATCTGGCCGCGATAGACATTGTGGGTGAGGTGGTCGAGGAAATAGAAGCCGACGCCTTGCGGCCGTGGATCGCGTTCGCCCAGCCACTCGGATTCGGCGTCATAGGCCGAGCCCTTCTTGCCGTACGTCTCGATGAAATAGAGCAGCGAGCCGCCAATGCCGACAATGGCCGGCGCGTCGAGCGCCTTGTCGTCGCCTTCATAGGGCGTCGCGCCTTTCGACACCGCATGCTCGAATGCGTGCTTGGCATCGACAACACGCCAGGCCATCGAGGCGGCGCAAGGGCCGTGTTTGTCGACGAACTTCATCGCATGCGAGCCCGGTTCGGCATTGACGACATAGTTGATATCGCCCTGGCGCCAGACGGTGATGTCCTTCGTGCGGTGCTTGGCCACCGCGACATAGCCCATGCGGGTGAACAGTTCTGCTAGCTTCTGCGGCTCCGCATGCGCGAACTCGACGAACTCGAAACCGTCGGTGCCGGCGGGGTTTTCCTTGCTGATCTTGGCGGGCGAGGCGTCGTGCGGAAAGGGACCCATGGCATTGCTCCAAAACTGGCGGTGGCCGCAGCGGACCACGTGCAATCATAACGCGGAGCGGCTGCACGGTGCTTGCATTCAAACGCTTGAAATGATAGATCGTGCGTGAATTGTGCACAAACGGGCCAAAGATCATGAATGAGACGCGCATCGATCAGTTCGACCGCAAGATAATGGCACTTCTGCAGGGCGATGCGCGGCTGACCAACAACGACCTGTCGGAGCGGGTGAACCTCTCCGCCTCCCAATGCTCGCGCCGCCGCCAGCGGTTGGAAGAGGACAGCTATATCAAGGGCTACCGGGCGGTGCTCGACCGCGACAAGCTCGGCTTCTCGCTGGTCAATGTCATCTCGGTGACATTGGCCACCCACAACCGCGACAATGCGCGGCGCTTCGGCGAATTGTTGGCGCGGCTGCCGGAAGTGCAGGAGGCGCACGCGCTGACCGGTGAGATGGACTACATCTTGAAAGTGGTGACCCCCGATCTGAAATCGCTGTCGGAATTCGTCAACGGCGTGCTGTTGCCGCACGACTCCGTGCAGCATGTAAAGACCGCGATCGTGCTGGAGACGCTGAAGGAGACCGGGGCGCTGCCGATCTAGTTTGAGAGAGTTTCAGTTGATACGTCGGCGGGACAGCACCCCCCCTCTGGCCTGCCGGTCATCTCTCCCGCAAGGAGGGAGATCAGCAGCTTTGTCGATAGCGCTCATCCTGCAACGTCGGCGATTGGCGAAAAGCGAAGGCGACATCCGATCTCCCCCCTTGCGGGGAGATGATGTCCGGCAGGACAGAGGGGGGTGTGAGGGATCGCCAGCGCCTCAGATGCTCACCCCTTGGACTGCTGAATCAGCCCGTAGAGATTGGTGCAGCGCGCGCCGGAGCGGCAATAAGCAAACACCGGGCCTTCGAGCGCGTCGAGCGCTTTGGCCTGATCTTCGACATTCTCGGCCGTGATCTGGCCGCTGATTACCGGGATGTAGCGGAAGGCCAGCCCCGCGGCTTCGACCGCCGCCTTGACGCTGTCGGCCGAAGGCTGGTCGGGCTGCTCGTCATCCGGCCGGTTGCAGATCACGCTCTTGAAACCGGCTTCCTTGATGGCGGCGGCATCTTCGGGCTGGATCTGGCCCGAGACCGAATAGTCCTCGCTGATTTCTCGATATTCCATGGCTCTCATCCTCTCAATCTGGTTTGGCGCGAAGTCTTGCCACTCTCACACGAGGTCGGCAATCCGCGCCGGAAAGAAATCCCTCGGCGCAGATAGACATTTGCGGCCCCAGATCCAACCCAGGCTCAAGAGGTTTCGCGCTGTTGGCCTTGCCCGGAGGCGGCAGCGACTCTAAACAGGCGCACCGACAAACGAAGGAACCATCCCATGAGCATTCGTCGCATCGATGTTGGCCCGCGCATGAGCCAGATCGTCATCCACGGCAACACCGTCTATCTCGCCGGCCAGGTCGGAACGCCCGGCGCCAGCGTTGGCGAACAGACCAGGTCGATCCTCGCATCTATCGACGAACTGCTGGCCAAGGCCGGCACCGACAAGACCAAGATCCTGCAGGCGATCATCTGGCTGGCCGATATGGGCACCTTCGCCGAGATGAACAAGGAATGGGACAAGTGGGTCCCGCAAGGCAACACGCCCGCCCGCGCCACGGGTGAGGCCAAGCTTGCAGGGCCGGAATACACTGTCGAGATTATTGTTACGGCGGCGATTTAGAGCGCGGTGCCTTACCCTCCCCTCGAGGGGAGGGTCGGCGAGTAGTCGAAGCGAAACGGAGACTGCGAGACCGGGTGGGGTCGGCGAGGCTGCACCGCCCCCCCCCCCCCGCCCCCCGGCCCCCCGGCGGCGCCGAACGCCCCCCCCCCCCCCCCC
>NZ_JAMYMJ010000046.1:0-47443 GCF_040318435.1 Mesorhizobium sp. M1143 | reverse complement strand
TACTATCCGTTTCCAAAATGTTTCGTATACGCTTCAATAATTTTCCGAGTCCGGTTTGCTCACGGGTTAAAAAAAAGTTTCTCGTGTGTGCCGGGGTTGCCGTGCCAGACCGGTCAAAGCGGCTGCTGCTTCAGGCGTTGGCGCCACCGTCGATGGTGAGCGCGGCGCCGGTGACGAAGCGCCCTTCCGGACCGGCGAGCCAGGCAACCATGCCGGCGATCTCGTCAGCCTTGCCGAAGCGGGGCGTCGCCATCTTCCGCCGCTGGTGTTCGGCATGCGGGCCTTGGGCCGGGTTCATGTCGGTGTCGGTCGAACCGGGATGAACGACGTTGGCGGTGATGCCGCGCGGACCGAGGTCTCGCGCCAGCGCCTTGGTCAGGCCGACCAGCGCAGCCTTGCTTGTCGAATAGGCGCTGAGGCTGGTGTCGGTGACGCGCTCGGCCAGATTGCTGCCGATCGAAATGATGCGGCCGCCCTCGCCCATGTGAGCCGCTGCCGCCTTCGAGGCCACGAACGGCGCTCTCAGATTGACCTCAATGGTCTCGTCAAAGTCGGCCAGCGACATCTGTTCGATGGGCGCCGCGCGCCAGATGCCGGCGCTGTTGACCAGGATGTCGAGCCGGCCGAAGGCATTCACCGCCTCGGTGACCGAATTTTCGATGGCGGCAGCGTCGCGATTGTCGGCTTGGATGGCGATCGCGCGACCACCTGCCGCTATAATCTCGGCGACGACAGCTTGGGCCGGCGCCGAGCTGTTGACGTAGGTGATGGCGACGTCGGCGCCATCGGCCGCAAGCCGTTTTGCTATCGCAGCACCTATGCCGCGGCTGCCGCCGGTGACCAGTGCTGCCTTGCCGTTCAATCCGTTCGCTGACATGTCATTTCTCCGTTATGTAACGATCGATACATAAATATCTGGCAACCTTGCCTGGCGACGTCAAGTGAATTATGTGTCGATCAACACAGAAAAGATCGTCATGCCGGAAAGAGGCCGTCCCCGCACCTTCGATCGAACCGCCGCCTTGCGGCAGGCGATGGAGCTGTTCTGGGCCAAAGGCTATGAGGGCACCTCGATCGCCGACCTGACCGCGGCGATGGGGATCAGCTCGCCCAGCCTCTATGCCGCCTTCGGCAGCAAGGAGGCGCTGTTTCTGGAAGCGACCGAGTATTACACCCGCAACGAAGGCACCGAGATCTGGAGCGCGCTGGACGAAGCGCCGACGGCATGCCAGGCGATCGAGAATTTCCTGCGCCAGACGGCAATAGCGTACTCTCAGGACGACCGCCCGCAGGGCTGTCTCATCGCGCTGGGCGCACTGCACCAGGATTCAAGCAGCGGCGCGATCTGCGATGATTTGCGCCGCCGCCGCGCCGAAAACCACACCCTCTTGCTGAGACGGCTGGAACGCGGTGTGGCGGAAGGCGAATTGCCGGCGGGCTTCGACAGCAACGCGGCGGCGACCTTCTATGCGACGGTCCAGCACGGCATGTCGATCCAGGCCCGCGACGGCGCCTCGTGCGAAGCGCTGATGGCCACAGTGGCCGGAGCGATGGCGGCGTGGCAGGGGCTGGTCGGAACAGCGTGACAAAGCGCGGAGCTTGTGCTGGAAATCCAGTCGGCGGCGAAATGCGCCGGGAGGGATCATCCGTGAAAAAAGGGTATCGCGAGTTGCTCGACGAGGCCAATGCCGAGATCGAGGTGGTCTCGCCCGAGGAAGCGGCCGGGCTGCTCGACGACGAGGACACCATCTTCGTCGACCTGCGCGATCCACGCGAGATCGAGCGGGACGGCCAGATCCCCGGCGCCAAACATGTCACTCGCGGCATGCTGGAATTCTGGATCGATCCCGAAAGCCCCTACCACAAGCCGTTCTTTGCCTCGGGCAAGAGCTTCGTCTTCTTTTGCGCCGGCGGCTGGCGCTCGGCGCTGGCCACCAAGACGGCGCAGGATATGGGGCTGTCGCCGGTCAAGCACATCCTTGGCGGCTATACCGCCTGGAAGTCGGCCGGATTGCCCGTCGAGCCGGGCGGCAAGAAGAACGGTTAGCTCACCGCTCCGGCGTTGTCGGAGTCGACAATACACCCATTGGAATCAATGCAGTATCGGCTCGCGCTCGTTTTTGACAAAGGTGACGGCGCGTTCGATGACACCTTTGTCAGCGAGAATGCGACGGTGGCCGAGCCCATCGGCCCAGTGCAGCCGCACATGGCTGCCGGCGCCGGCGTAGCGCCTGGCATGGTCGGCCGGAACTTCGCGATCGTCCGGCGCATGGATGACCAGCGTCGGCACCGGCGCTTCGGCCAATTGGCGGTCGCCGGTGAATTCGTGCAGCGGCCGGCCCGACAACCTTTTCACCTGATCGGCCATGGAAACCTGCGAACGCGGGCCGACGTTGAGCATGCGGCTGAAGTCGGCGAAGATCGCCGGCAGGGAACTTGGCGCGGCCACCAGCACCAGCCGCTCGGCCGCCACTGGGTGGATACCCCTGATCGAACCGGCAATGGCATTGGCGGCGACGGCGCCACCGAAGGAATGGCCGACGATCGCCTTGAACGGACCGAACCATTCGCCGGCGACCCTGACCGCCTCGACCGCATTGACCATATTGAGATGACGGCCCAGCGACTGGCCATGGCCCGGCAGGTCGAGCGAGGCGACCCGGTAGCCCGCATCGCGAAAGCCTTCGATCAGCGCCCGCATATATTCCGTGCGCGAACGCCAGCCATGGACCACCAGCACCGTGCCGGCGGACGCCCTGCCCGGCTCGGGCCGGAATTCGTGCACCATGACGCAGCCGGCCTTGGTCGGCAGCCGATGATGGCGCGCCTCGGCCATGAAGCCGGCGGCGCGGTCGACCGCACGCCGTTCACCGTCGCTGAGCGCCTTGACGCTGGGCGTGCGGCAGAACAGTTCGAAGGCGGCGCGCCCGCTCAGGCGGGGCGCCACATGCTCGGCGGCGCGGAACACGCCCCGGATGACCTTCAGTCCAAATGATGCCATAGTGGCGATCCATCCATTCCGTTCAAGCATGAACATAATAGTTCAAACATGAACATTAAACAAGAGCTGCCCTGGGACAACCCGCGCTTTCGCAACTGGGTCGCGGTGGCGCGCGCCTGCCATGTGCTGGAGCGTACGCTGGCGGTAAAGCTGGCGCCGCTGGATCTCAAGCCGGCGCAGCTCGACGTGCTGATGAACCTCTATCGCCATCCCGGCATGTCGCAGCACGATCTCGCCCGCAAACTGCTGGTCGGCCGCTCCAACATCACCATGCTGTTGCCGCAGCTCGAGGCGCGCGGCCTGCTGCGCCGCGAAGGCGACGAGAAGGACAAGCGCGTGCTGCGGCTGACGCTTACCGAGGCCGGCACGGAGCTCCTGATGAAAGCGCTGAAGGTGCATATGGCGCTGATCGAAAAGGCGATGAGCCAGTCGACAGCGGAACAGTGCGACATGATCGGCGAACAGATGCGCAAGATCTATGACGTGCTGAAGGATACCTGAGCCGTTCGATCCACGCGCCTCCCACCTCACCACATCGTCTTCTTCGCCCGCTCCGGCCATTCCTTGTCGTAAGTACCGGCATCGATGTTCTTGCGGCTGGTGACTTCCAGGATTGTTCCGGGTGTCGGCAGCGATTTCGGGTCGACGTGCTTTGCCGGGTTCCACAGCTCCGAGCGAACGATGGCGCGGGCGCACTGGAAATAGACCGAATCGACATCGACCACGGTGACCGAGCGCGCCGGCTTGCCTTCGACGGCGAAGGAGGCGCAAAGCGCGGCGTCGGTGGTGATGCGGGCGCGGCCGTTGACGCGCAGCGTCGTGCCCGAACCCGGCACAAGAAACAGCAGCCCGACGCGAGGATTGCGGATGATGTTCTTAAGCGAATCGGCGCGGTTGTTGCCGCGTCGGTCCGGCATCATCAGCGTTCTCGGGTCATGCATGCGCACAAAGCCGGCGAGATCGCCGCGCGGCGAGCAGTCCAGCCCTTCCGGCCCGCTCGTCGCCAGAGCGACAAAAGGCGAGGCTTCGATGAAGGCGGCATATTCGGGAATGACGTGGTCGAGTTCCTTGACCGTCGACGCTTCGCCGGGCAAGCCGTAGAGCGCTTCAAGTTGTTCAACCGATGTGATCTCAGACATTTCCCGTCTCCGAACCGTTGCCAGCGTTTACCCCCAGTCAATGACGTTTTGCCGACAGTGCCGAACTAGCGGTCGCGGCTCAGTCCCTTCTCCTGGAGCTCGGCGAGATAGGCATTCCAGCGCGCGCCCTTTTCGTGGCCAAGCGTGTGCAGGTAATTCCAGGTGAAGATGCCGGTGTCGTGAAAATCGTCGAAGGTGATGCGCACGGCGTAGTTGCCGACCGGCTCGATCTTGAGGATGGCCACGTTGCGCTTGCCGGGAACCGTCACCCGCTGGTCCGGCGAATGGCCCTGCACCTCGGCCGAGGGTGAAGCGACGCGCAGCAGTTCGGCCGGCAGTTCGAACGGCCGATGATCGGGAAAGGTGACGGACAGCAGTTTTCTGTCCTTCGAGACCCTGAGTTCCTTCGGCGCCGTCATTGTTCTGCATCCCGCATCGATCCGCCCTTCCCTACGCTGCTTCGCGCGAGCGGAAAAGGCCATTTGGACCCGGCCGACATCGGATGTCGGCCGGGGAATGTCACCAAAGATCGAGAGCGGCTATCTTGAATGGCGGGTTGGATCGTATCACATAGCCGTATATAACGGCACCACTCGCAGCATTGGAAACGCTTGAACGCATGGACATGATCGATCCCTTCGGTCGCACGATCAGCTACTTGCGCGTGTCGGTCACCGACCGCTGCGATTTCCGCTGCACCTATTGCATGGCCGAGGACATGGCGTTCCTGCCCAAAAAGGACCTGCTGTCGCTCGAGGAACTCGACCGGCTCTGCACCGTCTTCATCGAAAAGGGCGTGCGCAAACTGCGCCTCACCGGCGGCGAGCCGCTGGTGCGCAAGAACATCATGCATCTGGTGCGCCAGTTGTCGCGGCACTTGAAGAGCGGCGCGCTGGAAGAGTTGACGCTGACCACCAATGGCTCGCAGCTGTCGCGCTTTGCCGCTGAGCTTGCCGATTGCGGTGTCGAGCGCATCAATGTCTCGCTCGACACGCTCGATGCCGACAAGTTCCACGCCATCACCCGCTGGGGCCATCTCGGCAAGGTCATGCAAGGCATCGATGCCGCGCAGGCGGCGGGGCTGAAGGTGAAGCTCAACGCCGTTGCGCTGAAGGACTTCAACGACGCCGAACTGCCGGAGATGATGCGCTGGGCACATGGCCGCGGCATGGACTTGACCGTCATCGAAACCATGCCGATGGGCGAGATCGACGCCGACCGCACCGACCAGTATCTGCCGCTGTCGCTGCTGCGCGCTTCGCTCGAGCGCCAGTTCACGCTGAGCGACATCCCCTACAAGACCGGCGGTCCGGCCCGCTACGTCCATGTCGCAGAGACCGGCGGCAGGCTGGGCTTCATCACGCCGATGACGCATAATTTCTGCGAAAGCTGCAACCGCGTGCGGCTGACCTGCACCGGCACGCTCTATATGTGCCTGGGTCAGGAGGATGCCGCCGACCTGCGCGCCCCGCTGCGTGCGTCCGAAGGCAACGAACTGGTCGCTGCTGCCATCGACGAAGCGATCGGCCGCAAGCCGAAGGGCCATGATTTCATCATCGACCGCCGCACCAGCCGCCCGTCGGTGTCGAGACATATGAGCGTCACCGGCGGCTGATTTTCTCCCCGATTGGTGCAGAATGCTTCCGTTGGAAGCGAGGGGGATTTCCATGCAGCGTGTTTGCCAACCCGGGCTGTCAGCGCTGGTCGTGGCCCTATCATTGGCGACCACAGTGGCGCTCGCAAAGCCGTTCACCTACATCAATGCGCGCTATGGCACGGTGTGCACGTTCCCGAGCCAGATTTTCAGCAAGCCGATGCCTGAGTCCCTCAATGGCGACGGTCGAAAATGGCTTAGCCCCGATGGTGCGAGCTTGTCCTGTTACGGCGGATACAAGCTGACGGAAGATACGCCCGACAGTCTGGTTGAAAAGGAAAAAGCCGACCCTGACTCTGGGGAAAAGGTCACTTACAGCAAAACCGGTAAGAACTGGGCAGTGGTCTCAGGCACCAAAGGCGACAAGATCTTCTATACCCGAATCGTCTTCGAAAAAGAGGATGCAATCCATACAGTCTGGATCGAATATCCCGCCTCGCTCAAGGCCAAGTACGACCCACTGGTCGGCGCTATCGGCGACAGCCTGCATGGGGCTGAGCAACACTGGGAATAAATCGCTCTCGACGCTGCAAACCCGATTTACCGCCATCGCGTTCCGCCCTAAATTTCGGCCTATAGCGGCTCGTCGCTCGGTTTGAGGGAATACGACATGCGCACATTCTTACTTTCTCTTGCAATGCTTGGGTTTGCCGCCGCGCCGGCAGCAGCACAGTCCATCGGTGGCAGCTACACCGTTGCGGGCACCAATTTCGACGGCTCGAAATATGGCGGCCAAGCCACCATCACGCTGACCAGCGAGACCACCTGCACCATCCATTGGGAGACCGGCGGATCATCGTCGGACGGCATCTGCATGCGCAACGACGATGCCTTCTCCGCCGGCTATGTCATGGGCAAGGAAATCGGTCTCGTCGTCTACAAGGTAGAAGATGACGGCTCGCTGCACGGCCTGTGGACCATCGCCGGTAAGAACGGCAGCGGCACCGAGGTGCTGACGCCGAAATGAGCCTGCCGGTCATCCGGCCAGCCCTCTCAGGGATTTCTATGGGTCACGGGTGAAAATCCGTGGCCTATTTCTTTGACGTTGCTGTCTTGCCGCCGGCTGCTACAGGCTTGAGCGGTTCACCGTTTTGCCGAAACGTCGAACCGCTTTATTCTTTGTTTTCACGCAATTCCGGACGGAAAACCGTTTCACACTTTTCCTGGAATTGCTCTTGCAAAACCGGTAACGCCCTTGCCTCTTTCCCCAAACATTCGCGGCGCGCTGTGCATGATGGTGGCCATGATCGGCTTCACCCTCAACGACGCCATCACCAAGTTCTCGTCGGAATCGATGAACATGGCGCAGGTCATGCTGGTGCGCGGCGCCTTTGCGTCGCTGCTCGTCGGCCTGCTCGCCTGGCAGCAAGGCGCGCTCGCGCGACCGAGGTCGATGCTGCAGCCGCTGGTGGCGCTTCGCGTGGTCGCCGAGGCCGGCGCCACCGTCGCCTTCCTTGTGGCATTAGCGCATCTGCCGATCGCCAATGTCTCGGCGGTGCTGCAGGCGCTGCCGCTGGCGGTGACGATGGGGGCGGCACTCGTATTCAACGAAGCGGTCGGCTGGCGGCGCTGGCTGGCGATCGCGGTCGGCTTCGGCGGCGTTCTGATCATCGTGCGGCCAGGCTTCGAAGGCTTCAGCGTCTATTCGCTGTACGCACTCGTCAGCGTCGCCTGTTGCGCAGTACGTGACCTCGCCACCAAGCGCATCCCGAGGGCTATCCCGACCTTGCTGGTGTCGACGGCAACGGCAATCGCCATGACCATCGTTGGCGCCGTGCTGCTGTCGCCGATGGGCGGCTGGACGCCGATGTCCGGCAAAGGCACGGCACTTTTGGCATTGGCGGCGGTGCTGGTGCTGATCGGCTACCAGTTCATCATCATGGCAATGCGGTCTGGCGACATCTCCTTCATTGCGCCATTCCGCTACACCGCCCTCTTTTGGTCGATGCTGCTTGGCCTCATCATCTTCGGCGATGTCCCCGACCTGCCGATGATCTTCGGCTCCGCCATCATCATCGGCTCCGGCCTCTACGCGCTCTATCGCGAGCGGGTCGCCGGCCGGCAAAAACCCGCAGCCGAAAGCGCTGGACCCGACATGGCGCCGGACGGCATATAGCTTGGCCATGAGCCAAGACATTGCAGGAATTATCCTCGCCGGAGGCCTGTCACGGCGCATGGGCGGCGGCGACAAGACTTTACTGGCGCTTGGCGGGCGTCCGCTTCTCGACCATGTCGTTGCCCGCCTGTCGCCGCAGGTCGGATCGCTGGCGCTCAGCGCCAATGGTGACCCGGCGCGCTTCGAGGCGGCCGGTCTTCCGGTTCTCGCCGATGCGGTCGAAGGCTATGCCGGACCGCTTGCCGGAATCCTCACCGGCCTCGAATGGGCGGCAGCGAACACCGCTTGCACGGCATTGGCGACGGCCCCCGGCGACACGCCGTTTCTGCCGGTGGATCTGGTGGCAAAGCTGGCCGCTGCCGCGACCAGTCGGCCGGGCTCGATGGCGGTTGCCAGTTCCGGCGGCAGGCGGCATCCGACCTTCGCGCTGTGGCCGCTCGTGCTGCGTGAGGCCTTGCGGCATTTCCTGATCGACGAGGACAACAGGCGCGTCTCCGCCTTCATCGAGCGGCACGACTGTGTCGAAGTGGAATTTCCGTTGCTGACCCACGGCAGTGACGAGATCGACCCGTTCTTCAACATCAACACACCGCACGACCTTGCGGTGGCCGAGCGTCTGTTGCAGAGCATCGGCCCATGAACATCTTCGGCATCACCGGCTGGAAGAATTCCGGCAAGACCACACTGACCGAGAAGCTGGTCACAGAGCTCGTCCGGCGCGGCTGGACAGTGTCAACGGTCAAACACGCCCATCATGAGTTCGACATCGACAAGCCTGGCGCCGACAGCTTTCGTCACCGCCAGGCGGGCGCCACCGAAGTCGCGGTGGTGTCGGGCAAACGCTGGGCGCTGATGCATGAATTGCGCGGTGAGGACGAGCCGACGCTGGAGACGGTCCTGTCGCGGTTGGCCCCGTGCGACATCGTGCTGGTCGAAGGCTACAAGCGCGAGGCGCACAAAAAGATCGAGACCCGGCGGCGGGAGGCCAAGGACCGCTCGCCGCTGTCGGCCAACGACGGACATATCGTGGCGATTGCCGCCGACTTCGCGGTTACCGGCGAAAGCCTGCCTGTGTTCGATCTCGACGACTCGGGAGGGATAGCCGGCTTCATCGAGCGCATGACCGGCCTCAAACCTTGAGGCCCCTGCCCTCGCCCGGGTCAGCCGCCCTCTTCAGCCGTTGCATTGTCTAAGCGCGTCGCGCCTGAACGGCCTCATGCGACGCGCTTCAGGTTGTTTTATTTATGCATGTCGTCGTCCCAAAACCGCTGCGCACTTTTGGGCGACATGCATTAACCCGGCGTCGGCATTGGCTGGACCCGCAAATCCCGCAAGCAACGGTTTTACAGTTGCTTTTCTCCCGAAAACAGTGGGAGTATCGCGCCAGCGGGCGGTCAAAAGCACCGCCCCACAGAGCCGTTCCGGAACGACGGCCGGGAGCCATAAAGAGAGGACTATCATGCGTATTGCACTGCGTATCGCGCTCGCCGCATCGGCTGCGCTGCTGACGCTCGGCGTCGCCCAGGCTCAGGAAACGACCCTGAGAATCGGCACCGAAGGCGCGTACCCCCCATTCAACAACCTGACCTCCGACGGCCAGCTCGTGGGCTTCGACATCGACATCGCCAAGGCGCTCTGCGACGAGATGAAGGTCAAGTGCACCTTCGTCGCCCAGGATTGGGACGGCATCATTCCGGCCCTGCAGGCCGGCAAGTTCGACGCCATCGTCGCCTCGATGTCGATCACGCCGGAGCGCGCCGAGAAGGTCGACTTCACCCACAAATACTACAACACGCCGTCGGCGATCGCGGTACCCAAGGATTCGACCCTCAAGGGCGTGACCAAGGAAGACCTGGCCGGCAAGACCATCGGCGTCGCAACCACCACGACGCATTTCAATTATGCCTCGAAAACCTATACGGACAGCACGGTCAAGGGCTATCCGAGCAGCCCCGAAGAGCAGGCCGATCTCGCCAATGGCCGTCTCGACGCGATCGAGGACGATATCGTCGTGTTGCAACAGTTCCTGGATTCGCCTGATGGCGCCTGCTGCAAGATTCTCGGCCAGCCTTCGCCGCAGCCGGTCGATATCTTTGGACCGGGCGCCGGCATCGCCGTGCGCAAGGGCGAGACGGATCTGGTCAACAAGTTGAACAGCGCCATCGACGCAATCCGCGCCAACGGAAAGTACAAGGAAATCAACGACAAGTACTTCAAGTTCGACGTCTTCGGCGCCGAGTCCTGATCGTCTGAACAAGGCGGCAGGGGAAGTTTCCTCCTGCCGCCTTGGCCTGACAGAAGTGGAGACAAGACCCGTCAATGCCAAGCCAGAACATATGGATACTTCTCACTTGGGGACCCGATGGCTGGATTGACGATATTGCCTATGGCGCACTGGTCACCATTGCGCTCGCGCTGGCGACACTGCCGATCGGCCTGACGATCGGCTTTTTCGTCGCCTGGGCGAAACAATCCGAAGAGCCATCGCTTCGCGTGGCTGCCAACATCTACACCACGGTGTTTCGCGGACTGCCGGAACTGGTGACGCTTTTCCTGTTCTTCTTCGGCATGCCGATCCTCTTGCAGTATGTCATCCGTCTGTTCAGGCCGGAAGCGACGGTCGATGTCGACAGCTTCCTCGCCGGCATGATCGTGCTGTCGCTGATCTTTTCGTCCTATTCCAGCGAAGTCTTCCTTTCGGCCTTTCGCGCCATTCCGAAGGGCCAGTATGAGGGCGGCTATGCGATCGGGCTGTCGAAATGGCAGACGATGCGCAAGGTGATCCTGCCGCAGCTGCTGCGCATCGCCTTCCCCGGCCTTGAGAATTGCTGGCTGAGCCTGCTCAAGGACACGGCCCTGGTGTCGGTCGTCAACCTGGCTGAAACCTTGCGCAACGCCGGCGTGGCGGCCCGTGTCACCAAACATTCCTTCCTGTTCTACAGCGTCGCGGCGATGGTGTTCCTTATCCTTGCCATCCTGTCGTCGATCGCCACCGGCTTCATCCTGCGTTCGCTCGGGAGGAGGGAGGCACGATGAGCGTCGTGACGCGCGCCGCCGTCGACATCGAGAAGCCACCACCACGGGCGCGAGGCTGGCCGCGGGCCCGTATCGTCGGCTACGCGCTGGTCGGCTTCTGGATCCTGTTCGGCATCGGCATCGCCGTCTATCTGGTTTACGCTTGGAATGGCGAATTCTTCGCCAGATACGCGCCGGCCTATCTGCAGGGCTTGGGAACCACGCTTGCGCTGGTGGCCATCTCGATGGTGCTCGGCGCGCTTTTTTCGCTGCCCGTCACCTATGCCCGCATGTCGAAGAACCGCTATCTGTCCGTCCTGGCCTATTGCTACGTCTACTTCTTCCGCGGCACGCCGCTGCTGGTCCAGGTCTATCTCGTCTATTACGGCCTGGGCTCGTTCCGGGTGCAGCTCGAATCCGTCGGACTGTGGTGGTTCTTCCGCGACGCCTTCAATTGCGGTGTGTTCGCCTTCGCGCTCAACACCGCCGCCTACCAGGCCGAGATCCTGCGCGGCGCCATAGAAAGTGTTCCGAGGGGCCAATGGGAGGGCGCTGCTTCGCTCGGCCTGCACAAATTGCAGACGCTGCGCAAGGTCATCCTGCCGCAGGCGTTTATCGTCGCGCTCCGGCCCTACGGCAATGAACTCGTCCTGATGATCAAGGCCTCCGCCATCGTTGCCATCATCACAGTCTATGATTTGATGGGCAACGCGAAGCTGGCCTACGCCAAGTCCTTCGACTTCCAGGCCTATGTCTGGGTCGCCATCGTCTATCTGGTGATGGTCGAGATCCTGCGCCACGGCGTCGAATGGATCGAGCGACGGATCACCATTCATCTGATCCGCTGAGCGTTCGGCTGTACCAGTCGATCGGCTCATGCGCGTCTTGACGAATGGCGCGTAGAGCCTAGAGCTGTCCAAGACAATTCCGTTCCGTCTGAAGGGCAAACCCATGGCATCTGTGGCATTTCTCGGTCTTGGCGTGATGGGCTATCCCATGGCCGGGCACCTCAGGAACAAAGGCGGCCACGACGTCACCGTCTACAACCGCACCGCGGCGAAGGCGGAACAATGGGTGGCCCAGCATGGCGGCAAGCTTGCTTTGACGCCGGCGGACGCCGCAGAGGGCCAGGATTTCGTCTTCTCCTGCGTCGGCAATGACGACGATCTGCGCTCGGTGACGACCGGGGCCGATGGCGCCTTCGCCGCGATGAAAAAAGGCTCCGTCTTCATCGACAACACCACCGCTTCGGCCGAAGTGGCGCGCGAACTGGCCGACGCCGCTGAAAAGGCCGGCTTTTCCTTCCTCGACGCGCCGGTTTCCGGCGGGCAGGCGGGCGCCGAGAACGGCGTGCTGACGGTGATGGTCGGCGGCGAGCAGGCTGCCTTCGACAAGGCCAGGCCGGTCATCGACGCCTTTGCCCGGATGGTCGGGCTGATGGGGCCGTCGGGCGCCGGCCAGCTCACCAAGATGATCAATCAGATCACCATTGCCGGGCTGGTGCAGGGACTGGCCGAAGGCATCCACTTCGGCAAGAGGGCCGGGCTCGACATCGAGAAGGTCATCGAAGTCATCTCCAAGGGCGCTGCCGGGTCCTGGCAGATGGAGAACCGCCACAAGACGATGAATGCCGGTAAATATGATTTCGGCTTTGCCGTGGACTGGATGCGCAAGGATCTCGGCATCTGCCTCGATGAAGCCGACCGCAATGGCGCGAGACTGCCGGTGACCGCCCTTGTCGACCAGTTCTACAAGGATGTGCAGGCGATGGGCGGCAAGCGCTGGGACACCTCGTCCTTGCTGGCGCGCCTGGAAAAATAAGCGTTCGCAATGGCCGAGCTTTCGCCCCAATCGAGCGCCGATGAAATCGTCGCCCATTTGCGCTCGATCGGCTCGGAGGACAATCGCCGCGGCATGTTGCGCTACGGTATCAAGACCGAGCGCGCGCTCGGCATCTCGCATGGCATGCAGCGGCAGATCGCCAAAAAGATCAAGCGCAACCACGAGCGAGCTTTCGAACTTTGGCAGACCGGCATCATGGAGGCGCAGTTCATCGCTTCCGTCACGGCCGACCCGAAGCGCTTCTCAGCCGCGGATGCACGACAATGGGCCGCGTCCTTCGATTCCTGGGATATCGTCGACGGCGTCTCCGATCTCTTCGTCGACACGGACGCCTGGAAGGAGCTGATTGAAGAGTTCGCGGCGGACGAGCGCGAGTTCGTTCGACGCACGGCCTTTGCCATGATGGCGTGGTCCGTCGTGCACCGGAAGCAGGAGCCGGTGGCGACTTTCCTCGGCTTCCTGCCGATCATCGAAGCGCATGCCGCCGACAGCCGCAATTTCGTGAAGAAGGCGGCAAACTGGGCGCTTCGTTCGATCGGCAAGCGATCGTTGGAGATGCACGGCGCTGCCCTTGCCGTGGCCGAACGACTGGCCCAGTCGGCCGACAAGACGGCGCGCTGGATTGGCAAGGACGCCGTACGGGAACTCACCAATGCCAAGATCGTCGAGCGGATCGCCGCCAGAAAAGGCTGACCTAGCCAACGTCCGGTTCACCGAGGTGACGCGGCAGACGCGCGCCGATTTCGAAGGCCTCTTCGAAGCGCAAGGCGGTCCGAAGTATTGCTGGTGCATGGCCTGGCGGCCCCTGCCCGGCCGCCGCGAGCATGTCCAGCACGCCGAGTTGAAACGGGCCATGATGGCGCTTGTCGAGGCCGGTACGCCGGTGGGAATCTTGGCCCAGATTGACGGCAAGACCGTCGGCTGGTGCTCGGTCGCGCCGCGCCAGACCTATCGGAAGCTGACGTCGCAACAGGACGATGACGAGACCGGCATCTGGTCGATCGTCTGCTTCTATGTGCCAAGGGCGCTGCGCGGCGGCGGGCTGGCGGCAGCGCTGCTTGACGCTGCCATAGATCACGCCTTTGCCAAGGGCGCCGGCGTGATCGAGGCCTACCCGGTCGACGAGGCATCGCCGAGCTACCGTTTCATGGGGTTTCGCGGCGTGTTCATCGCTCGCGGGTTCCATGAGGTCGGCATGGCCGGCTCTCGCAGACATGTGATGCGGCTCGAGCGTTGACGCGATCGGCCGCGGCGTCTTTACTCCTGCACAAAGGAAGCGGCCGATGAGCAGTCCTCTCAAATCGACCTTGGCGCTTGCAGCCGCGTTGTTGGTGTTCACCGCTACCAACGCCTCAGGCCAAACCGCGCACATCTTCTGGAAAGATCTGCGTCCTGCGACGCAGGCGGTGGCCGAAGATGCCGGCCTGCCGATGATTGCGGCAAAACTGCCCGATCGTGGCGAGACATTGTCGCTCAACCTGCAGGACAAGATGGTACAATTAGCCGGCTATGCATTGCCGGTCGACCGCGATGGCGACCTCGTCTACCAGTTCCTGCTGGTGCCGTGGACAGGCGCTTGCAGCCACATGCCGACGCCGCCGCCCAACCAGATCGTGCTGGTGACGCCGGCCCGTCCCTACAAGATGTCGCAGGCCTATGAGTCGGTTGCCGTGACCGGCGCCTTGCGGCCCGGCTTGGAGAAGAGCCAGTTGTTCATTCTCGACGGCGTCAGCATCATCCAGTCCGGCTACACCGTACGCAAAGCCGATGTGGTGGCAGTCGACACGGTGCCGGACACGATCACGCTGCCGGTCAACTCGCCCTGGAGTTTCCTCAACAAAAAGAAGAACTAAACGGCGCCTGCTTGTGCAGCGTCACCGCCCGGTCACAGACAACCGCGCTCAGGCCGCGTTGGCGCCGGATTCCTTGTCCAGCAGCATGTAGTCGAGCGGCATTTCGGTCGTGTACTTGATCTGCTCCATGGCGAAGGACGACGATACGTCGCGGATCTCAATCTTGGCGATCAGCCGCTTGTAGAAGGCGTCATAGGCGGCGATATCGGGCACCACGACGCGCAAGAGATAATCGACGTCGCCGCTCATGCGGTAGAATTCGACCACCTCGGGAAATTCCTGGATGACTTCCGAGAAACGCCGCAGCCATTCATGGCTGTGCGAATTGGTGCGGATCGACACGAAGACGGTGACGCGCACATTGACCTTTTCGTGGTCGAGAATGGCGACGCGCCGCTTGATGACTCCCTCTTCCTCCAGCTTCTGGATGCGGCGCCAGCACGGCGTCGTCGACAGGCCGACTTTCTTGGCGACATCGGCAACCGCGAGCGTCGCGTCCTCCTGCAGGAGGCGGAGAATTTTTCTGTCGAGGCGATCCATTGAGGTGCTCCTGGTGCAGGCCGCGTTCCCTCGGGCGCGACGCGCTTTGGGAATAGATTGGCTATACTCCCTCTTATTTCGACCTTTCACAAGAAAGAAATTCTGCCGGATGGCACAAAAGCGAGTGATATCTTGCTTAAAGTCTAATCTATGCGATAGCGGATTTCCGATCTCAGAAACGGCAGCAAATCCATTTCAAACCATGGATTCTGCTTCAGCCATCCTGAGTTGCGCCATGACGGGTGTGGCAGCGGCAGCACTTTCAGGCTGGCCGGCGCATCCCAGATGGTGCGCCAGTCCTTCACGGTTTCGGTCAGCGACGGCCGGCGCGTGGCGCCCATATGCCAGGATTGCGCGTAGGAGCCGATTGTCAAAACGAGGTCGATCTGCGGCATCAGCGCCATCAGCGGCGCGCGCCAGGCCAGCGCGCATTCTCGGCGCGGCGGCAGGTCGCCGCCCTTAGCGTCCTGGCCGGGGAAGCAGAACCCCATTGGCACGATGGCCAATTTATCCGTGTCGTAGAATTCCTCGCTTGTCACGCCCAGCCAGCTTCGCAAGCGGTCGCCGGAGGCGTCGGTGAACGGCATGCCCGACAAATGCACCTTTGTGCCTGGCGCCTGGCCGGCGAGCAGGATGCGGGCACTGGATGATGGCAGCAGCACCGGGCGCGGCTCGTGCGGCAGTGGCCTGCCGACCGGAGTGTCGACGCAGATGCGGCAGGCGCGGACCTTTGCCGTCAGGCGTTCGAGTTCCGCCTCCATCAGGCGGAAGCGCTCGGGCGACTGGAGACGGCATTGTACCAGCGCAGCACGTTGGTGCACTCGTCCGGCACCTTGATGCGCGCCGGTTTCATGAAATCCATGGCGATCATGCCGGTGATATCGGCGATCGAATAGGCGTCGCCGGCGGCGAATTCGCGGTTTGCCAGTTCGGGGTCGAGCAGTTTCAGGAATTCAACCGCTTTCGCCTTGTTGGCCTCGCCCCATTCGGGGATCTGCGGAATTTCCCATTCCTTCATCGCCGGATGGATGTGGCGAAAAGCCTGGGCGACGCAGCTGAGCAGATTGAACTCCATGCGCCTTTGCCACATCTCGACCTTGGCCTTGCCGAGCGCGCCTTGCCCGAACAGCGCCGGTTCGGGATGCAGTTCCTCGAAATAGCGGCAGATGGCGACGGATTCGGTGAGGATGGTGCCGTCGTCGAGCTCGAGCACCGGCAGCCGCTGCAGCGGGTTGCGCGACCTGACCGGCTCCTGTTTGTGCCCCATCGCACCCATGTCGACCGGCACCAGTGGCACTGCGATGCCCTTCTCAGCGACGAAAACCCGAACGCGCCGCGGATTGGGGGCGCGGCCGCCGTCGAACAGTTTCATGCTTTCCTCCCGATATGGTCCTTCAACTATAGTGCTCGTCACCAGACGCGAAACATCTCTCGCAAGGCGTCACCGACCGAAGCCAGCGTGCCGTGCTTTCTTTCGAGCGGGCCGCCGTGGTGGCTTTCGCGCCAGTCTTGCGGCGCATCGAAGGTGCCGGCCCAGATGCCAACCTTGCCGGCGCGGGCAATGGCCTGCTCGGTGTCGAAATCGCCATAGGCAATTGCCCAGCCGGCCTCAACCTGGGCCCGGTTGAGATCCTTTCCACCGGCCTTGCAATCGCCGAGCAGGCGGCCGTAGCGCTCGCGCTGCCAGCCGCTGCAGGTCACCGGATTTCCTGATATCAGCCGCACCAGCGCCTGGCGCGCCAGCCTGCCGCAGGCGTAGTCTGCGCCATCCCTACGGCAGATCTGCTGGTATTCCGGAGCGTCGATGCCGCGCATGCGGATACGTTCGGTGCCAAGAGTGAGTGAATCGCCATCGTTGACGATCGCCACCCCTTCCGCCTTGCGCGTCTCGAAACGGTCAAGGCGTGCGGCGAGCAGGATCAGCAGGCCGAGCAGAATGACCGTCAGCGCGTAATCCAGCAGCTTGCGCCACAGGCTTCGCGGCGGCGGCGGATAGTATCGCCGGGGCGGCCTTGGCGACCACGAACGGCTCATATGGCAAACAGTCTCTTAATCATTCGAACGTAGCTTAACGAATTGAGATCGCTGCGCGCATAAATCGAAGTTTCCATGCCTCTGCTACGCTCGAACACAGCGGATAAATTCATTGTGGACCGCCGGAAACCGCACCGCAACAGCGATGTGGCGCGCGCGGTGCGCAAGACGCGCGACCGTCTTTCGCAGCAGGTCGGCAATCTCGACTTCGACCGCGAGCTGCTGAAGCTGCATGCCGGGACCATGGTGCGCGGCGCAGCCATCATCCCACTGCTGGTGTTGGCGTTCGCGGCGGCCGGGCTGCTGGCCGGTGTGGACAAACAGATCAGCGTCTGGGCGCTGTTCACCCTGATCTGCTATTCGATCGTCGCCTTCATGGCGCGCCGCGTCGAGCGCACCGAAGCCGCCGAGCTCAATCCTGTTCGCACCCGCAGGGAATTCCTGATCGGACATTCGCTGTGCGGCCTCGGCTGGGCGTGGTTCGCATGGCTCGGCTGCGCCACCTGCCAGATCGACCAGTTCCAGGCCGCCAAGGCGGTGGTGCTGCTGCTGGCCATGGCGGCGACCGCTATCATGGCGTCGTCCTTGCGTGGCTCTCTGCTTGCCACCTTCGTCGTTCCGGTGGCGGTCTATGCCTATGCTGAAACGAAATTTTGGGTGCCGGTCGGGACGATCATGGTCGCCCTGCTGGTCGCGGCATTGCCGTTCTTTGCCTATATCGCGCGCCATCTCAACCGCTCGTCGCTGATACTTCTGTCCTTCCGCTCCGAAAAGGACGCGCTGCTCGCCGAGGTGGAGACAGCGAAATCGATGTCGGACGAAGCTCGTCGGCGGGCCGAAGACGCCAATCTGGCGAAGTCGCGCTTCCTTGCTTCTATGAGCCATGAGCTGAGGACGCCCCTCAACGCCATTCTTGGGTTTTCCGAGGTGATGGCCAATGAGGTGCTCGGGCCGATGAGCAACCCCACCTATCGCGACTACGCCCGCGACGTGCACGATTCCGGCCAGCATCTGCTCGACCTGATCAACGAAATCCTCGATCTGTCGCGCATCGAGGCCGGCCGCTATCAGCTCAACGAAGAGCCGGTGATGCTGCTCAACATCGCCGAAGATTGCTGCCACATGATGGAATTGAAGGCGCGCAACAAGGACATCCGCATTGTGCAGGATTTCGAAAGTGCCCTGCCGCGGCTGTTCGCCGACGAGCGCGCGGTGCGGCAGATAACGCTCAACCTCCTGTCCAACGCCATCAAATTCACCGCCACCGGCGGCGAAGTTCGCGTGCGCGTCGGCTGGACGGCGGGCGGCGGCCAGTACATTTCGGTCAAGGATAACGGGCCGGGCATACCGGAAGACGAAATCCCGATCGTGCTGTCCGCCTTCGGCCAGGGCTCGATCGCCATCAAGAGCGCCGAACAGGGCACCGGGCTCGGACTGCCGATCGTGCAGGGCCTGCTCGCCATGCATGGCGGCGAATTCGAACTTCAGTCGAAATTGCGCGAAGGCACCGAGGCAATCGCCATTTTCCCGCTCGCCCGAGTGATGGAGGAACTGCCGGCGCTGCCAACCAAGACCGTGGCGGCGGCCCGCCGACGTTGACAGCTTGTTCTAGGCTTTGACCGCCGCCGCCATGCCCGAACTGGTAAGCGCCGCCGCCTTGACCAGACCGGCGGCAATGGCGGCCCCTACCCCTTCGCCGTGGCTGATGCCGAGATCGAACAGCGGCCTGAGGCCGAGCCGCTCGGCGGCAAGCCTTTGGCCGGGTTCGGGCGACTGGCTGGCCAGCAGGCAATGGTCGAGCGCACCCGGGTTGGCGGCATGCAGCACGGCAGCGGCAGCGGTCGCGGCGAAGCCGTCGAGCAGCACCGGGATTTTCTGCATCCGGGCGGCGAGGATGGCGCCGGCAATGGCCGCAAATTCGCGGCCACCGACCCGGCGCAGTGCTTCCAACGGGTCCTTCAGAGCCGCACCATGGAAGGCAACGGCTGCATCGACTACATCAGCCTTGCGCGCCTGCATGGCCGCGTCGGCACCGGAGCCGGGGCCGACCCAGTCGGCGCCGCTGCCGCCGAACAGGGCCGCGCACAAGGCCGCCGCAACGGTGGAGTTGCCGACGCCGAGATCGCCAAGGCAAATCAGATCGGCGCCACCGGCGATGGCTTCCATGCCGAAGGCCATGGTGGCGGCGCAGCCGCGTTCGTCGAGGGCGGCGTCCTCGGTGATGTCGGCGGTCGCAATGTGCAGCGCCAGATCGAACACCTTGAGGCCAAGATTGTTGGCGACGCAAATCTGGTTGATTGCCGCACCGCCGGCGGCGCACAGCTCAACGGCGTTTGCGGTCGCAGCGACAGGGCGCGGCGAGATGCCGTGGCGGGTCACGCCATGGTTACCGGCGAAGATCGCCACCAGGGGCCGGTTCACCGCCGGCGGGGCGCGCCCGCTCCAGACAGCAAGCCAGGCGGCGATGTCCTCGATACGTCCAAGCGAGGCTTTCGGCTTGTCGGCCTTGGAAAACACGGTGCGCACCCGGTTTTACGCGACTGTATCGGCAGGCGGCAGGCTCGCCAGCAGATTGCGAAAGTCGTCGAAGGGCAGCGCGCTGGTCATGTCGGTCCTGATCATTCCCTGTGGTTGATCAGCGGCATAACCGCCTTGCCCGGCCGGCACAACTCCCCTCGACATTGGCGCGAAAGCGGTTGCCCGCGCCGCATTCCGAAGGGCTTGCATTGGCTTTGCCGTTGCACCATGTGGAGATGGAACGAGGGATTCCGGACGGAACCTTCAAGAGAAAGTCATGACGGCCATCGAATCCCCGTGCATCCTGGTCTGTTCGATCGACATGAAAACCGGCTTCTGCTTCGGCTGTGGCCGCACGCGCGATGAAATCGGCGCCTGGATGGGGATGACGCCGGAGGTACGCCGCAGCGTCATGGCCGAGTTGCCGGCCCGATTGGAAACGGTCGAGCGCCGGCCGCGCCGGGAAACACGCCGCAGCCGCATGGCGCGCGAGCGCGACGTCCTCTCTTGAAACGGCAGGTCCAATGAACCGACTGTTCTGGATCGTGATGGCGGCAATCGGCCTCGGGCTGGTGCTGCTGATGATCAACAACGACGCCGGCAGCACGTTCGGCATCGAGAATTACGATTTCAGCCGTCTGGTCTGGCTGGGGGCGATCGGCTTGCTGGTCAGCGCCGGCCTTGTCCGGTCCGGCAGGCCGCTCGGCGTCATGGCCCGCAATCTCGGCACGTGGGCCCTGATCGTGCTGGCGCTCGTCGCCGGCTACCAGTACCGCTACGAGTTGCAGGATTTCGCCAGCCGGGTGACGGCGGGCCTCGTTCCCGGCAGCCCGCTGGCGCTCGGCGTCGAGGACGGCCATGCCACCGTGACCCTGGACAAGGCCGACAGCGGCCATTTCGAGGCCCGCATCACGATCAACGGCGCGCCGATCCGCACCGTCGTCGATACCGGCGCGACCAGTACAGTGCTCACCGCCGAAGACGCTCAGGCGGCCGGCTTCAATCCGGCCGCGCTGAGCTTCACCGTCCCGGTCTCGACCGCCAATGGCATGGCACGCGCCGCTTCGGTGCGCACCGACGAACTGGCGATCGGCGGCATCGTGCGCAAGAACATGCAGGTCATGGTCGCCGCGCCCGGCGCGCTCAGCCAGAGCCTGCTCGGCATGAACTTCATCGGTTCCCTGTCGGGTTTCGACGTGCGCGGCGACCGGATGATCTTACGCGACTGAACTGCTTAAGCGGCCTTTTCAACACGGTCGAAATCGACGGCAGCGAACGCTGCCTTCAGCACATCCGGTCCGGCGCCGGGTTTCGTCGCGTCGGTGGACAGTATCTGCCGGAAGCGGCGCGCGCCCGGCAGGCCGTGGAACAGCCCGACCATGTGGCGGGTGACGTGGCCGAGCCGCCCGCCCTGCTCGATATGCCGCGCGGCGTAGTCGGCCATCGTGTCGATCAGCGCGGCAAAATCGTAGGCGCCGGCCTTGTCGCCGTAGAATGCCGCGTCGACGCCGGCCAAGATGCCTGGCGTGTGGTAGGCGGCGCGGCCAAGCATGGCGCCATCGACATGATCGAGGTGGCGAGCCGCCTCTTCGAGCGATTGAACGCCGCCGTTGATGCCGATGAATTTGTTCGATTTTCCCGCCTTGAGGCGATAGACCCTGTCATAGTCGAGCGGCGGGATGTCGCGATTTTCCTTCGGGCTCAGACCCTCCAGCCAAGCCTTGCGCGCATGCACCCACAGCGCGTCGGCGCCGGCCGCGAAAACGCCGTCGGCCAGCGCGTCGAGCGCGGGCTCCGGATCCTGCTCGTCGACGCCGATGCGGCATTTGACCGTCACCGGGATTTTCACCGCCGCCTTCATCGCCGCCACACAATCGGCGACGAGGTCAGGCACTTTCATCAGGCAGGCGCCGAACGTGCCGGACTGGACGCGGTCGGACGGACAGCCGACATTGAGATTGATCTCGTCGTAGCCGAAGCCCTCGCCGATGCGCGCCGCCTCGGCCAGCTTTTGCGGATCGGAGCCGCCGAGCTGCAGTGCCACCGGATGTTCGGTCTCGTCAAAACCAAGCAGCCGCTCGCGCGCACCATGGATGACAGCGTCCGCCACCACCATTTCGGTGTAGAGCAGCGCACGCTGCGTCAACTGGCGGTGGAAGAACCGGCAATGCCGGTCGGTCCAGTCCATCATGGGTGCAATAGCCAGTCTATGATCTTGATTTTTCAGCATTTTTTCTTTAACATCAAATCGTTAGAGCAGCCCGAGTGCACGCGAATTTACGCCAGAATACGACCCTTTTCGCCACGTTTCGATCTCTCAGTGCACACGGAGCGCACACGAGAAAATGGCCACCTACACAAAACTCTCGTCCGGTTCATGGCGTGTCCAAGTCCGTCGCAAGGGTCGCTACGTTAGCGAGACCTTTCTGCGCCGAGACGACGCCAGGCGCTGGGCAACCTAAACCGAGCGCCAAGTCGATCGCGGTGAGACGCCGACCAAGTCCGTATAGCGCGCCTGAAAACTTTCGGCGAACCCATCGACCTTCATATCGACGACATGTGCGATGTAGGCAAGTCCCCTCGCCGCTCCAAGGCCGCAGCCCTCGATATGCTCCAAAGACATCTGGGGAAGTGCAACATAGCTGCCCTTGATCGCGAACGGCTCATTCGTTTTGGTCGCGACCGGGCCGCCCAAGGTGCCGGACCGATGACGCTCGGCATCGACATTGGCTTTGTAAAACTCATTCTGGCTCATGCCGCTGCGGTGCACGGTCTGCCCGTCAAGGTCGAACCGGTTGATCTCGCGCGTATTGCCCTGAAGAGGCTTCGCGTGGTTGGAAAGGCCATCAGCGCGACAGGCGCCCGACGCAGGATGAACTCGACAGGCTCATCGGTCACTTCGTGTCACCATGACGACGTTTCAGATAGCCCATTTAGATGGACCCGTTGCCATCCGATGATTTAGCGGGCTTAGGTTATACTGGCCCGAAGGTGGAGGAGCGCATGCCGGGGCAGTTTGCAATCGGGGTCATCGGCTACGCTGTCGCGGTAAACTTGCTGGCTTACGCCACCATGTCGTTCGACAAGGCTAAGGCCAAAAACGGTGCCCAACGCATTCCAGAGTCGACGCTTCTTACACTCGCCATCATTGGCGGTAGCATCGGGACTGTGATCGCGCAAAAGACGATCCGGCACAAGACGCGCAAGGAGCCGTTCCGCTCCAGCCTCGCTCGCATCGTCCTGCTCCAAGTCCTCGCGGTAATCGCGATTGAAGTGGGATTGCTCTTTCCGGGATTGCCCGAAGCGCTCTCGCAATTACTGACATTCGGAGGCGAATTCGGGGGCCTCTAGTTTCAAGGGTGTCAAGAGCGGACGTTCAAGCGGCACCGGATCAGCGATGAATGCCGGCGCGCGCCCTACCGGAACCGACCCCGACTGCTGGCCATCAATGCGCGGCTAGCGTCAACCTTCGCGAAAAAGGGACGAGCATCGGCACCTTTCGCGAGTACGCGTCGTATTCTGGAAAGGCGGCCAAGGACAAGACGCGTACTTCGTTCAACATCCGCCGGTATTGAATGGCAAAATTCACTGCGAGGAGCCAAGAATCGCGATCGTGGTTACCCGGTAGCCAGGCCATTGGAACCAGTTCGCGAATTCGGCGTTGCGAGCGGATGATCAGAAGTTTCGCTTACGCTCTTATCCTCGTCCAGGTATCCATGGCGACCGCGCTGGCTACACAGGTATTCCTGTCGACCGCCGAGGAAGCCCGTAGCTCAGAACTCTCGCTGGCGCCGGCGCCAGGCGAAGAGGGATGCGCCAAGGCGATGTGGCCCAATATTCCGGAACGATGTCTGCAACGAGTCGAGCCGAAGGTGGTGACGCTCGTGCTCACCCAAAACAACTAATGGCGCATGCCGCTTTCTGATATGCAGCTGCCATGCGCCGCTGGCTGCGCTGCCGCGGCACCACCAACGCTCCGTTAAGCCTCGCTCAATCTCTGCAAGCTATCTTGTTGCCAGTTTGTCGAGGGTGACATGAAGCGCAAGTCGATAATGCTCTTTGCCTTCCCAGCTCTGATCCTGCTTATCTTGGCAGGGGAGCGCATGGCGACTTTCTTGCTGGGAGCATATCCGGCCAGTCCCACAATGTGGCGGTTTTGGCTTGAACTAAGGCCGCTGTCGACCATGTTCTGGCAACAGGTCGATCTTTATCTCGGGTCGTCGATGGTTTTTGATGCCTTGATGCTGGCCGCCGCGTCGACCGCTTGCTGGATGGCGTGCCGCACAAGAAGGTCGGCCGCGTTCTTCTTCCTTGCCAACCACGTCGCCCTGCTTTTCGCCGGGTTGATGATCGCTGTCACCAGCCATTCCGAAACAGCCAGCACGATCGCCTCTTTCACGGTACCCGGCGGCCTTCCGTTCCAACTAACGGTCGATTTCACCTTGAAGAACAGTCTTGTGCTGTTTCTGGGCGTGACGGCATGCGCCTACTGCCATGTCATCTTCCTCAGCGAAACCCGACAGCGGTCCGAAGCGCTGGCCGCTAGGCTCGTTGCTCTGCAGCGAGATCTCTAGGACAGCCCCACCTTTTTCCGGCGTTAGTTGATCTTCCTGTAGTAAACCTTGCCGTCGGCCTGCTCTATGCGCTGGTAGTCGGGGCTTGGGGCAGGCGCTGCAGCTGCAATCCTCCTTTTGGGCGGACGCGGTGTATCGACGACGCTGGGCTCGGTCGCGTCTTCACCATCGAGAACAGCAGGCGCCTCCGCCATGCTGCCGGTCGCGACCATCGAAGGTTCCGTTGGGCTCGACATGACTTCGTCACGTGCAAGAGGCTGGTTCTGTGCCAGCCGGGCCATGCTCCGGTTGATTTCGCCAAAGCTGCTCTGCAGCTGACTGTCCAGTTTTTCAAATCGGCTCTGAAAACCGTTGTTGACCGTATCCAACTGGCTGCCGATTCGTTGTTCAAACGTCCCGAGTTGTTCCAGGCGCCCTTCCAGAAAGCGCATATCGCTGATGCCGCGGTAGAGATAGACTGCGGCTATTATGTTCACCAAGGTGAGCAGGGACGTGCCGATGATGACGGCGCCGACAATGCTTCTGTCGCTCGGTTTCACAACGGCAGCTTGCTCTCCAATGTGGGTTGCTGTCCCAATCTCGATTGCCGGCATGTCCGGTTCGCTGATCATCGTCATTGAACCACCACCTTTGCGCCGATCGCGACGCGCCTGAAGAGATCGATCACATCGGTGTTGGTAAGGCGAAAACACCCCGATGTTCCATCGAAGCCAACACCCTTGGGATCGTTGGTTCCGTGTATCCGATAGAGCGTGTCACGCCCGTCCCGAAGCAGATAGAGCGCCCTGGCGCCGAGTGGGTTGTAGGGACCGGCAGGCACCATTTGCGGCAGGTCCGGCTGGCGGGCGCGCATTTCGCGGGGTGGGCGCCATTCCGGCCATTCGGTCTTCGCCCCCACCTTGACGACCCCGGTCCAGCCAAATCCGTCGCGTCCGACGCTGATCTGATAGCGAAGCGCCTGGCCCTGTCGGGTCACCAGGTAAAGCGCTTTCTCGTCCTTGCGGATAACGATTGTTCCGGGCTGTTCTGTCGTCTCGAAGGCAACTGTCTTGCGCAGGCTGGGGCCCATTGCCGGCAGCGGCGGCCGATCCGAAAGTGCCGATCGTGCGCTGGCGAAATCCTGGACCAGCATCATCAGCGCAATGCTCATGACGCAGGCCAATCCCGGGCCAATCCGATACCTACTTGGCCGCCCCCTATTTGGCAGCGTCATCGAGCCGCTCTTTGAACATCCGCTTCAGGTCCTTGTTGAAGCGCGCACGCCCATCCACCTCGGCAGGCAGGATAGCACGGTTCAACGCATCGGTGAGGAGCGCATTGTCCAGCGCGACCGACTTGATGTGCGGCGCCTTGAAGATCTTTTCGAGCTCGCTGCGCGAAAAGTGGTTGCCGAACCATTTGCGCTTGTGCTTGTTGGCGACCAGCGTGATGCTGACAGCATTGCCACGCAACTCACGGATCTTCTTGTAGAGCCGTTTGCCTTGCCGCAGTGAGGCGACGTTGAGTTCGAAGACGATGAATATCTCATCGCTCGTCGACAGCACGGAATTGTGCCAAGGCGTCTCGATGTTCGGCAGGTCGATGACGATGTCGTCGAACCGGTAGGCCACAAGATCCAGCAGCCGGAAGACAAAATCACTGCCCTGCGGTTCAAAAGGCAATTGCGGCCTCTCGAAGGAATAGAGCGTCAGCCCGGACGGGCGCGAGAGCTTGATGACATCCATCAGTTCGACGTCGAGCCTCTCCGGCTGGCCGATGATGCCGCCGAGGTCGAACTGGTTGAACTGGTTGAGATAGGCGCCGCAATTGGCGCTCTGGAAATCGAGGTCGACCAGACAAGTGGAAGCCGCCCGCTCTTTCGACTTCGATGACAGGAACTCGGCCGCCGAGAGAGCGAGCGTCGTCGCGCCGGCGCCGCCGCTCGCACTGATGAAGGTGATGATGCGGCTTTTGGTTCCCTGGTTGCCGGTGTCGTGGAAGGTCACCGCATTGAGCAGTTCCTTGCCGTCGAGCGGCTTGTGCAGCCAGTCCGAAGCGTTCATGCGCACCAGCACACGCGTCTGCTCCGACGACAGTTCGTCGGAGACCGCGATCAGCGGCACGGTTGCCCAAAGGGCGCGCGCTTCGACGATGCCCGGCCTGCCGAGCAACTCGCCATTGCCGAGATCGAGGATGACGATGCCGGGGCGCGTGTCCGCGGGCGGCCCTTTAAGGAAGTCGCCGGTCTCGGAAACCCTGATGTCGTAGATCGCCAGCGCATCGAGCCGCGTCGCCACATCGCGCTTGAAATTCGCATCCGACGAGAACAGGGCGACCTGCTTGCGTTTGGTCGGTGTAACCTTGGTGTTGATGGCGTTCATGGGTAGCTACTCTTCATGTCTTCGCCCGTAACCGTGCTCAGCATCGAGGGCATGGTGATGTCGCCGAACCCGAGCAGTCCGCCGAGAAAGAAGAACTGGAAAGGATGATTGACTATGCTGACCGTTATCGTCGGAACCGGCCCGCTGGGACGCGTCCAGTAGCCGAGGCCGGAGGCGGCGTATTCTATCTGAATCTCGGATTTCTGGAGGGTGGGCAGAAGAGTGACCATGCCCGCCCGCCCCCCGCCACCGCTGAAAACAAAATCGAATGAGACCTGGCTCGCTGTGAGGTCCTGACATGTGCTGCCTGTGCGGCAAACGCACGAAACGGTGCCGGCGGTATTGGCGGTGCAGATGTAGTCGTACGTGCCCGCAGGAACGGCGGTTCCCACCAGCAAGGTGTCGGAGGGTGTCTTTGCCTCCTGCGCAAGCCCACTCGCGACCGGCGTCGAAACCTGCGCCAGTCTGGCGCCCATCTGTACGGCCTTGTTGCCCGCGTTCCATTGGTACAAGAGATAGCCAAAGTCGACAAAGCCGAGCAGCAGCGTCAGCAGCAACGGCATGGCAACGGCCATTTCAACCATTGTAGCGCCGGACTGATCCGCGCCGAATTTTGTCTTAGCCGTCACCATCCGAAGACTCGCTCCTGATGCGACACGGTTATTGTGAGAGCCCCGAAGCCCAGATAGCTCCAAAGCCCTAGATCGCTGTATGGGAATGAAGTGCTGACCTCTACGACATCCACTGTGCTGGTGCTGCTGAGGTATAGTTCGGTGCCAGTGGAGACATCGACCGCGTCAGCGAAACTCTTGGTGACCGTGACCTGTCCATTGGTCCAGCCTTTTACCCTCGCGATGCTGCCGGTCACAGTGCCATTTACAGCCAGGTTCGTTCCCAGGGTAACGCAATTGGCCCAGTTGCTGTCGTTACAGCGGGCCATGTAACGTGCGCCGTCCTCTACACCAGCCTCGAGCAGAAGGCGCGTGTTCAGGATGTTGGACAATTCGAACACACCCGCCGACAAAAGCAGCATTAAGGGTACGATGAGCGCCACCTCGACCAGTGCAGCGCCGTTCTCGTCGCCTCTGAAACGCCGGGTGATTTGCCTGAGCCTGATCATCTGCTCTACCGGTAGAGCTGGGCTTCATTGCGCTGAAGCTTCTTCAGCGTATTCTGACCGACGACCGTGCTGATGTCCTCGATCTCGCCGTAAATGTCGGCGTTGGGCGCACCGCCCGCCGGTTCGGTTACGAACACGCTGGCAAAAGCCTGCACCGGCAAAGTCTGCCCACCACCTTGGACTGTGTTGGCCACGCAGTCGATGATCGCCACGTAAAGCAGTCTTCTGTCGGCACCCTGCGTCGTCGTGTTGCACTGAGGGGCAGTCGCCTCCTGCCCGCTCTTCAGGGTGGGATTGGCAGTTTCAAACTTGTAGACACAGTATCGGCTGGGATTTGCGCCGCACGAGGTAATCACCCCGGCAGTGCTGGCGTTCCCATGGTTGACGGTCCAGTAACCTGCGAAGTCCCAGCTGCCATCTCCCAGCACGCCTGCCTGCGAACAACTGCCCGACGTAAAGCAATTGTCCCGGGGAAGCGCCTTATAATTGTTCGCCTGCCCGCTGTTGGGCGCATCATAGCTGCAGTTTGACTTTCCCGCATTCTTCACAACCATGCCTTTGCGGACATTGGGCGCCGGCGGGTTAAGTGTGGGATCGGTCTTATATGGCCCGCCATTGTCGTAAATGTCGAAACGGGTGTTGATTCCGGCATTTACTGGAGGAATGTTGCCCGGGCGGGTTTTTACGCCGTTCTGACTATAGCAGGCAGGCGGGCTGGTAACCGCGAACATTTCAGTAAGCGTCTCCGTCGATTTGTCGCCCTGCGGCGATGACAAGAACCCATAGTTGCCGGGACCATATTGTGCGCTGGAGCCGCCGGTCTGCTCCTTCAGCCAAATCATCGGCTTAGTGGTTCCCGACACGGCTGTCTGGAGAGCGCCGATAGACGTATAGGGATTGCAAATGAACATCGGTGTGAACTGACACAGGGCGTTGTTAAACCCTGCCACCGCCTGCGTCTGCAGGTTCATGGTGTCATTGCTTCCGACAAAACTCGCCGGGAAGATTGTAGCAAACGCAGTGGAGTTGACAGTTACCTCAGCGAATCTCGCCACCTTCGGATCTGTGGTGCTCCAGTTCACGCCGTTTTCGTCCACGCCGGCGGCGTTGAGCCCGATGCTGTCACTGGCGGGAATGCCGGACAGGTAGGTGACGGTCAGGTCGGCGGGAACCAGCTTGTGATAGTCAGCGGTAGAAAATTTCGTGGCATTTGTCTTCAGAAGATTGTCGCGAGCCCGGTTGGCCCTGGTAATAGCGTCCGTATTGCCATCCAGCTCGGCCGCTGCCGCCAGCGCAAATGCATCGGCGCCTTTCTGCATATCGTTATGAAGACTATTGGCCCGGCTCATGTCGATCGCCAGAAGCGCGAAGCCAACGAGCACCGGCACCATGATTGCGGCGAATAGCATCGCTAGGCCGCGTTGATCGTTCCAGAACGCCCTAATGGTCCCCAACATGACCTTACTCTCTGCTTCCTTTCACCGGGCCCCTCGCTCACCCGGCACAACGCGACCGCATCCTTCTGTTCAATTCGCTCCGTTGGTCACACCCGACCCGCCGACATTGACCGTTATCGCTGGCGGTGGCGGTGGTGGCGGTGGAAATTTGTAGCTCTGGGCAACAGCGGCAGCCCGCGTGCCGTCGCCTTCGATATGTGTGTTCTTCGCGTTCGGATTGAACGGATCCACCGTCTGCAGCAGCGAATTGTATTTCTGCGTGTCGCCGGCGGCGAGCGTCACTGAATCATAGTGGTTCAGATAGTCGGCGGCGCAGCCCGATAGTGCACCGGCGCACAGAATGAGGATCAAGGCGCTATTTCTTGACATAGAGCATCTTGTCCTTCGATTTGAAGTCCAGCATGTGGCCATAGGGGCCAGTCACGCCGTCGCCCGTTTCATATTTTCGTATCATGTCCTTGTTCACTTCGAGCTGACCGAGGATGAAGAACTCCGGGTCGTTGGCCGGACGTGTCTTGTCGAATGGTGTCGCCAGCTGCTCGCCGGGCTTCACCGGCCGCACGATGTGCGGCGTGACGATGACGACCAGTTCGGTCTCTTCCTTCTGGTTGCTCGAATTGCGGAACAGCGAGCCGATGACCGGAACCTGGCCGAGCCACGGAACCTGGTTCTGCAACTTGGTGGTTTTGGTGGACAGCAGTCCGCCGACGGCGAAGCTCTGGCCGTCGCGCAATTCGACGACGGTTTCCAGCTTGCGGTTGGTGAAGATCGGGTCTCCGGCGGTGGTGAAACCGGTGAGGTCGCTCACCTCCGGCGCAAGCTTCATATGGATCTTGCCGTCGTCGAGTACGACCGGCGTGAAATTGAGATTGACGCCGAACTGCTTGTATTCGATCTGGATCAGCCCGTCGGCGGTGACGCTGCGGATCGGGACCTGGCCTCCAGCGTTGAAGCTGGCCGGCTCGCCCGAAAGCGTCGTCAGGTTGGGCTCAGCCAGCGTGCGCACCACACCCTTGGCCTCGAGTGCTTCGATGATCAGATCGACCTTGATGTTGCTGTCGATGACGCGGGTGATCAGCGCCGCGAAGGGATTGGTGTTCGACAGCAGGCCGGTGATCAGATTGCCGGGCCCCAGCACCACATCATCTTCGTCGACGGCAGCAACGCCCGTGCCTGTACGGGTCGTGCCGCTGCGATTTGTGCTCTTGATCGACACACCGAGGTCGCGGCCAGCATTGCGCTTGGCTTCCAGCACGCGGACCTCGAGATTGACCTGCTGGCTATCATCCACAATGACGGAATTGATGATGGCGTCGGGACCATATTGCTGCGCCACTTCCATGATGGACGCCAGCGTGGCGCCATCCTTGACGTGACCGCCGAGCCTGACCTTGCCGTTGATCGAACCGATTTCGATGCGCGCCCTGGGCGCTACCTGGCGGATCGCCTGCGCCATGTCGCTGACATCAACGCCGACTTCGATCTGGATGACGCCGAGTGAGCGCTTCTCAGGCGAGAAGAGATTGACCGTGGTGGTGCCGGCGCCCTTGCCGATGACATAGAGCGTGCGATCGGTCATCGGCTGAGCATCGGCGATCTTCTCGTCGCCGACGACGATATCGCCCAGATTGGCGCTCACCTGAATCGTGACCGATTGCGAGATCGGCAGAAAAACACGATGGACACTGGGGTTCGAAACGTCGATGAAACGGTCAGCCGCATCGGCTGCAAGGCCCGATAGCATCAGCGCAGCCATACCGGACAACGCGGCCGCCCCCATCCTAGCCCAAAACCCCTGCATCCCCATCTCCCCAATCACTGCCGCCGGCAGCCCTCGATTACCGCGTGTCTTCTATGGTTGTCGCGGCACATCGTAGGATTCGAGCTTTACGCCGCGAAACACGCCCACTGTAACATTCTTCGGCGGTTCCGGCTGTACGTATTTTATCACTTCCTTAACGACTTCCCGGACTTCCGGCGCGGACGCCACGGCCGGAGCCGGCTTCACTTTGCCCAACTCGTCGAGGCGGCTGCCCACTCTATCCACCGCCTGGGTCAATCCGGCAATCTTGTCGTCGGCGCGCTTGCGCTCAGCTGCGGCCTCCGCTTCGGCGGCTGCCTGCTTATCCAGTTCGGCCTGCCTTTTAGCAACATCGTCAGGCGTTTCGCCGGTCAGATCCGAGAGCGTGACGCGTTCGGTCGTCTCGCCCTTGCTGGCCGCTGCTTGGCGAAGCGCCAGCGACAATTGGCCGGCGCCCGCCGCCAGGGTCAGCTTCTGCGCATCCTTGGTGCTGGCCTCCAGCGTTACGGCCTTGACCACGGTCGGGGCGTCCTTGCTTTCATCGGCGACCTGGTCGACGGCAAGCACCTTCATGCTCTGTAACAACACATCGACAAAACTCTTGTCCATACCGTCACTGTCGCGCACAGTGCGCGTCAGCAAGACATCGACCCGGTCACCCGGGAAGACGAATCCGGCGACGCCAAGCACGTCGTTGACGCGAATGGACACTGCTTTCATGCCTTCGCCGAGCACTGCCGAAAGCGTGGCGCGCTGGCCTGGGCCGGTGATCTTGTTGGCAAGCAGCGGTTCGTTGACGCCGATCATCTGCAGCGCCTGCTTCGCGCCTTCGCCCGCGAGCGCGTCCTTTGTTGTCTTGAATGCGCCTGCTGGAACCGCGCCCGCCGGCCAGGCGATTTCGCGCAGCTTTTCTGATGTCAGCGTGTCGCCGAACTTCAACGGCACCGCCGCCACCACGACCGTGTCGCGCTGGACGCCGTTTGCCTCGGCCATGGCGCTGCGCTGGTTGGCCAGCCAAATGTTGACAAGCACCACCGCGAGCACGCCAAACACGCCGGCGAGCACGATCATGATAAATGTATTGGCACGCATTTGACCCAAGCCCCCAGGCCACTGCGGGAACTCGCCCGCCTCGATTTAGGATCAGGCCCGGATTTTAGGATCCGGGCCTGATTTCTTGTCGATCAGCTGCCCGTCCCGGCGGCTGCATCGCAAAGTCCGCCGGCTTTGCCGTCGAGCTTGCCGCAGAGACCAGTAAAGCGCCCGGTCACCCAGCCACCGATCGCCAGAATGGCGAGAATGGCTGCACCAGCGATGATGCCAACCAAAATCGAATATTCGACCATGGCAGCACCACTCTCATCATCGCGAAACTGCCGCGTGATCGTCGTGAGTTTTTCCATGTCAGTTGTCCCGATGTCAGTTGTCCCGATCAGGTGCCGACGCCGGTGCCCTTAAGGCAGGTGCCGCCAGCCTTGCCATTCAGGGTGTCGCAGAGACCGCTGAAGCGGCCGCTGACCCAGCCGCCGATGGCGAGGATCGCCAGGATCGCCGCGCCGGCGATAATGCCGACGAGGATGGAATATTCGACCATAGCAGCGCCGTTTTCATCGTCGCGGAACTGCCGGGTCATCGTCATGAGCTTCTTCATGTCAATGTCTCCCTTTGGAGGTTGAACCCGACGAGACAGAGCCAAGGATGAACCCCATACCCAAGCATCCCCCGTCGTCTCGATCCTAGGTCGCACGAAAAAGCAGAGTCAAACGGATTAACGGTTCCTTAACCCTCCAATACCTGAACTTGCGCAATCAAAAGCCATTTGGATTGTAACAAGAGCTTGATTCGGCTGGATTTTCAACCGTCCTTAACCATTCGTTCACAATTTGGCCGCAGCCAAGGCAAAACCACAGTCGTATTAGCAAATCTGCATATTCCTTTATATCTAAGGGTTTACGGGGATCTTTCACCCGCATCTCATTTGTTGCGGTATGAAAGGTCCCGTGAGGTGGAAGTTGGGGAGACGGTCAAGCGCGCGGCATAGAAATAAAACGATATTTTTCTGGCCTCCTCCTTAACTATGTTGAAAGCATTGGCCTCACGCGAGACCCTCCAGCGCTTGTGCCTCGCTTGGTTAACGTTTAGTTTCCGCTAATAAGGGCTAGCGGGGTGTAAGGGATTATGCTGGGGCGGTTTATCAAGGGACCAAGCGAGCAGCAGGCTGCGATAAGGGCCGAGCAGCCGACGGTGCTGCCTGCCGCTCCGGCCCTTTCGCCGGCCGCTGATATTGAACCGCGCGGCGATGATTTTCTGACACTCAAGGTCGAACTTCATCGGCACCTTATCGATCGGTTCAATCTGACCGCTCTTGAAAATGCCAGCAAGGACGAGATTCTGAATGAGATCCGTCCGATCGTTCGCGAGTTCGTTCGAAATCGAAGTGTGCCGCTGAACGCCCGCGAGCTCGACCAACTGACCATCGACACGGCCGACGAGATGCTGGGCCTCGGGCCGATCGAGCCGCTGCTCAAGGACGACTCCATTACCGATATCCTGATCAACACCCACAAGCGTGTCTTCATTGAACGGCGTGGCCTGGTTGAAGAGACGGCTATCCGGTTCCGTGACGAGGCGCACCTGCTGCGCGTCATCAACAAGATCGTTTCGGCTATCGGCCGGCGCGTCGACGAATCGTCCCCGATGGTCGATGCGCGGCTGGAGGACGGCTCCCGCGTCAACATCGCGGTTCGGCCGATATCGGTGGACGGCCCGCTGGTCTCAATCCGCAAATTCTCGAAGAATCCGTATTCGCTCGAACGACTGATGACGCTCAATTCAATCAAGCAGCCGATGATCGATCTGCTGCGAATCGCCGTCCAGGCGCGCAAGTCGATCCTGGTTTCGGGTGGCACCGGCAGCGGCAAGACGACCTTGCTCAACGCGCTGTCGAGCTACATTCCTTCCAGGGAACGCCTGATCACCATCGAGGACGCGGCGGAACTGCAATTGCAGCAGCCGCATGTCGGTCGGCTCGAAACACGTCCGCCGAATGTCGAGGGCAAGGGCGAGGTCCGTCAGCGTGAGTTGGTCAAGAACGCACTGCGCATGCGGCCCGACCGCATCATCGTTGGTGAGGTGCGTGGCGAGGAAGCCTTCGACATGCTGCAGGCCATGAACACCGGCCATGAAGGCTCGATGACCACCATCCATGCCAACACACCACGAGACGCCATCTCGCGCCTGGAGCAGATGGTCGGCATGGCCGGCATGCCGATGACACACGAATCCATCAGAGCTCAGATTGCCTCGGCCATCGACATCATCGTGCAGACGCAGCGTCTTTCGGATGGGGGCAGACGGGTCATTTCGATATCGGAACTGACCGGCATGGAAGGCAATGTCGTTCAGCTTCAGGAAATCTATCACTTCGTCAGACGCGACGTCACTGCGGACGGTGCGATTATCGGCGATTTTCGAGCAACTGGTGTCCGTCCGCGTTTCTCATCGGAGGCGGCGACGCTCGGACATCACTTTGGCAAGGACGCCTTCAATCCGCAGGTTCCGCTCTGATGCTGTCCGGCCAGCCCTTGCTCTATTTCATCTATACGGTGGCGGCAGCGTCAGTCATTCTCGCCGCTGAGGCCCTGTATCTTTCTTATGCCAGTCGCCGCTCGCGCGCCGGAGCGGTCAATCGCCGGTTGAAGCGCCTTGCTGACGAGGTTCCGGCCGAGCAGACCCTGCAACGACTGCTGCGCGAGCGTGGGCTGACAAGCTCCGGTGACTTCCTTTTTGGTCTAGTGGGTCTGAATAGACTCTACACGCAATCCGGCATCACAGGGAATCCCGTGACTTTCGCGGTGACATTCATTGTCGTTGGGCTTGCCCTGGCAATGGTTCTCTCATTGTTCCTGGGTGTCTCGACCCTGATATCGTTCATCATTTTCCTGGTGACTGGGCTTTTGCTGCCAATCCTTGTTCTGCGACGCGCCCGAAACAAGCGTATCCGGAAGTTCGCCAGGCAACTTCCGGATGCGCTGGACATGATCGTGCGCTCGCTGCGGGCTGGACATCCCGCCACGGTGGCAGTTGGTCTCGTGGCCCGGGAGATGGCCGATCCTCTCGGCACCGAGTTCGGCATCGTGTCCGACGAGATCACCTTTGGTCTCAGCATGGAGCAAGCGGTGCGGAAGCTGTCTCAGCGTGTCGGCTTCGAAGGCCTTCATCTGCTGTCAGTGTCACTGTCGATTCAGGCAAAAACAGGCGGTAATCTGACGAATATCTTGCACAATCTCTCATCGGTGCTGCGTGAAAGGCATAAGCTTGGGATGAAAATCAGAGCGCTTTCAGCGGAAGGTAGAGTGTCAGCATGGATCATCTCGCTATTTCCAGTCGTTATGTTCTTCGTTCTACTGGTTCTTGCGCCTGCGTACTATGGCGATGTTTTGGGCAATCCAATAATTATGCCTGTATTCGTGATCTTTGGGACATGGGCACTTCTGGGTGATTTTATCATGTATAAAATGGTCAACTTCGACTTTTGACGGGAGGTAAGTATAAACATATTAGCAAATATGCCTGATGTGGGCCTTCTTGTCTCCCTTGCTGTCTTTATGGCGGCGGTGGCGCTTTTCCTTTTCGGCGCTCTTGTTTTCTTGCCCGCGTTGCAGACACGAAAGCTGGTCGCACAAAGCCTGACAGCCGAGGGGATCGTCGATCGCCGGTCAATGCTCGGCCTTGAGCAACAGGCTAAAGTCTTGGCCCAGCGACCCATCGAGGCGTATTTCCGATCCGTAGAGAAAGAGCGGGACGAGCCCAATGCCCTTGAGGCGAAGCTTTTTCGCGCCGGCTTTTATCAAGCAAGCGCTCCTTTCATATACACCTTGTCACGATTTGGAGCGGTTTGTGTCGGCTTCTCGTTGATGTATGCGCTTCTATCTCAAGTGCTGCCCCCTGATTTGCCCGCGTTTGTGACCCTTGCCGGGTCCGCTTTGTTCGGGCTTGCTTGCATCGTTATTCCGAGCATCATGCTCGATCGTTTCGAAAATTCGCAGAAGCGAATCTACCGGCGCGGCTTCCCCGATTTCATGGACATGATGATCACCTGTGCCGATGCCGGCATGAGCCTGGAGGCCGCTGTCGAACGGGTGAGCCAGGAACTGGTCGCGACCCACAAATGGCTGGGGATACAGCTTTCGATCATGACGTTGCAGCTGCGCGCGGGTAAACCGTTGCGAGAGGCTTTGCGTGAACTGGCGGACCGCATCGGCCTGGATGAGGCGCGAGCTTTGGCTGTGTTGTTTCGTCAATCGGAAGAACTCGGCACCAGCCTTACGGATGCGTTGCGCGTCTACAGCGATGAAATGCGGTCACAGAGAATCCTTCAAGCGGAAGAGCGTGCGAATGCGCTGCCGGTCAAGATGATGATCCCGTTGGGTATCTGTATCTTCCCGGTGGTGCTAATGATCGTCCTTCTGCCTGTTGTTATTCGGATGCAGGCCATTTTCAATCATTAACCTATATGCTTTGGTTCTAATTAACCGAGTCGAAGGAACCCTGGGGAACGAAATGACAGGGCCAATACGTCTCACCGCCGCAGCCAGCGTGTTGCTTTTCGTGCTCGCCGGTTGCCAGTCGACCGATAGCAGCTTGGGTGTCGTTCGCACCAACGAGCCATCGAAAGGCGACGTAACGTCCTTTGGCGATGCTTTCGACGGGCTGAAGACGGTCGGCGACGTCGAATACTATGCCTCGGACCAGGCCGTCGCCGAGGCCAAAAATCAGTTCCGTGCAGAAAATTACGGCAATGCCGGCGCCCTGTTCTTCAAGGCGACGCAACTGGCCCCCAATGATGGTGGCGCCTGGATGGGACTGGCCGCCTCATGCGACCGGATCCACCGCTTCGACCTCGCCGATCGGGCCTATGGCCGAGCCTTCAAGCTGGTCGGCGCGACGCCCGAATATTACAACAATGTCGGCTATTCCTATCTGCTGCGCGGCAAGCTGCAGGACGCACGCGCGAATTTCCTCAAGGCCTACGAACTGGCGCCCAACGATCCGACCGTGGTCAACAATCTGAAGCTGCTGTCATCCAGCGTGCAGAACATAGAGCGGTAGAGCCCCAGCATGTTGCTTGCCACGTCGCTGCTGCTGAAGGTGCTCGCCGTTCCGCTTCTCGCGAGAGTTGCATGGCTGGACATCACGACACAGAAAATATCCAATCGTGATGTGCTGCTGCTGTTGTGCCTGGGAATCGGATCGATGCAATTTATGTCGATTCAGGCCGGGTCATGGTGGGACATGGGTCTGAGCGTCATTGTGGGCTTTGCCCTGTTTGTCGTGCTCTTTCCCATCTGGGTCTTGCGCAAGGTCGGGGCCGGAGACGTCAAGCTTATAGCGGTGGTGCCGTTTCTGGCCGGCGGGACCGACCTCGTGTTGTTTACCTTGCTGTTGCTGGTCTTTGCGCTCATCACGGCAGCGGTCGTGAAGAATCCCTTCATGCTGCCTGCCGGTGCCTTTCGGCTTTACGCCGAGCATCTCGATCGCAAGGGTGTTGTTCCGTTCGGCGTGCCGATCTCAATCGCGGCGATCTGCTCGATCGTATTCCACATCGTCAGCCGACTAACGGGCTATGGCGGTATTGAGAATTTCCTCTGATGCGCAACGGGCTAGCTATTCCACGCCGGCAAGGGGCTGAGCAATAAAAAGCCCGCCACCGTGAGGCAGCGGGTTCTCTTTCGGAAATGATGAGCTGCCTTTTACGGCCGGCCTTCATGGGGCGGGGTTGAGGATGTCTCTGGCCGGACATTCGACGTCATTGAAGCGAGGCACTCTTCCAGACGTTCCAGCCGCGCCTTCTGGCATCGCAGTGTGTGCGCGACGTCATGCAGCCTGGATTTGCCCTGAGAGTTGGCGGCAGCGATCAAGTCTATTTGGAGCCGACTGATCTCGCTCCGCAGATCGCGAGCGTCAGCTTCCATCAGACCCCTGATCCATCCAGCCCCGCGCATTCCAGCACACCATCCACCGAGACCTGCGTCGCACGATAGCAGCGAGTTTGCTAACAACCATGACATGAACCTTCTCGAATTTTATGCATTGCTAATATATAAAAGGCCCGCCACCGTCAGGTGTCCGGGCAGTTTTTGCCCCGTCGGATCGGACTGTGAGGTTTGTCACGGACGCATCGACGTATCGGCGTAGGCTACGTGCAGTTTCCTGCAGGGGTAAAGGGAGTGGTCCCGATGCTTGTGAACCTTCCTATGCTTGTGAATCTTCCTCTTGTCGCAGTTGGTCCCCTTGCCGATTGGGTCCGTCATCGAGCCGAGCAGAAGGCGCTATTGAAGGCGACGGACGAGTTGAGCAAGTCACCAGACGACATGCTCAGCGACATCGGGATTTCCCGTGACGACATCACGACGTTTGCGTTCCGCAGCCCGGCGTCGAGACGTTGGGGCTGAGCAACAAAAAAGCCCGCCACCGTGAGGCAGCGAGCCAAATTATTCGAGAAGCAAACTGGATCGTTCCAGGTTCTGTAGCGCGGGAAGCGCGGCCGGTAGCCGAACACCCGGCCGAGGATGCGAATGCAAGAAGATGGCCCTCGTCCGCACACCAGGGAATCGAGAAGGAACGTCTCGTGCAGACTTCCCTTGGCGGCAAAGCGGCCCCCATAGCCTCGCCCGTGATTGTTGCGCCAGCTCATGGTTTGCGGATGACCGCCTCCAAACATGGCGACCACAACGCACCCGTCCTCCAGTTCCGCGTCTGGATCAATGATAAGGCTTTCAGCCCGAAGCTCGGGGTAGGTGTCTGTCACCGCAAACACGTTGTAGGCCCACTTGCTGGCGAGCCCCTTGTCAGGCAGTCCGGCATGTAGGACATGACCGGCACGTCGGGGAAGCCTCAGGCTAAGTCCACCCTTTCGGCGACACGACGATTCACTTCGATAATCAATTCGAAGACGCTTTCAAGCTCGCCGTTGATCTCGTCGGCAGGAATCCCGGCCTTCTCGGCAGCTGTCATCAACTGGTCTTTCAAGTCGCCAACCGAGATGGGGTCTCCCCGCGCCACAATGGGCAGTTGTTTGGCTACCCACTTATCGAGAAACCTCAGGCCACGGACGCTCATTTGTTAGCAACCTCTCATCCTTGACACTGCACCCGCCCGCGGCCGGGTGACACCCGATCGCATAAGCGTGACGATTCCCTCCTATGACTTCCCGTATGCGGTTGTCGATTCGACTTCGAAGGCCGTGATCGGCCATTATGGAATTAGTCGGCCCGGTCACGCGACAAGGTAACCGTCAGCCTGCGGCCACTGGTGACTGTCGACGCCGAGCACGTGCGCGTTGTTGAGAGCCATGTGGGGTCGCCACGGCGAAAAAAGCCGATTGTTGACAAAGCCTAACGGCGCTGCTTGAGGAGATCAAAGGCCTCGTCGCAGGGGCAGCCGCCGGAAAGAATGGGATTCGGGCCGCTTTGGATTATTATGCGGTTCCCGAGCCAGCACGGCGACAAGTACCGAGCAGTCGAGTTCCTCGTTGAACGAAAAGTGCGGGTCGGCCTCTGACAAGATCTGAGCCAAGCGTAGCGATTTCAACCTGGCTGTCTTGGCGGCACGTTCTGTGCATTCAACCTCATTGATCGCTTTCGCGGACCGCACTGCACCTCGGCGTTCTCCCAGCCAACACATTTCCTGGTAGCCTCATTCTCACCTCCCCCCAACGCAAATTTCTACATTCGGATGAACCATGTCGCCCTTCATTCTGATGAAGCCCAAGCTGAAGCAGCGGACCAGATGGCCCGCGATTGTGGGCTCGCACCGCCCGGCGAGGTGACGCGAGCCCGGCCGAGTCTTGCGGGACCCTGGACAAGGACAGCGCCGAGTGGCTGGGTCGGCGCTCCTCGATTTCCTCATGGAAGGCAAACACCCAGAAACACCAAAGATGACTGTTGAATCGGCCGCTGACGCCGCCAGAGGCCGCGACCAAGTTCTAACCGCCATTTTTGAAGGCATAGCAACAGCCTATCAAGCCACGCTCTATGAAAACAATGATCCTTTGGACAGTTGCGCGACCTTTGCAGAGACGGCACTAGCGTCGCTGGAGTCGACTGGCTTCAGAGTGGTGCGTTAAGCCACCTTTGCTGCCTGCACGGTTTCGGGCGAACCGTGCAGGTTGCCCAATGGGGCGACAGTGGAACAAACTGAGGATTCACATTCCCGGAGTTCCGATTTAGAATCATTCCATGGAAACGGTGTTCGATGATATCGCCAACGCCTCAGAGAGCCCCGCTCAGCCGTGTGGCGCCCAGTCCGCGCCTTCGCCCTCGATCTTGCCGCCAAGCTGTTCCTTGGCCTCGCTGTCGGCCTAGGCGTTTGCTTTGGAATGGCGCTGGCTGGTTAGCTATCTCGCTGCGGCCGGCTGAATTGCGACAGCAGCAAAATCTGCCGTTGAGTTTCCCGAAAACGTAGCAGTCTCTGATTCAGCGGAGGTCGAACTTGTTGATGCATGGATGCCAAGGAAATCCTTTCCACAAAGGGCACTAAAATCTTCGGTGACATTGCTCATGGACCCGGAGGTGGTGCCGGAAGCGATGAGCGAGATAAAAGCGATGCCATCGGCTGGAATGGTGATGGTAATCCTGTCGCCGCTTTCTGCAGCTATCGCGGCAGGTATCTCAGAAGCTCCAACCACTCTGTAAATCTGCGCCGTGACAGACGGGTTGCCGCCATCAAAAGTGAACCCGATGTCGGTCGACGTTGTGTTTTCCAATATGTCGCCGCTGCCGGCTGATATGAACCAGATCTCGGAATTGGCGCTTGAGGGCACATCATGACTGCGCACCAGGCGCCTTGCCCGAAGGTCGCCGACAGTTACGGTATCCAGCGTCCGCAACTCCCCGAAAAACTTCCATGAGACTTCGAGCCAGATATCCCTATCGGTAGCAACAGCACCAAGGTTTTTCGAGGGCGCCTTAACCGTGGGGCCAGGGACGAGCCCCCCAGTATTAAAGGCCGAGACAGCCGAGACCATGATCGGTGACGAGCGCCGTAAATTCTGAAAGCCAATGATCGCCGCCGTGATCGCCAACGCCGCCAGGACAAGGGCAATCGCTATCCAAACAACTGACCGGCGTCGATTTCGCATCGTTGCCCCAACCCTAGGGGAAATATCAACGTATTAGCAACTGCTTGTATTTCTCGTGAACCAGGATCATTCTGCTGCACGGAGGCCACCAGTAACGATGGAAAAGGGGAACGTCATGGAATCCGTTTGCTACGCCCAAAGCTCGATCTGTTTGCTGTCGCTCTTAGTCAACACCACGATGGCGCTTATTGTTTTGACGCCATTCGCAGCGACGCGCCTGCTGGTGTTGAGGATGCGCGCGGACTCGGGCCGAAACCTTCAACTCGCCTAAGGCGCCGTGGGCAAACCACGTTACCGAGGCGCAGACCATGCGAATATTTCTGTTGATCCTTGCCGCTGTCGCCGTGTTCTACATCTGGGACAACGTGGCGAACAAAGGGCTGTACACTGCCCAGATTGAACGCAGCGTGGGTCTAGTCGCAGGCTTCAAACTCATAAACTAGCGCATCGCGATTGGTTGCACATCATGGCCAGAAGGTTGCCGCAACCATCAGACTGCACCGATGTGGGCCATGAGATCGGCAATGACGGTGTCCCTCTCGGGTGCGCTCGGTACCGTCGAGAACGTTGCAAGCTCAAAAATCTTGCGGTCGAGATAGCCGCCAACCGATTTGCCGAGGCACATCTTGCGCGTCGTCAAATCGTTGATGGTATTACCCGACGCAACGGACGCCTCGATGCCGCCATTGACGGAGAATAGAGGCTCCCGCCTTCGTGGCGCCATGTCGTCACCACAGGCACGCCGGTCGAAATGGCAGTACTGGGAACCTGCCAAGGGTACGACACGAAATTCGATCCTTGGCCAATGGGCCCCGGGATAGAAGTGCCATTTGCAAATAACCAGCGTCGTCACCCCACAGGATGTCATTGTTAGCGGCGTTGCCTGCGCCAGTGTTGTTGGTGTTGTTGGTGTTGATGGCATCGATGTAGCCCGAACAGATCACAAAGCCGGACGACAGCCTCACGAAATTGGAGATGCTCGCGCCTATCAGTTGGCTGGTGATGCCGTTGAAATCGGCGCATGTCCGGCTGATTGGACCTGCAGTTGTAACGGCCGGCTGCGCACTGGTGACCCCAATCTTCTCGAAGTGCCGGCCGCCGCCGGTCTGGTCCTTGAAGGAATCGGTGCCGGGCGTCGGAATCTTCGCCGTGGAAGGGTTGTCGATGTTGGCTTCGATCTTCAGTGCTTCGAGCCTGCCGCTCAGACTCCGCCGAGCGTCGGTTCTTTGCGGTAGGCATTTTCCGCCGCGACGAATTCCGAGGTCGGTCTCGGGAGCTTCAGTGCTGATCTGAAGTAAGCGGCGCTGGCCGTTTTCGAAGAGCGAGATATCTTGGCAGCGATGTTCATTGCCATTATGTCCATCGCAAACGCGATGCGTCCCGTCGCGTTTGTCACGTTTGCCGAAAATATTCCCGCCTAGCCGCTACCTCGGCTTTCCATCTGCCGCCGACGCGCCGGCCGAAACCTTTCCGATCTTCTGGCCGAGAGCCTCGGCGGCAACCGCCGTCTCGACCCAATCTCCAGAACTCCGATCCTCGAACTCCGTTTCGATCTCAGCGACGAGCGCCGCTATTTGCGCGAGTTGGCGTCTGATCGCTGCGAGTTTGCGCACGGTGCTCATGGGCACGTCTCGATCGATGCCGGAACCAAAGTCGTTGAGCAAAGTTTCCTTACCGAAGGGCGTTTTAGGTTTTTGGAGAACTCGAAATGAAGACCATCATCCTTGGCGCATTGGCGCTTTGCTTGGCTGCGCCTGCGGTCGCGTCCGCAGAAGAAGGCATCGTCGTCCAGACCCAGCGACATCACCACCGCCATTATTGGGACGACAACAATAACGACCGTGTGGTCATCTATCGGAACGGACACCGTCTCCATCGCCGCCATCATGGCGAGCAGGCGTTTTACGACAATGGCGAGCGCGCCTGGCGCCGGCATCATCACCGGTCCAGCGACTTTGTGGTCACCGGATCGATCAACCGTCCGATGCATCACCGCCGTCACGTCGTCATTCAGCAGGACGACAACAACGATTATGACACCGACTATTGATCGCAGTCTAACGGCCCGGCCTTCGACGAGAGCCGGGCACCGGAGGGAGGGGTTTCGCCATGACGATGCTGTTTCAATCCTTGGACTTGGACGGTCACAAGCGCAGCGAGCTTTACCATGCGGCGCGGTTGTCGATGCTCCAATGTCGTGTGTTGACGCGCTTCGATCGGGTCGAAGAGGCTGCCGATAAGGTGCAAGCAGCGGCTGAGTTGTTCGCTGAGGCGGCTCGACCTGTCGGAAGCACTCAAACGCTCGGTATGTGAGCGCCAAGTCGGCGGCGGAACCGGCAGGCGGCAACGCGCGTTGCCTTTGCATGGTCGACTATCTCAAATCGGTACTGAAGGAACTGTGTCCTGCCTGGCTCATGCGGAAGGCGGGCGTCGTAGACGTTCGCCCTGTTGAGCAGCAGCCAGCCATAAGCGATCTAATAGGTGCGGCGCCGCCGACGCGATATCGTGGGCCGGTGCGGTCCGAGCCTCCCGACCACAGGCTTAACGAGTCCATAAGCAAGCGCAATTCGGGCTGACCCGCGACGCAGAAAGTTCGACAAGCTTCCAGGAAACCCCAGCCAAACAATTGATCAGGCAAATCACGAAGTTAGCGAACAAGGCCGCGACCGAACCGTGTTACATCGGTTTCCCGCTGTAACGCGCAAACCCTTGTATACCGGGCATGTCCCGTCCTGTACCTTGTTGTCATTGCAACATGACTGCAACACGGAAAGGCGGATTGTTCCCGTCATGTTCGCCAATGAAGGCGCGCGCCACCCATAGCCGATTGCGGCGCCAATTCTTTCCTGCAACTATCGGCAGGTCCGTGGACTTGGAAGCGACATGGAGAGAGCTATGGCTGACAACAAATCAAATCGGGGAAAGCAAGATCGGGCCAGGGTGTCCACCAGCGAGCCTTACGAGGTGAACTACTTCGCCCGGAAGCACGCAATCACAAAGGATATGGCCTTGAAAATAATCAAGGAAACCAAGGGCAACAGGGACAAGGCAAACGCCGCCGCTGAAAAGCTCAGGTAAAGAAACGCGACATGACAACAGAAAAAACCCGCCGGAATAGAGAAACCCGCCGCTGAGAGGGGGCCGAGGGCGGCGGGTTTCTTCACCTTGAATAGAGCGGCCACTTTCCGGAGAAGACCGCGCACGACATAAACCCGCAGAGGCGGCTCCTTGTTCCAGACAATTTTAAGGACCAGCCTGTCGAGGGCTACATGGTGTCCTAGTATTTCATCTTAGGGCCGCTCTCCACCAGCACTTCCTGAGATTTCAGATCCTCGCCCCAAATCACGGTTTCACCGTGGGTGTCCGGGCATGGCTCTGCGTCCGCGCCTTCCTCGTCGACGTTGTCCAGCTCTAGATCATCAAGGCAGCCAAGCGACGGCTCATCGTCTGCCGTTTCCTCCAGATCGCAATCAGCCTGCATGAGATCCAGTGCCGTTATCAGGCTCACGGCACGGTCTAGGAGGTCGTTCAGGCGCTTTTCTACGGACTGGCGCCATATGCGCGCGTCGGTTCCCTGCGGGCATCCCATGGGCTTTTAGAACGCGAAGGGCGCTCATGACACGCGCTGCAGTTCGAGGAAGGTCAGCGCCGTCATCATTTCATCACGGTGCCACCGGCTCGTTTCGTTGGTGTCAAGCAATGTTTGGAACGCGGTTACCGCCACTGGATCATCAGTCATTGCGTTGGGCAGGTGCTCTGCCATCCACCGATCGAGAAAGTTGATGCCGCGTGTGCTCATCAGCCGATAAGTTCAAAGCGCATATTAGGTTCCGCTACTTGAGCCCTGAGACGGCCGCACCAGACTCCAGTGCATGGCTAATGGTCTCAAGATCGGCGATGAGGTGGCGATCGACGCCACCACTATTCGACGCGTCACTGACGACAGGATCAGCGTGTCGATACCGACCTACGGATTTCCGCATTCCGTTCGGGATAGCACCACGAAGGTGGTCAAAGGTCAGACCATCGAACTGATCGGCAGCGTCACACGGGTCGAGAAGGACGCCGTAACGGTCAGCCTGGGTGGCCCGGTGGTGACGGTCGCGCTTGATGTTGTGCGGCTGGTGAAGCTCTAGCTTTCCCGACCTTACCGCCCTAACGGCTGCTTCGAAAGGGAGAGAAGTTCGGCCTCATCTTTTATCCCGGCCATGTAGTTGGCAATGATCCGAGAGGCCAACCGGCCCTGCGCATCGGGTGATTGGTCGTCGACGAGTTTAAGCTGCTCGAAAACGCGCCCTAGCAAGGCCAATTCGGCAGGCTTAAGGATCCCGGCATCCACGGCTTTTCGTCTGATGGGCATGACTAGTGTTCTTCCCTCACCGTCTCAAGCCGCGAGCCCGAAATCGGTTCCGGAACATTTTAGCTCAAACGCATGTTTCAATGGTTATGAAGATCGAAGCCGACGAATGCCGGGCAGCGTTGACGCTCATCCGGCGCACAATCGAGGACCACTGCCCGCCCGGCGTGCTGCCTAGCGAGGAAGCGGTGAACGGTCTCTATGGGCCGGGGCTCATGGATGAGGCGGAAGCGCTGGCGGCTGCCATCGTCGCAACGATCGACCAGATGCAATTGCGCGTGATGACGAAACCGCCTGACCGCGCTGTCCCATTATAGGACGGCGCGGTCAAACCCCAACCTTGGCTGCGCAGGCGGCTTCGGCATTGAGTTCTACCCCGAACTTCGGCCGGCGCTGATCAGGCAATCTCCCACTGCGGCCCCGGCCATTTTCGTTGCACCCCGCGCGGGAGCCGCCTTGGCTGACGTCCACTAGCTCCCGCTCATCTTGACCCCGGGCGCAATGTATTGTCCGTATATGAACTCGACGAGTGAGGGCACTGCATCGCCATGTAGGCGGTCGGCCCCCGCGGCTGTCGAGCGATGTTTGAGGGAGCAGCGCATTGTTCGTCGATTACTACGAACTCTTGGAGATCAGCCCAAACGCCAACTCGGAGACACTTGAGCGAATATTCCGCTACTTTGCGATGCGCTATCATCCCGACAATCAGCAAACTGGAAACGAAGCCCGCTTCAGCGAAATAGTAGAAGCACACAACGTCTTGAGGGATCCCGTTAAGCGCGCCCAGTACGATATCTCCTATCGAGAGCATGCCGGTGAGCGGCTTAAATTGGTCGAGGAGGCAAGCGACCCCAAAGGGGTCGAGAAAGATGCTTTGGTCCAGGCCAAACTGCTTTCGCTGCTCTATGTGAAGCGCCGCCAGGATGTCGGCAATCCGGGCATTGGCGACGTCGAAATCGAACGGTTGTTAGGCTGTCCACCAGAGCATCTGGAGTTTCATCTCTGGTACATGAAGGCAAAGGGATGGATTGCAAGAATTGAGAACGGGACAATCGCGATCACGGTTGAAGGCGTCGATCGCGCCGATTCCGAACTGCGTCGCGATACCAGCATTCGGCTCCTGAGTAGAGACTAGAGAGGGTATCTGCCCAAGTTCCGCAAGGCTCCAGGGGAGCTTCGCGCGTCATTTTGCCGAGACCAGATAGGCTGAGGAATAGGGTCTTCGGTGGCCGCTTGCGGACGGGGGCAATGAGGATCATGCTGACGCTGGTCCTATCGCTTCCCTCGAGTAGGCCAGCGAGCCCTATTGTGAGGCAGTCCGGCATGTAGGATTGTAGTCCTCGTTGCGGCGACCCCCCTCAAGCGGAGATCGCCAATGGCCAGAACCAAACCTTCCGAACAGCTTTCCCGGGCTGAAATCGAGCGCTTCATCGCGGCAGCCGAAGCGCTGCACAAGAGCATCGTCGGGCCGCTCCTGGCGTATCACAGCGAGCACTACCAAGCTCTACGTGAGGTCCATCGACCGCTGTTGAAGTCGATTGAGACCATTACCGGCAAGAGGGCGCCATTCATCCAGCCGAACATGACAGGACCGGCACAGCCGCGGGAGAAGCCTCCGGGCTAGTTCTCCTCGCGGAAGTCCTGCAGTGAGGCGTGGCGGAGGTCCTCCTCGCCGCGCAGGTGCTTCACAGCTCAAACTCATACGGGCACTCGGGAAGGGACCGAGTTTAAATCGGGTTATGGTTGCAGCGCGGATTAGACCATCAGGCTTAATTGCTGCGCTGTCATTCTGCGGGTAGGATCGGGGTGTGGTTAATGCCACTCTCCAGGTAGTGTGCTGAGAGTTCTGCAAATTCGCTGAGAGGGGGCGGTCATGGCAGGCTGGTGATTGTTCACGTCACCTGATTCCCGCGAAGGAACGC
>NZ_JAMYMJ010000045.1:0-47638 GCF_040318435.1 Mesorhizobium sp. M1143 | reverse complement strand
TATGTTTATAAGATCCAGGTTGAGGGGTGTTCCAGGGAACGCCAACGCCTCACTCCGCTTGAACACCCCGCATCCGTTGAGGGGGCACGGGGCGATCCACCTTCTCCCACAGGGGGAGAAGACAAGAGGGCCAATTCCTAACAACTTGATTCAAACTTTGTTGGTAATTTCTCGTTAGTAATCGAGGCCGGTTTGTCCGGCGGCGTCTGTTTGCCTTCGGTCTGTTGTGTTTTGCGTACAGGTCCAGATGCGGATTTCAGGCGTCGTCAGTTTCATGTTGGCATCGCTGTGGCTTGCCGGCTGTTCGTCCACAGCGGGCGTCGATGGCTTGCAGCCGTCGAACGAGACGACCAGTTCGGTTGTGCGTCCGAGCGCGCCGGTCACAGCGGCTCCGGCGGAGACCGCCGACCTCGCGCCGATGCGGTCCGAAATGGTGGCCGACAACGCTGTGGCCGACAATGCGCCGCCCTTTTCCATGGTCGAGGAAGAAGAGGCCATCGTCGCGGGCACGCCGCAGGGGAGCACCAGACCACAGCTCGAGCCCGCCGCTCTGATGTCTGCGCCGAAGCGGTTGACGCGCGCTGCGCCGGCCATGCTGGCCTCGCCAGTCACCCGCTACGGTTTTCGCGACGCCAAGCCGATCAATTTCGGCAAGGCTTCGCCACGCTACCTTGCCGTCCACGGCGTCGACGTCTCGCGCTGGCAGGGCAATGTCAACTGGGGCAAGCTGCGCGCCCAGGGCGCCAACTTCGCCTACATCAAGGCGACCGATGGCGGCGACCATCTCGATCCGCTGTTCATGAAGAACTGGCGCAATGCCGACGCCGCCGGGCTGAAGCGCGGCGCCTATCATTTCTTCTACTGGTGCCGCACCGCGGGCGAGCAGGCCGACTGGTTCATCCGCAATGTGCCGAGGGTCGAAGGCGCGCTGCCACCGGTAATCGATGTCGAGTGGAACGGCGAATCTTCCTGCAAGCGGCGGCCGTCGCGGGCCACCGTGCTGGAAAAGATGAAGGTGTTCATGGACAAGCTGGAGCGCCATTACGGCCAGCGGCCCATCATCTACACCGCACCGGATTTCTATCGCGACAATCTCAAGGGTGCGTTTCTCGATTATCCGTTCTGGCTGCGCGCCGTGGCGCGGCATCCCTCAAAAGTCTATCCCGGCCGCAAATGGCTGTTCTGGCAGTACTCCGGCTCCGGCCTGTCGCACGGCGTGACCGGCCGCATCGACCTCAACGTCTTCCATGGCGACGAGCGCGCCTGGCGGGCATGGGCAGGCGGGCAGACGACCGTCGCCGACGCCGACTGAACGTCAGGCCGGTGCCGGTGCGCCTGCGCTGCCTGCCGCTGCGCCTTGGGTTGAATTTTCAGCGTCTCGCTAACGATCCGCTCACTGTGTCCTTTAGCGGTATCGCAACAGCCTTCCGGTAACGTGCCCGTGATCGGGTTTCGGAGGGGTCCATGCGCAATCCAGTTGTGGCTGTCGCTCTTGCCGCCGCTGTCGGCTACGGGTTTTTCAGCTCGCTCGGCCACATGCCGGGCGGAAGTGGCACTTCGCTGGCCGAGTCGAAGCAGAACGTCGTGTCCTATTCCACCGAGGACAAGGCGATGCAGGCCGCCAAGGACAGCGGCCGCTCGACCCTCAAGCGCTTCCACGAATTGATGGACGCCGGCACACCCGGCACCTACACGGTAAAATTCCCGCTGACCCAGAACGGCGCCACCGAGCATATCTGGCTGCAGCTGGTCGGCTACAGCGACGGCTCCTATATCGGCCTGCTCGCCGACGTCCCGGTCAATGGCAACAAGTACAAGATGGGCGACAGGATGACGGTGACCGAGGCCGACGTCGAGGACTGGATGATCAAGAACGGCAAGGTGATCTATGGCGGCTACACCACGCGCCAGGCGCTTGCGGATATGCCGAAGGAACAGGTTGCAAGATACGGGTTGACCTTCAAGGACTGAGGGTTGAGGCGGGGGCGAGTTTTATCGCGGTGCCTAGAGGGCTGTCGCGCTTTTCGCGTTCGCGTATCTCTGCCGTCTGCGCCAGCACCCAGTCGCGAAACACCTTGATTTTGGGCGCGTTGCGGCGGCTCTCCAGATGCACCAGCCAATAGCCGTCGCCGTCCGATCCAAGCACGCCGAATGGCTGTATCAACTGGCCCTTTTCCAACAGGGCGCTGTAAAGGTTTCTGGTGAGGATCGCGGCGCCCTTGTCGGTCAGCGCCGCCATCGCATCATAGGCCTGCGTACCCAGCTTCGGGCCAGCGATGACGCGATCGGGCTCGAACGGCACGCCGGCAGCCTTGAACCAGATTTCCCACCAGGGATCGTCGGCACAGCATAGCGGCACTTGGTAGAGATCCTCGGGGCGGTGGATGCCGCCGACGCTTTCGGCGAGTCTCGGGCTGAGCATCGGCGTATAGTCCGCCTTGAACAGATAGTGAGCCGTCAGGCCCGGCCATTTTCCACTGCCGGTGCGAATGCCGACATCCATGTCGCCGCGCGTGAAATCGACCAGCCCGTGCGATGTATTCACCTTCACGGCAAGATCGGGATGCATCAGCTGGAATGTTCCAAGCCATACGGCCAGCCAGTTCGATGCGAAGGTTTCCATGGTCGTCACCGACAGCACGCCGGTCGCTCCACCCTTGGTGGCGACCCATGCGTCGGCCAGGGTCGAGAACGCGCCTGTTGCGTGCGGCGCCAGCTGCTGTCCGGCCTCGGTCAGCGCGATCTGCCTTGTTTTTCTTATGAAAAGCGGCGTTCCGGCACGTTCTTCCAGCACCTTTATCTGATAGCTGGCAGCTGATTGGGTCATGCCGAGTTCTTCGGCTGCCTTGGTGAAACTGCCCAGCCGGGCCGCGGCTTCAAAGACCCTGATGGCTCCTAATGGTGGTAGTTCCCAGCTCATGACGCATCAATCCCGCTGATGCATACTACGCGACGTTCGATTGGAAACCAAGCCCGGAAAACGGCATGCTGCATTCATCGGATCAAACCCTGAGGATACGGCAATGACCACCACCATCGCTCTCTACAACACGCTTCGCCGCCCGGTGCTCGACCTCTTCACCGCGCCGTTCAGGCCTCGCAAGCGCGGCTTGCTCGACCGCCGCTCGCTGTCGGATCATTTCCTCAGGGATATCGGTATGCTTGACGGACGCGTGCCTCCCGGCACCATTGGCTAAGCAAGCTCTTTGACCAGGGGAGGGAAAGATGACTGTGCCATCCGAGGATCTGGCGAAGAGCCGCCAAACGATCAACGCCTATGAGGACTATGCCGAACGCTACGACGCTCTGGTGCGGCACGTTCCGAACCAAAGAGAACAGAAATGGCTGAAGCGCCTGGTGAAGATCGCCGGCAAAGGTGGCCGGATTCTGGAAGTCGGTTCGGGGCCCGGATACGATGCGGACTTCGTCGAAGGGCTCGGTGTCCAGGTTCGGCGCACAGACGCAACGAAGCGGTTTCTCGAGTTGCAGGCCGCACGCGGCAAGCATGGTGAGTTTCTCGATCTCATCACCGACGATCTCGGCGGCCCCTACGACGCGGTGCTCGCATTGTGCGTCCTGATCCACGTGCCGCGCGAGCAGGCCGACCAGGTGCTTGCCAAGATTGCCGGGTCGTTGCGGCCGGGCGGCGCCTTCCTCGTCTCGATGCGCATTGGCGATGGCGAGAAGAGCGGCGAATATCATACGGTCTACTGGCGCAGGGACGACTTCGCGGCCCGCCTTGAAAACGCCGGGCTGGTTCTTGTCGGAGACGAATTCAACGTCGGCCGCGATCGCGAAGAGTGGACCACCTTTCTGGCTGTGAGGCCGTCATGACGCGCCGCGGACTGTTTTTGTTCGTGCTGCTCAGCCTCCTGTGGGGCATTCCCTATTTGTTGATCAAGCTGGCGGTTGCCGAGGTGTCGGTGCCCTTCCTGGTCTTTGCCCGAACAGCCGTCGGCGCCCTGGCGCTGCTGCCCTTCGTCCTTGTCCAGCGCAGTTTCGGATGGCTGAAGACACATTGGCCGGCGGTCGCCGCATTCTGTCTGGTCGAGATGATCCTGCCATGGGGGCTGATCACCCATGGCGAAGTCAGCATCGACAGTTCCACCGCCGGACTGCTGATTGCCATGACGCCGGCGGTAACCGTCGCGCTCTCAAAGCTGATGGGCTCGGATGAGCGGCTGGGGATACGCCGCTGGACCGGTCTTTTCCTCGGTTTTGCCGGTGTCTTCGTGCTGGCGCTGCCGACCTTGGGTGGCGGATTTCTCGCGGTCGTCGAGATTCTCATGGCCGCGGCCTGCTATGCCTCGGGTTCGATCATCGCGTCGCGCTGGCTGAACGATGTGCCGGCAACCTCGCTGACGGCAGTCTGTCTGGCAGGGGCCGCGCTGATCTACGCCGTGCCGGCAGCGTTGGCCTGGCCGGCGGCCATGCCGTCGACAACGGTGGTTGGCGCAATCCTCGGTCTTGGCGTGTTTTGCACGGCGATCGCCTTCGCCACCTATTTTCTGCTGGTGCGGGAGATCGGCCCCGAACGGGCGGTCGTCATAACCTATGTGGCGCCCGCCGTCTCCGTGGCAGCCGGCGTGCTCGTCCTTTCAGAGCCGCTCGATATCGGCATTGTAGCGGCTTTCGCGCTCATCCTGTGCGGATCATATCTCGGCACGTGGCGCGCTCCGCCAGAACCGTCCGTGTCCGCGACCTCGGCAAGTTGACCGGCGGCCGCCAGCCGCCGTCAGAAATAAGGTCGCAGGTTCTCGCGAATGCGGTCCAGCACCGTCTTTCCCGAGATATCGGCGGTGAAGGTCTTGCCGGTGATGGTCTCAAAGGCCTGCGTGTAAACCCGCGATGTCTGCTCGATGAGCTCGGCGGGGATTTTCGGAATACGATCCTTGTAGGGATCGCAGCGCGCGGTCACCCAGGCGCGAATAAAGTCCTTGTCGAAACTTTGCGGCCGCTCGCCTGCCTTGAAACGCTCTTCATAGGTTGCCGCAAGCCAGTAGCGGCTTGAGTCGGGCGTATGGATTTCATCGGCAAGGATGATGGTGCCATCCTTGTTCGTGCCGAACTCATATTTGGTGTCGACCAGGATCAGGCCGCGCTTCGCGGCCAACGCTTTGCCGCGCGCAAACAGCGCCAGCGCATAGCGCGAGACTGTGTCCCATTGCTCTTCCGATAACAGGCCGCGCGTCAGGATCTCGTCGCGCGTCAAGGGCTCGTCATGACCGCCATCGAGCGCCTTGCTGGTCGGCGTGATGATGGCCTGCGGCAGCTTCTCATTGTCGCGCAGCCCGTCCGGCAGGCGGATGCCGTACATATCGCGTTCGCCGTTCTTGTATTTCGTCAGCACCGAAGTGCTGGTGGTGCCGGCGAGATAGTCGCGAACAACGATTTCCACCGGCAGAATGTCGAGCCTGGTGCCGACAACGACATTGGGGTCGGGATAATCGAGCACATGGTTTTGGCAGATGTCCGCCGTTTCCTCGAACCAGTAGCGCGCCGTCTGCGTCAGCAGCTCTCCCTTGAGAGGTATTGCGGTCAGGATCACATCGAAGGCGCTCAGCCGGTCGGTGGCGATGATGATGCGGCGGCCATCCGGCAGATCGTAATTCTCGCGGACCTTGCCTTTGTAGTGGTTCGGGAGTTCCGGAATGAAGGCATCCGAGAGAACGCGCAGTGCTGTCATCCTGGTCTCATGGCTCCTAACAGTTTGGGCGACTCTTAACAAAGTTGAGGGGGCTTCGATACCCGAGGAAGGGCGGTTCGTCCTTCGCGAATAATCAAGACATTGCCTTCGCCGTGCTATCTATTCGCAGCTTCCGACACTCCTGGGGGACGCGGTGGACGTAGAGCTCAAATTTCTGATTGTCGGATTTGCCTGCGCGATCGCGGGCGGTCTGTCGTTCATCACTTTCGTCAAATGGCGCGAGGTGCAGGCGATGAGCCACTGGCTGCCGGCGCCGGGCAAGATCATCTCGTCGCGCGTCGAGGCGCGTGAAGTCAGAAGGTCGGGCGTCGGCTCGGACAGCAGCGACACCACCGAGATGCGCAATTTTCCGGCGATCACCTTCGAATACAAGGTCGGTAAAAAGAAATTTCAAAGCTCGCGCTACAGCGTGAAGGAGAATCTGGGGAATTTCGAAGTCACCGAAACCCTGGCGCAGTTTCCCACCGGCGCTGAAGTGACCGTCTTCTACAATCCGGCCGATCCGGGCAAGGCCGTGATCGAACGCACCCTGCCGGACGGCGCCTTCAAGTTCATGGTCAAGCTCTCGGCCGGGCTGGTGATCGGCACGGTGGTGCTGGTGTTTTCGCTCGGTGGCGTGCTGGAGGCGATCCGGCCGCACCTGCCCAAGCCGCAGAACCTCGGCGCCGGAGCGCTGCTGCTGTTCATGGGCCTGATGATCCTGCGCATGGCCTTCGTCCAGAAGTCGCTTGCCGAGCAGGCGGCAAAATGGCCGGTCGCGCCCGGCCGCATCGATTCCTCCGGTCTGCAGGCGCTACGAAACTACAGCGGCCACCGACGCTGGAGCACCGTTTTCAAATCCCGCATCGTGTACAGCTACGGCGTCGCAGGCCAGCACTACACCTCAGACCGCGTCACCTTCGGCGCCACGGTCACCGCTTCAATGCCCGGCCTCGTCAGCAGCCAGGCGCGCAGCTATGCCGAGGGCGGCAAGGTCGACGTGCATTACGACCCAGCCAACCCCGCCTCGGCAGTGCTCGAATGCAGGGTGCGCGGGCTTTGGCTGCTGTGGGTCTGTTCGGCCGCGTTTCTGGGCGGCGCGGCTTGGCTGGTCGGTTTTATCTGAGGCGCCCACTTTCATGACAAGACATCCAATGATCGTCCGCAGGCTGGCCGTCGTTTGCCTGGCTCTGCTCGGCGCCGTGCAGGCAGCGAGCGCAAAAGAATGTCTGCTCAGCCATGCCACCTACCGCGAGCCGCGTTCGGGCGCGGTGATGCAATTCCGGCCGCTGAACAATGAGCCGGCGGCACTGACGGCCGAAGTGTTTTCGGTGACCGTGCCCAACACCGACACGCGCTTGCCGGCCGACATCACCTGGACCAATGGCAAAAATTCGTTTCCGCTCGGCACCATCCGCCATGCCTGCACCGACGACGACCGCGAAGCGGGGCTGGAGGACGGCAGCGGGATGTGCCGGATATGGACTGGCCAGGTCTATGCCTTGACCGGAGGCGGAGCCGAGCAGCTGAATTCACGCGAAGCGACACCGGCGCCGAAAGGCTGTTGCTGCCCGATTTCGGCGCGGGCTTCACCGAATTTGCCGATTTCGCCAATGCCAATCCGGACGGCTCGGCGTGGGACGCCTTCACATTGACAGGATGCAGCGATGAATAGCGCCATGAGACCGATTGTCTGGATATGCACGCTGTTTGCCTCGGCGACGATATCAGCCGCAGCGCGGGCGGACGAGCCGGCGCCATCCCGCCCGCCGATCGACAAATGCGTCTGGGAAAAGCTGGCCGACAAGACGATTGGGCTGGCCGCCTGGGTGCAGCGCTGCGATTTCGGCTTCCGCCAGATCCATTTCGAATTCGTCGACAACGCACTCGCCATCAAATACAGCGATGGCAGCGCGCCCGATCCGCTGATCGAGGTGTTCGACATCAAATCAGGCGAAACCGCCGAGGCCGCGGTGTTGCGCCTGTTGCTGGAAAAGACCGACAAATCAGTCAGCGCCCGCTGCGTGCTGACGCCCTACACCGAGGGCACCGTGCCCACCGGCGTCAAACGCTACACATTCAGCCCCGACGCCGCCTATTCCAAAGAGCTGAAAGCGCTTGCCAATGACGAAGTTCCCGAACCGCCCTGCGGCGACTGGGGCGAAATGCCGGATGGTATTCAGTATTTCGAGGCGCCGGCGGGTGAGGGGCGGAGGGTGCTGTTCGTTCGGGCGGGGCAGGACGAGCCGCTGTTCGACGATCAAACGCTGCGGGTGCCGGGATAGGATGTTGTCCTGAAGGGCTACCGCTTATGCCTCTACGTATTCCGCGAGACTGATTCCTTTGGGCACCTCCAGCCCATCGGCACGCAAGCCCTCGATGTGAAAGCGTATAGCGTCGCGAATTTCGATTTCTACTTCTGGCACGGTAGCACCAGTTGCGATGCAGCCGGGTAGGTCCGGCACATAGGCAGAGAAATTGTTGCCTGCTTTTTCAATCACCACCGCGTAACGCATATAGTCACTCCTTCAAACCGGACTGCTTGAGGATGCTGTTCAGTGTTCCTGGCGCAACCTCTTCAGACGGTTTGCCGGCCACGGTGACGCGGCCGGCTTTGGTTTTGTGCTTATATTGGCGATGGCTGCCCTTGGTTGCAACCAGATACCAACCGTCGGTCTCCAGCAGGCGAATGACTTCGCGGACTGTAAGCCGAGGCGGCATGAGTTCTCAGCTGCACCCGCTCGTCGATCCACAAGTATCGCACTTCTCGCAGGTTCCGTTCCGCACCATGGTGAAGTTGTGGCATTCCGAGCATTCGTTGCCGGTGTAGCCTTGCATCAAGGATTGCTGACGCCGCGTGGAGGCAAGCGCCTTTGCCTCGGCCGCTTCTTTCGCTGCTTCGTCGGTGAACAAACCGGTGGGGTCGGCTGCCTCCTCGGAAACAATATCTTCGACCAATTCCTTGGCTCGCTCCTCATAGTCGCGCTTGTAGGCGATGGCTTCGTCGCTTGCTGGTTTAAGCGCCAGCACATTGGAGCCTGAGAACGCAGTTGGGGTGACCCGGGCAGGGGCCGCGGCAGGTGATCCGGCAAAACCCTTGGGTTCGCCACCTAGGCCAGACACCAACTTGACCGGCGAGGCGCCGCGGGTAAGGCCCTTCGAGAACGGCGTCGCCTTGCCTTCGTTGATGCCGCGTCCGAGCGCCGTCTTGTCGAAATCCGACTGGTCGACATGGGCGAGGTCGTGGCGGCCGAGGTAGGACACGGCGAGTTCGCGGAACACGTAGTCGAGGATCGACGTCGCATTCTTGATCGCGTCGTTGCCCTGCACCATGCCGGCCGGCTCGAATTTGGTGAAGGTGAAGGCCTCGACAAATTCCTCGAGCGGCACGCCATATTGCAAGCCAAGCGAGATGGCGATGGCGAAGTTGTTCATCATCGCCCGGAAAGCGGCGCCTTCTTTGTGCATGTCGATGAAGATCTCGCCGATGCGGCCGTCGTCGAATTCGCCCGTGCGCAGGTAGACCTTGTGGCCGCCGACGACTGCCTTCTGGGTGTAGCCCTTGCGGCGATTCGGCAGTTTTTCACGATCGCGGTAGAGGCGTTCGATGACGCGCTCGACGATCTTCTCGGTGACCTGCACGGCACGCTGTGAAGCGGGCGCCGCGATCAACTGCTCGACCGCATCGTCCTCGTCGTCCTCGCTGTCGGCGAGCAGCGACGAATTGAGCGGCTGCGACAGCTTCGAGCCGTCGCGATAGAGCGCGTTGGCCTTCAGCGCCAGCTTCCACGACAGCATGTAGGCGCCCTTGGCGTCTTCCACCGTCGCATCGTTGGGCATGTTGATGGTCTTGGAGATGGCGCCGGAGATGAAAGGCTGTGCCGCCGCCATCATCTGGATGTGGCTGTTGATGGACAGCGAGCGCTTGCCGATCTTGCCGCACGGGCTGGCGCAGTCGAACACCGCGAGATGCTCGGCCTTGAGGAAGGGCGCGCCTTCCAGCGTCATCGCACCGCAGACATGGATGTTGGCGGCTTCGATGTCCTTCCTGGAGAAGCCGAGCGCCGGCAGCATCTCGAACGAGAAGTCGTTGAGCTGCTCGTCGGTGAAGCCGAACGTCTCCTTCACCCAGTCGGCGCCGAGCGTCCACTGGTTGAAGACGAACTTGATGTCGAAGGCCGACTTCAGTGCTGCATTGAGCGCCGCGATCTTGTCGTCGGTGAAGCCCTTCGCCTTGAGCGAGCCGGGGTTGACCGCCGGCGCCTGGTTCATGTTGCCGTGACCGACCGCATAGGCCTCGATCTCGGCGATCTGGCTTTCTGAGTAACCCAGTGTGCGCAGCGCTTCCGGCACGGCGCGGTTGATGATCTTGAAATAGCCGCCGCCGGCAAGCTTCTTGAACTTCACCAGCGCGAAGTCGGGCTCGATGCCGGTGGTATCGCAATCCATGACGAGACCGATCGTGCCGGTCGGCGCAATCACGGTCGCCTGCGCGTTGCGGTAGCCATGCTCCTCGCCGAGTTCGATGGCGCGGTCCCAGGCAGCCTTGGCGTGCGCGGCCAGTTCCTGCTGCTTCAGGTCGGACGCGACCAGCGGCACCGGATTGACGGCGAGCTTCTCGTAGCCCTGCTTTTCGCCATAGGCGGCACGGCGATGGTTGCGCATGACGCGCAGCATGTTCTGCGCATTGCGGTCGTAATCGGCGAAGGCGCCGAGCTCGCCGGCCATCTCGGCCGAGGTGGCATAGGCAGTGCCGGTCATGATGGCGGTGAGCGCTGCGCAGATGGCGCGGCCCTCGTCGGAATCATAGGGGATGCCGGACGTCATCAGCAGGCCGCCAATGTTGGCATAGCCGAGGCCGAGCGTGCGGTATTCGTAGGACTGCTTGGCGATCTCCTTCGACGGGAACTGCGCCATCATCACCGAGATTTCGAGGACGACGGTCCACAGCCGCACCGTGTGCTCATAGGCGGCGATGTCGATCGTGCCGTCGGCATTGCGGTAAGGCAGCAGGTTGATCGAGGCCAGGTTGCAGGCCGTGTCGTCGAGGAACATGTATTCCGAGCACGGGTTGGAGGCCCGGATCGCACCGGCCGAAGCGCAGGTGTGCCAGTCGTTCATCGTCGTGTTGAAATGCAGGCCCGGATCGGCCGAAGCCCAGGCGGCGTAGCCGATCTTTTCCCAGAGGTCGCGTGCCTTCAGCGTCTTCAGCACCTTGCCGTCCTTGCGGGCGGTCAGATGCCAGTCGGCGTCGTCCTCGACGGCGCGCAGGAAGTTGTCCTTCAGCGACACCGAATTGTTGGAGTTCTGGCCGGAAACGGTGAGGTAGGCGTCGGAATCCCAGTCGGTGTCGTAGGTCTTGAACGACATCGCGGTGTAGCCCTGCTTGGCGAACTGGATGACGCGGTAGATGTAGTTCTCCGGCACGGCCGACTTCTTGGCCGCCTTGATCTCGCGCTTCAGCGCGGTGTTGATCGACGGGTCGAAGCAATCGTCATCATGGCCTTCGCAATTGATGCAGGCCTTCATGATCGCTTCGAGATGTTTTTTCACGATCTTGGAGCCGGTGACCAGCGACGCCACCTTCTGCTCTTCATTGACCTTCCAGTCGATGAATTCCTCGATATCGGGATGGTCGGCGTCGACAATGACCATCTTGGCCGCACGACGCGTGGTGCCGCCCGACTTGATTGCGCCCGCCGCGCGGTCGCCGATCTTGAGGAAGCTCATCAGGCCGGACGAACGGCCGCCGCCCGACAGCTTTTCGCCTTCGCCGCGCAGCATGGAGAAATTGGAGCCGGTGCCCGAGCCGTATTTGAACAGGCGCGCTTCGCGCACCCACAGGTCCATGATGCCGCCTTCGTTGACGAGATCGTCCTGCACGCCCTGGATGAAACAGGCATGCGGCTGCGGATGCTCGTAGGAGGACTTCGACTTGGTCAGCTTGCCGGTAAACGGGTCGACATAATAGTGGCCCTGGCTCGGACCATCGATGCCGTAGGCCCAGTGCAGACCGGTGTTGAACCATTGCGGCGAGTTCGGCGCAACGCGCTGGGTGGCGAGCATATAGGCGAGTTCGTCGCGGAAGGCGCTCGCGTCTTCTTCCGACTTGAAGTAGCCGCCCTTGTAGCCCCAATAGGTCCAGGTGCCGGCCAGCCGGTCGAAGACCTGGCGGGCGTCGATTTCGGAACCGTAGCGCTCGGCTTCCGGCAGCTTGGCAAGCTCGGCCTCGTCGGCGACGGAGCGCCACAGGAAGGAGGGGACGTCGTTCTCCTCGACCTTCTTCAGGCGCGCGGGCACGCCGGCCTTGCGGAAATACTTCTGCGCCAGGATGTCGGCGGCAACCTGCGAGAACTGCGCCGGCACATCGATATTGTCCAAGCGGAACACCACCGAGCCGTCCGGATTCTTGATCTCCGAAAGCGCCTTGCGGAATTCGATCTCCGCGTAAGCTGATTGGCCTGGCTTGGTGAAACGACGCTCGATGCGCATTGGTCCGGTCCCTTTTGTCTATATATAGCGCTTTTCCCCGGGGATTTCTGCCCCCAATGCGAAACGCGCATGTCCGCCGTCTGCCGGCGTTCGAAAACACCGGCTCTCCTTGTGGCAGTCTTCGTCGCCTTGCTGGTCGAGCTTCTTACGATGCCGCTGTTCCAACTCTGCGCCGAACCCTGCGGGTCCCTCAAAACTGAATTTTTCCTCGATTCCCTCGACCGAGGGAAATTCACACTATCTAGCGTCGAACCTGCCTGCAAACACTAAATATAGTGTTAACAGACAATTTATTCCAGTCCGACAAATCTCCCTTTTCGCTCCCGAAGCCCCCACGATCCAACGCTTCCGCCAGCCTCGTAAACAGGCGGAAATCATGGCCAAAACGCACAAAATCCGGGAAAATGACCGGGCTCGAAACTCTCCGGTCGCGCCCTCAACAAGAGCACATGGCACATAAAAGGCGACTCGGTTTGCGTCGTCAAGGATTCGTTTGCGTAGCTTTTGTGACCCCAACATCTTGTGTGTCACATATGTGGATAACGGGGACAAAAAGCGGCTGAGGAAAGCCCGATTCTGCCGGCGTGGACCGCTGGTGAGCGGTTCACCCGAGACAGGCCCGGCCGGATTCTGGCTCACAGCCTTTTCATTTTAGCTGGCGTGCATTATGTCTTTGGCGTCGCGCGGGGGCGCGTCTTGTCAATTCCAAGAGCATCCGTTACGCCCCGCCCATGACAGTTACCGTCCGTTTTGCCCCCTCACCAACCGGCCGCATTCATATCGGCAATGCCCGCACCGCCTTGTTCAACTGGCTGTTTGCCATGAACAACAAGGGCCGTTTCATTCAGCGCTTCGACGACACAGACATTGCCCGCTCGAGGCAGGAATTTTCCGACGCCATCCTCTACGACCTGCACTGGCTGGGGATTTTTCCCGACGCCACCGAATACCAGTCGCGGCGCTTCGAAACTTACGACGCGGCGGTGGAGCGGCTGCAGAGAGCCGGCGTTGTCTATCCCTGCTACGAGACCCCCGAAGAACTCGACCTGCGCCGCAAGGTGCGCCGCACGCGCGGCCTGCCGCCGGTCTATGGCCGCGAGGCGCTGGCGCTTTCGCAGCAGCAGATCGCCGAATACCGCTCCGATGGCCGCCGGCCGCACTGGCGCTTTCTGCTGCCGAATTTCACCAGCGATCCGCTGCAGCCCGAACGCACCGAAGTGCACTGGAACGATCTGGTGCGCGGCGAGGAAACCGTCGATCTGGCCTCACTGTCCGATCCGGTGCTGCGGCGCGAGGACGGCACTTATCTCTACACGCTGCCTTCGGTCGTCGACGACATCGAGATGGGGGTCAGTCATGTCATCCGCGGCGACGACCACGTCACCAACACCGGCGTGCAGATCGCGCTGTTCAAGGCATTGGGCGCCGAGCCGCCTGTCTTCGGCCACCACAATCTCTTGACCACGGCCTCGGGCGAGGGCCTGTCGAAGCGCAGCGGTGCGCTGTCGATCGAAAGCCTGCGCGAGGAGGGCATCGAACCGATGGCTGTGGCTTCGCTGGCCGTCCTTGTCGGCACCTCGGAAAATGTCGCAGCGGTGCATGACATGCCGGCACTGGCCGCGCGCTTCGATCCCGCCGCCACGTCGAAATCGGCGGCCAAATTCGACCCGGACGAGCTGTTCGTGCTCAATCGTGCGCTCATGCACCACATGCCGTTTTCCGAGGCGCGGGATCGGCTGATCGTGCTCGGCATCTCCGGCGACAAGGCCGAGCCGTTCTGGCTGGCGGTGCGCGGCAATCTCGACCGGCTGAGCGACGCGGTCGGCTGGTGGCGTATCCTTGCCGACGGCCCGCGGCCGGCGCCGGAATTTTCCGACGAGGATCGCGACTTCCTGCAGGAGGCCTTCGACCTGCTGCCGGAAGAGCCGTGGACCGGCACGGTCTGGAAAGACTGGACGGCCAGGATCAGGGAAGCCAGCGGCCGCAAGGGCAAGGCGCTGTTCATGCCGCTCAGGTTGGCGCTTACCGGACTTGCTTCCGGGCCGGAGCTTGCAGATCTATTGCCGCTTCTGGGTCGGGAAGGAACGCTGGCCCGACGACCCTGACCTTGCGCTGGTCCGGCGGGATCAGCGACACCGGCGACACCACCGGCTTGACGGCAAGGCGCTTGATGGCGGCGCGGTCGAGCCCGCCTTGTACGTTCGCCAGCGTCTCCGGATCCGCGCCCGGATCGGGTTTGGCCGCCGGCACCGGAATGAATGGCGTTGTCTCGGTATCAGGCTGCGATTGCTCGGGCGGTGGCGGGTTGCCGCCGATGATCTCGAAATTTCCGGCCTGCGCATTGCAGCCACAAGCCAGCGGCCGCGACATGTTGGGCTGTTTGTAGAGATAGGCGGTCGGCAACTCGCTGTAGGGCCTGCCGGTCACCGACGACGTCATGTTGGCCGAATCGTCTTCCATGCCGCGCGAATAGAACACCTGCATTTCGGTGCCGGGGCAGCTCGATTCGCAATTCTTCTGGTCGCGCTCGAAATCGCCGAGCGAAGCCGAGTTCGACATCGGGAAGAAATAGCCGTCGCAGGTGCGCACGCAGCTCGTATGAAACTCGCCGCCAACCGTCGGGAAATCCGGCACGCCGGGCTGGTTGAGGACGCGGCGCACATTGCGCTCCTCGCCGGGATCATCGGGCTGATCGAGCGTGTCGATCTGCCGGTTGCCGCCAAAAAGCTGGTCGAACAGATTGCCGTCGTCGGGTTCGCGGCTGGCTTCCTGCAGCGGCTCCCGGCGCGGCGCGGGCTCGTCGCGGCAGCCATTGGCGTCGAGCGCGGCCAGGATGCGGCCGCGGTCGCCCCGCGAGCCGCCGCCGGCAAGCTGCGCGCGCTTGGCTTGCAACGCATCGAGATTGGCGTTCATGCGATCGATGCTGCTGTTCAGCGCAGCACATTGGCTGACATTGCGCGAAAACAGCGAAAACCCGCAATTCGCATCGCTCGCACGACCGCGCACCTTTGATAGCTGTTCGAACTGGCGGGAGATGGCCTTGTCATACTTCCGCACCATGCTGGAATTGCCGCCGCCATTCGATGAAGAAGCAAGCTCGGCTTCCAGTTGACGGCAAACGCGGGAGGCGGCCTGCGGTTCAGTGGTGGCGACGGCCGAAAGCACAAGCGCGCCGAGCAGCGCAGCCAGGTGCTTCAGCCTCCATCGTCCGCCCGTCATTGCCCGAACCCCGCTTGCCTGCCTGTCTACCGGATTCGCGGTTAACCGTTCCCTCAATCTACAACCAAAGATGGTCTTAGCCCATAGAGGCGTTGCAGGAGGCGTTTGGATAGGGCGGCAACTGTGCGATCTCACCGCTGCATGAAAAAGGCGCAATCGCCCCGGAATTATCCCACGATCCAGCAATGCCCCGGGGAGCTGGCATGACCGCGATTACCCGTCGAACCGCACTGCAGTTCGGCCTCCTGTGCCTGGCGGCGCCCGCAGCCTTGGCGCAGGAAAATCCAGCCGCTCCGGACTGGCGCAGCAAATTGGTCGAAGCCGCGCGTGAGCAGATCGGCGTCACCACCTTCTACGACCCGGCCTATGTCCGCCTCGGCTATCCCGGCGGCGACGTCGCGCCGGATAGGGGCGTGTGCACGGATGTCATCGTGCGCGCCTATCGCCGCGCCTTCAATCTCGACCTGCAGAAACTGGTGCATGAGGATATGGCCGCCAATTTCGCCGCCTATCCCAAGACCTGGGGCCTGAAAGCGACCGACCGCAACATCGACCACCGACGGGTCGGCAATCTTGCCGCTTTTTTCGGGCGCAACGGAGTTTCCTTGCCCGCCAGCGAGTATCCTCCCGACTTTCAGCCGGGCGATATCGTCACCCAGATGCTGCCCGGCAACCTGCCGCACATCGTCATCGTCTCATCCGAACGCTCGGCGGACGTGCCGGAACGAGCGCTGGTCATCCACAATATCGGGGCGGGCGCCCGCGAGGAGGACACGTTGTTTGCCTTCACGCAGACCGGGCATTACCGTTTCGTGCCTGCCTGACGGCGTCAGTTGAAATGAACCACCGCCTGTGCCTTGTGCGCCGCCTCGACCACCGCAAGCGCCGTCATGTTGACGACGCCGCGCGAGGTCACCGACGGCGTCAAAATATGCGCCGGCTTGTCGGTGCCAAGCAGGATCGGCCCGACATGCAGCGCGTCCATCATCGTGCGCAGCGCGGTCAGCGTGATGTTGGCGGAGTCGAGGTTGGGGAACACCAGGAGATTGGCTTCGCCCTTCAGCCGCGAATGCGGATAGACGCGCTGGCGCAGATGCTCCGACAGGGCTGAATCGGCATGCATCTCGCCGTCGCATTGCAGGTCGGGCGCAACGCGCGCCAGGATCGCCGCTGCCTGCCGCATCTTCAGCGCGCTGGGAGAATCACGCGAGCCGAAATCCGAATGCGACAGCAGCGCTGCCTTCGGCTCGATGCCGAAGCGCTGGATTTCCTCCGCCGCCAATATGGTCATTTCGGCGATTTCCTCGGCCGTCGGGTCGACCGAGACATGGGTGTCGGTGAGGAAGATGATGCCGCGCTGCGAGATCAGCATCGACAGCGTCGACAGGTCGCGGTCCTTGACGCCCGCGCGTGGTCCGATGACCAGCGTCACATTGCGCAGATGCCGCTCGAAACGGCCCTCGAGGCCGCAGATCATGGCGTCGGCATCGCCGCGCTTCAGCGCCAGTGCCGCAATCACCGTATTGTCGGTGCGCACCATGGTGCGCGCGGCCTCCGTCGTCACGCCGCGCCGGCCGGCAAGCTCGATCAACAGGTCGACATAATGGCGGTAGCGCGGATCGTCTTCCGGGTTGATCAGGCCGAAATCGACGCCCGGCTTGATACGCAGGCCGTAGCGCTTCAGCCTGACCTCGATGACATGCGGGCGGCCGATCAGGATCGGCTCGGCAATGCCTTCCTCCAGCACCACCTGGGCTGCGCGCAGCACGCGCTCGTCCTCGCCGTCGGCATAGATGACGCGCTTGGCGGTCGACGCCTTGGCCGAGGAAAACACCGGCTTCATCACTAGGCCGGAGCGGAAGACGAAGCGGTTGAGCTGGTCGATATAGGCGGCGAAGTCGGTGATCGGCCGGGTCGCGACGCCGGTGTCGCAGGCAGCCTTGGCCACCGCCGGCGCGATGCGCAGGATCAGGCGGGGATCGAAGGGCGAGGGGATAAGGAAGTCGGGTCCGAAGATCGGCGTCTCGCCGGAATAGGCGCGGGCGGCGACGTCGGATGGTTCCTCGCGGGCAAGGGCAGCAATTGCCCTGACCGCGGCCATCTTCATCTCCTCGTTGATGGCGCTGGCGCCGCAGTCCAGCGCACCGCGGAAGATGTAAGGAAAACAAAGCACGTTGTTGACCTGATTGGGAAAATCGGAACGGCCGGTGCAGATCATCGCGTCGGGACGGGCGGCGCGCGCGACCTCCGGCATGATCTCGGGATTGGGGTTGGCCAGCGCCAGGATCAACGGCTTAGGCGCCATATGATCAAGCAATTCCGGCTTCAGCACGCCGGCGGCCGACAGGCCGAGAAAAACGTCGGCGCCAGGGATCACATCGGCCAGCGTGCGCGCCTCGGTGTCCTTCACATAGGGGTCTTTCCAGCGATCCATCTCGTCGGTGCGGCCCTTGTAGGCGACGCCGAAGCGGTCGGTGACCCAGATGTTCTCTACCTTGGCGCCAAGCGAGACCAACAGGTTGAGGCAGGCGAGCGCTGCCGCACCGGCGCCTGAGGTGACGATCTTGATGTCGGAAATGGTCTTGCCGGCGAATTCCAGCCCGTTGAGCACGGCGGCGGCGACGATGATGGCGGTGCCATGCTGGTCGTCATGGAAGACGGGAATGCCCATGCGGGCCTTCAACTGCGCCTCGACCTCGAAGCATTCGGGCGCCTTGATGTCCTCGAGATTGATGCCGCCGAAAGTCGGCTCCAGCGCCGAGATCGTCTCGACCATGCGCTCTATGCCCGGCGCGTCGATCTCGATGTCGAAGACGTCGATGCCGGCGAATTTCTTGAACAGCACCGCCTTGCCTTCCATCACCGGCTTGGAGGCGAGCGGGCCGATATTGCCGAGCCCGAGCACGGCCGAGCCGTTGGAGACGACGCCGACCAGATTGGCGCGCGCTGTATAATCGGCCGCGGTTGCCGGATTGTCGCGGATTTCGAGGCAGGGCGCGGCAACACCCGGCGAATAGGCCAGCGCCAGATCGCGCTGGTTGCCGAGCGGCTTGGTTGCCTGAATCTCGAGCTTTCCCGGCCTTGGATGCTTGTGGAAGTAGAGGGCGGCTTCGTCGAGGTCCGAACGTGCCGTTTTCTTGTTCTCGCCTTCCATGCGGCCGCTCCCTCAAACCTGCTTTGCAGCCTTTTAGCACGCAAAAATGGTTTTTCGCGACGCCAAATGACGCAAGGGCGGCTAAAACAACCCGGTCCGGAAAGATCGAACTATTTCAGATGATTGCGCTGAAATCCTGCCGATTATCCATCGAGCCCTTCAGAACGCGCTGACATAGAGGCCGCCATCGACCGGGATGTTCTGGCCGGTGAGATAACCGGCATGGACCGAGCACAGAAAGGCGCAGATCTGGCCGAACTCTTCCGGCGTGCCGAGCCGCTTGGCCGGAACGTCGGCGCTGATGCGGGTCTTGCGCGCTGCGGCCGCTGCCGGGTCTTCCATCGTGCCGGCCTCATGCGGGCCGCGCAGCCGGTCGGTGTCGAGCTTGCCCGGCAGCAGGCTGTTGATGGTGACGTTGCGGTCGATCACCGTTCGTGCCACGCCGGCGAGGAACGAAGTCAGCCCGGCTCGCGCGCCGGACGACAGATCGAGGCCGGGAATCGGGACGTAGACCGACAGCGAGGTGATGTTGACGATGCGGCCGAAGCCGCGCTTGGCCATGCCGTCGATCACGGCCTGCACCAGTTCGATCGGCGTCACCATGTTCTGCGTCACGCCTTCGAGGATCTTTGCGCGGTCGAGTTCGCGGAAATCGCGCAAGGGCGGGCCGCCATTGTTGTTGACCAGGATATCCGGGTCGGGGCAGGCGGCAAGGAGCGCGTTCTGCACGTCGGGTTTCGAGACGTCGCCGACGATCTCGGTCACCTTCACGCCGTAGCGTTCGCGCAGTTCGGCTGCGGTTTTTGCCAGCAGCTCGGCATTGCGGCCGTTGACGACGAGATCGCAGCCGGCCTCGGCCAGCGCCATGGCGCAGCCGCGGCCCAGCCCTTTGCTCGATGCGCAGACGATGGCCTTCTTGCCCTTGATGCCCAGATCCATGACGATTTTCTCCTGTGAATGGCGCGGCACGCTAGCCCTTTGGCTGGCCCAATCGCAACCGTCATACGGTTGTTGCATGAATCGGGGCATAGCCTGCGCGAAAGCAACGGTGACGATCTGATGTCCGGTACAGAAACCCGCACTTTCCGCAGCATGTTCATATCCGACCTGCATCTCGGATCGAAGGCGGCCAAGGCCGAGTTCCTGATCGATTTCCTGCGGTATCACGACGCCGATATCATCTATCTCGTCGGAGACATCGTCGACGGCTGGCGTCTGCGGCGCAGCTGGCATTGGCCGCAGAGCCACAATGACGTCGTCCAGAAACTGCTGCGCAAGGCGCGCAAGGGCACCTCGATCACCTATATCGCCGGCAATCACGACGAATTCGCGCGCCAGTTCCAAGGCGTGCATTTCGGCGGCATCGTCGTTGCCGACCGCGCCATCCACGAAACCGCCGATGGCAGGCGCCTGCTGGTCATCCATGGCGACCAGTTCGACACCGTCGTCCACAATGCACGCTGGCTGGCCTATCTCGGCGATTACGCCTATGACGCGGCGATGCTGGTCAACCGCGCGGTGACGAGGCTGCGCCACCTGCTTGGGCTTCCCTACTGGTCGTTCTCGTCCTGGGCCAAGGTCAAGGTCAAGAAGGCGGTCAACTTCATCGGCTCGTTCCAGACCGTGCTGACCGAGGAGGCCCGCCGCTCGCACGTTGACGGCGTCATCTGCGGCCACATCCATCACGCCGCGATCGAGACTTATGAGGATGTGCAGTACATCAACACCGGCGACTGGGTGGAGAGCTGCACGGCGGTGGTCGAACATTTCGACGGCAAGATGGAGATCATCCACTGGGCGCTGGTGCTGCCCGAAGCACCGGACGAGCCGTTCATCCCGCTGCTCATCGAAGACAGGGTCGTCGAAGCGGCATAACCCTCCTGTTAATCGACTGGTCCAGGCAGTTTCGGACCGCTTTCGCGCATGTTAAGGGATCGATGTGCGTTGCAGCCCTTTGTGCAGCGTAATTGGATCGATTCATGTCGCTGCCGCCGCTCTCGCCCGAACAACTCGTCAAGCCGCGCCATTTCGAACTGCGCATGAGTCTGATCTTCGCGACATTATTCGTGTCGCTGGGAACGCATGTGCCTTATTTCCCGCTGTGGCTGCATGCCCAGGGTTTCCACGCCGAGCAGATCGCCATCATCCTGGCGGCGCCGATGTTCCTGCGCGTGGTGACGACGCCGCTGCTGACCGCGCTGGCGGACCGGGCGAAGGACAGGGCCGATGTCTATATTGCGCTGGTGGCCGCGACGATGGTGCTTTCCGCCGGCTATTTCCTCACTCCCACCTATGCGGCGGTGCTTGCCGTATCGCTGGCGCTGACGGTGGTGTGGACGCCGCATTCGCCGATCGCCGATTCGCTCGCGCTGTCGGGCGTGCGCCGCTTCGGCTCGAACTACACCGCGATGCGCAAATGGGGCTCGATCTCCTATCTCTGCGCCAACGTCGCAGGCGGCTTTATCCTGGCCTGGACGAGCCCGCAGGCCGTGCCGGTAATCATCTTTGCGGCATTGTCTGCCGCGCTCGTCGCCGGATTGCTGGCGCCGCGGCTTGGCCGCCCGCGCCGGGCTTCGCCGCTTTCGGCCGCCGACATCCAGCATCAGGCGCCGAGCCTTCTCAATCCGTATTTCCTGTATTTCACCCTCGGCGTCGGCATCATCACCGCCAGCCATGCCTTCCTCTACGGCTTTGTCTCAATCTACTGGAAATCGGTCGGCATCAGCGATTCCGTCGTTGGCCTGCTGTGGGCCTGGGGCGTGGTGGCCGAGGTCTGCATGTTCGTGTTTTTCAACCGTATTTTTGCCTCCGTCTCAGTCGTCAAGGTGATGCTGATCGCCGGCGTCGGCTCCATCGTGCGCTGGATCGCCTTTCCGTTGATCTGGCCACTCGGGCTTGGCGTTGCCGGTTTCTTCGGCGTCCAGACCCTGCATTCGGTGTCGGTGGCGATGGTGTTGATCGGCCTGCAGAAGATGATCGGCGAAACGGTTTCGGAAGAACGCACGGGTGCGGCGCAAGGCATTGCCTATTTCTTCAACGGCTTCTTCATGGCGGCGGTGACGCTGGCGTCCGGCCCGCTTTACGAGCGCTACGGCGTCGACGGCTTCCTGGCGATGATCCCGATCGCCATCGTCGGCCTGGCGCTGATCGGGCTCGCCGCGCGTTCAGCCCCACAGCATCCTGTCAGGCGGTGACACCAGCGACCCCTGGTACACGAGGCCGGGCTGGCGGTCGCGGGCAAGCAGCAGCGGACCGTCGAGGTCGACGAAGTCGGCGCCTTGCGCCAAAAGCACTGCCGGCGCCATCGCCAGCGACGTGCCGACCATGCAGCCGACCATCACGCCGAATCCCAGCTCCCGGGCGCGGTTGCGAAGGGTAAGGGCGGCGGTCAGACCGCCGGATTTATCGAGCTTGATGTTGACGGCGTCATAGAGGCCGACAAGCGCTTCGAGGTCCTTCGCCTCGTGGACGCTTTCGTCTGCGCAGATCGGCAGCGGATGCGCGATGTGGCGCAGGATGGCATCATGGCCGGCGGGAAGCGGCTGTTCGATCAGGGCTATGCCGTGTTCGGCGGCGAAAGCGAGATTCTCGATGATGTTGGCATCGGTCCAGCCTTCATTGGCGTCGAGGATGATGCGGCTGTCGGGCGCCGCTTCGGTCACGGCGCGGATGCGGGCCATGTCGTTGTCGCCGCCAATCTTGACCTTGAGCAGCGGCCGCCCGGCATTGGCGCGGGCTTGCGCCGCCATTGCCTCCGGCTCGCCCAGCGACAGCGTGTAGGCCGTCTCCAGCGCCGACAAGGGCACAGCGTGGATGGCGTCCGCGACCGCAACGCCGCTGATCTTGGCCTCCAGGTCCCACAAGGCGCAATCGATGGCGTTGCGGGCAGCACCCGCCGGCATCGCATCAAGCAGTTCCTTGTGGCTGATGCCGCCTTCTATCTGCCGGCGCATGGCCTTGATGGCGTCGCGCACCCCCTCCATGGTCTCGCCATAGCGCTTGTAGGGGACGCATTCGCCCCATCCGCGATTGTCCCCATCGCTGATCGTGCAGGTAATGACTTCGGCTTCGGTCTTCGACCCGCGCGAGATGGTGAAGGTGCCGGCAATGGGAAAACGCTCGGCCTCAACCGAAATGACACGCGCCATAATTTTCTGCTCCGGCTATGCGACAACGCGTCGTCGGCAAATCGACAGGTACGACCCGTCAGGCTAAACAGGACGCCATGTTGACCATCGGCAAACGCGACGCAAGCGGCAACGCCGCCAAGGAGGCCGACCACCAGCCCCGCGTTGCGGTCGGCGAGGAGGGCGGCGTCCTCGGCTGCGCTTTCTCTGGAATCTGGACGACAACGACAGTGGCGCTGATCGACGCCGAGATGCGCAAGATCGAGCAGCGCAAAGGCTTCCAGACGCTCGCTTTGGATCTTTCCCACATCGAGAAGATGGACACCGCCGGCGCCTGGCTGATCGATCGCCTGGTCAGCGTCTTCGAAAAGAAGGGTGTCGAGATCAAGATGCAGGGGCAAAGCGATGTCGCCTCGATCCTGCTCGGCGCCGTTGGCGAAGCTGTCCGGCGCGAGCCCGAATCGCGCGGCGTCCGGCGCCCCAACATCATCCTCCGCGGGCTGGAGGCGGTCGGCCGCCGCATCTATGAGATGCGCGACGATTTCCTCGCCTCGATGAACATCCTCGGCGCCACCATCGGCGGCGCCCAGATGAAGCTCGGGCGCGGCCATGCCATCAATCCGGCGGCGATCTTCAACCAGATCGATCGCATGGGGGTCGGCGCCATCCCCGTGGTGGTGCTGATGTCGGCGATCGTCGGCGCCATCGTCGCCCAGCAGGGCGCCTACCAGCTCAATTATTTCGGCGCCAACATTTTCGTTGTCGATCTGGTCGGCGTGCTGATCCTGCGCGAACTCGGCGTGCTGATGACCGCCATCATGATCGCCGGCCGCTCCGGCAGCGCCATCACCGCCGAGATCGGCTCGATGAAGATGCGCGAGGAGGTCGACGCGCTGAAGGTCATCGGCCTCAACCCGATCGGCGTGCTGGTGTTTCCGCGCCTGGTGGCGCTGGTGATCGCGCTGCCCTGTCTCACCATCGTCGCCAATTTTGCCGCTCTTGGCGGCGGCATCCTAGCCGCCTGGCTTTATTCCGGTATTGCGCCGACGGCCTTCATCGACCGGCTGCGCGGCGCGATCGATATCAGCACCATCTTCGCCGGGCTGATCAAGGCGCCGTTCATGGCCATGATCATCGGCACCATTGCTTCCGTAGAAGGCATGAAGGTCGGCGGCAGCGCCGAATCGCTGGGTCTGCACGTCACCGCCTCGGTTGTGAAATCGATCTTCGTTGTCATCATCCTCGATGGCCTTTTTGCCATCTTCTACGCATCGATCGAGTTCTGACATGATGCGCAGAAACTCAAAGGCGACCAAGGCTGTGCAGGGAATGGAAGAAGACGATATCGTGCTGTCGGTGCGCGATATCACCGTTGCCTTGGACGACAAGCTGATCCTCGACAAACTGGCGCTCGACATCAAGCGCGGCGAAATCCTCGGTTTCGTCGGCGCCTCGGGCGCCGGCAAATCGGTGCTGCTGCGCACGATTCTCGGCCTGCTGCACAAGCAGTCCGGCACGATCAAGCTGTTTGGTCTCGACCTCGAAAAGGCCAGCGACATCGAGCGGTTGCGCATCGACATGCGCCTTGGCGTGCTTTTCCAGCACGGCGCCCTCTTTTCGGCGTTGACCGTGCAGGAAAACGTGCAGGTGCCGATGCGCGAATATCTCGATCTGCCGAAGAAACTGATGGACGAGCTGGCCTTGCTCAAGATCGAACTGGTCGGCCTGCCGCCGGACGCCGCGCAAAAATTTCCCTCGGAGCTTTCGGGCGGCATGATCAAGCGCGCCGCCTTGGCGCGGGCGCTGGCGCTCGACCCCGACATCGTCTTCCTCGACGAGCCGACGTCCGGCCTCGACCCGATCAGCGCGTCCGAATTCGACGAATTGGTGGTGAAGTTGTGCGATACGATGGATCTGACGGTCTATATGGTGACGCACGATCTCGACACGCTGTTTACCGCTTGCGACCGCGTGGCGGTGCTCGGCAACAAGAAAATCCTGGTCGAAGGCACGATCGACGACATGCTGAAAAGCGAAGAACCGTGGGTCAAATCCTATTTCCGCGGAAAACGCGCTCGGCAACTTGATCTTGCCGCGCGCGCATAGACATAAGTGGGGCAATGGAAACCAGAGCCAACTACGTAATTGTCGGCATTTTCACCCTGGCTGCGATCCTGGCGGCGTTCGGGTTCGTCTATTGGACCGCCCAGATCGGTGATCGCGGCGAGACGGCGGAGCTGCGCGTGCGCATTCAGGGTTCGGCCTCCGGCCTCGGCCCCGGCAGTCTGGTGCTGTTCAACGGCGTCAAGGTCGGGGTGGTCAAGCGCGTCTATTTCGACCGCAATGACCCCAATGCCGCCATTGCTACGACCGAGATCGACCAGACAACGCCGCTCACCAAATCGACGCAGGCCGATATCGGCATCGCCAGCCTTGCCGGCCAGGTCAACATCGAATTGAAGGGCGCCGATCCCAAGGAACCGAACCTGCTGGAAGAGGCGGCAAAGGAAGGCAGGACGGCCGAGATCATCGCCAATCCGTCAGCGGTCACCAACCTTCTGCAGACGGCGCAGAACATCTTCACCCGCGCCGACAAGGTGCTTTCCGACCTAGAAGGTTTCACCAGGGATGTGCGCGGGCCGCTGACCCAGACCGTCAAGAACGCCCAGACATTTTCCGATGCGCTGGCCAGGAATGCCGACGGCATCGACAAGTTCCTGACCGCCGTCAGCGCGGTGTCGGATGAGCTGAAGGGTGTTTCCGGCAAGCTCGACGGCACGCTGAAGGCTGCCGAAGGCCTGCTCAATGCCGTCGACAAGGACAAGATCAAGAGCATCGTCGCCAATGTGGACGCCGTCACCGCCAATCTGAAGGAGACCAGCGGACAGCTCGACGGAGTGATCAAGAACGTCGATACCGCGGTCGGCTCGGTCAACGATTTCGCCACGCGCACGCAAGGCACGCTGGCAAAGGTCGACAATGTGCTCGACGGCATCGATCCGGCGCAGGTGCGCGTGGCGCTCGCCAACATTCAGAAGGCCAGCGAAAATGCCAACAAGGCCGCCGCCGACATCGCCAAGGTGACCGACAAGTTCGCCGACCGGGCCGACGACATCGACGAGACGATCAAGGACGCCAAACAGCTTGCGTCGCGCCTCAACGATGCCTCGGTGCGCGTCGACGGCATCCTGAAAAGGGTCGATACGCTGCTCGGTTCGGGCCAGGCCGACGGCGTCATGGCCGATGCCAGGGACACGCTGAAGTCGTTCAAGCAGGTCGCCGACACGCTGAACGCCCGGCTTGGCACGATCACCGACAACATCGCGCGCTTCTCGGGCCAGGGCCTGTCGAATGTCGAGGCGCTGGTCCAGGACAGCCGGCGTTCGATCAGCCGCATCGAAGAGGCGGTGACCGATCTCAGCCGCAACCCGCAGCGCATCCTGTCGGGCGGCGACGGCGAGGTCCGGCAGTTCGATGGCAGGGCACGGCGTTGACTTCCGTGCCCGCCCGCAGCAATTACATGGATCGCGGATGCGGATTCATCATACGATCCGGGGACAGTGGGGATCACGCGTGACGTTCGGGTTGGGTGGGTATAGATCGGCAGTCGTTTTGCTTGGCTTGACGCTGGCTGGTTGCGCGGCATTGGGAGGCAAGCCGGCGCCGCTCGATACGTTCGAGCTGTCCGCCCCGTCGATCGACGCCCATGGCCACAGCCGCCGCCAGATCCTGATCGCCCAGCCCTCCGCGCTCAAGGCGCTGGACAGCCAGAACATCGTCATCAAGCCGTCAGACCGCTCGATCCAGTATCTCAAGGGCGCGCAATGGGCCGACCGGCTGCCGCTGATCGTGCAGGCGAGGCTCGCCGAAACCTTCCAGCGCTCCGGAAGCTTTGCCGGCGTCGGCAAGCCGGGCGAGGGGCTGGCGATCGACTACCAGGTGATCGTCGAGATCCGCTCCTTCGAAGTCCGCGTCAATGGTGGCGAGCATGCCGAGGTCAATCTCTTCGTGCGCATCCTGAACGACCGCAACGGCGAGGTGCGCGCCTCGAAGAGCTTCACCGCATCCGCTCCCGTCTCCGGCGGCGGCAATCCGGCCTATGTCAACGCGCTCGACAGCGCCTTCGGCGAGGCGGCGAAGGATATCGTGGGCTGGACGGATTCGGTGATCTGAGCCGGTCGAGGCTTCGAACGATCGTTCGTCGCGTTAAACCAGCACTCGACCAAATATCGCAGGTTCGCGCTGCCCCTCATTGCGCTGCCGGGCATTTCTCCCCGTATAGTGAGAAAGAACGCCATCGCCAATGATTTCGCCAATTGTCACCGTCGCAGTATGGGCGGCGAGGCTGATGCCATCTCCCTTCACCCTCGCTATACGGGAGAAGGTGCCGGCAGGCGGATGAGGGGCAGCGCAGACCGACGATTTTGCACAAAGAAAAAGGCGGGAACTTCCCGCCTTTTCTGTGTCTGTGGTGTCGCCTCAATCAGTGCAAACGGCCGCTCGCATGGGCCAGCATGGTGTAGACCTTGCCGGTGTCCGACGTCAGGTAGGTCTGCGCCATGATGTTGTCGCGGTCGTTGCGCGAGACGTCCTTGAGCAGCTTCTCGAAATCGTCGCAGTAGCGGTCGACGGCGGCGCGGAACTCCGCCTCGGCCTGATATTTGCGGCGGATTTCGTCAAAGGTCTGCTGGCCCTTGAGCGTGTAGAGGCGGCGCGTGAACACGTCACGCTCGCCGCGCCGGTAGCGGTTCCACAGCTCGATCGAGGCGTCGTGGTCGATCGCCCGGGCAATATCGACCGAGAGCGAGTTGAGCGACTCCATGACATGCAGCGGCGAGCGCTGGACGGGAGTTGCGCGCGGTGCTTCCGCGGGCGCTGCCGGCCTGGCGACTTCCTCCTCGCGCGATGCCCCGGTCAGGAGATCGCGCACCCAGCCGCCTTGCGGCGTGCGGGCGTTGGCGTCGCGCTGGCGCGGTGCTTCGGCAGGGCGTTCGATATCGAGCGTGCCACGCAGGCCGCCGAGCGGCGCCTGCGGAGCAGGGCGCTCCGGCTGTGGCGCCGGCGGCGGGCGGCGTACCGGCTCGGCCGGGCGCTGCACTGGCGCCTGCGGCGCCGGGCGCAGGGCGCGCGGTTCGGCATTGTCGCCGCCGCGTCCCGATTTCGCAACGATATCCGAAAGTTCCTTGAGCGCGTTGATCTGCTCGGCAACGGCACGGCGGATCGCCGAGGTCGATTCCTTGGCCTCTTCCGGCATCTCGATGACGCCCTTCTTGAGCTCGGCGCGGGTGAGGTCGAGCTCGCTCTTGATCGAGCTTGCGGTGCGCCGCATCTCCTCGGTCGCATCGGCGAACCGGCTGGTTGCCGAATCGACCACTTCCGTTATGGCGATGCGGATCTTGTCGGCTGATGCCAGCGTCTTGCCTTCGGCATTCTGCATCGTCTGGCCGACAAGGTTTTCGAACGAACGCATCACCTTCTCGAGGTCTTCCGACTTCTTGACTAGGCCGACGGCGAGATCTTCGAGCGACGATTGCCGCTCAAGCGTGTGCTCCAGATTGCTCTGCGCCGAGCTCAACAGATCCGAAGCCGAGGACAGCAAGCGGCTGTGCTCGTCGAACTTGGTGGCGATCGAGGCCACTTCGCGCAGGGTCGACGACGACAATTCGGTAAGCCGCGTCGTGTTCGAATCGACCAGGCGTGCCGAGCTGGCGAAGGTCTGCGCGGCCTTTTCGGTGGTTGCCGCGAAGCTTTGCGTGCTGCCGCTCAGACGTTCGTCAACCTGGCCGAGGTTGATCGCCGCCTGTTCGATCAGCTCACCAAGCTGCGAGCTGGAGACGCTCATGCGGCCGATGAGGTCGGCGACGCTATCGGCGAGCGACGAGCGCGCGCCTTCGACGGCCGACAGCGTTTCGGCGGTGCGGCTGGCGAGCGCGTTGACGAGGGCGGCATTTTCGCTGCGCAGCTTCTCGGTCGCGCGTTCGGTGACCTCTTCCATGCTCTTTTGCAGTTCCGAGCCGCCCTGGGCGAAGCGCTCGACCAGCGGCCGCGCGGTTTCGTCCAGGATCTTCGCCATCTCGGCCGAACGCGCCGCCAGCATCGTGTTGAGCTCGCGGGTATTGGTGCCGATTGTCTTGGCAGCGTCGTTGGTGCTTTGGCCGATGTGCTGGCCGACCGCGGTAAAAGTCTCCGCAATCGTGTTGGCGCGCGAGATCAGCTGAGCTTCTGCGCTGGAAACCTGCTCGTTGAGCTTCTGGCCCATCGTCTCCGTCGTATAAAGAAGGCGGTTCTCGACGCTGGCGACCTGTTCCTCGACGCGCGAAGCTGCGGACGCAACGCTCGCGGCCAGCCGCTCGTCGGCGCCGGCAAGAGCCTGCTCCATCTCGCGGGCGTGGACGGCAAGTTCCTGGCCGGTCTGGCGTGCGCGTTCGGCAACACGCTGCTCGGTGCTGGCGAAGGCACCGACGATGTTGTTGGCATGCTCGCCGATCGTCGACGTGGAGTCGGCGATGCGCGACACCAGGCGGTGATCGGCCTCGTCGAAGATGCGGCTGATCTCGGTGGCGCGTGCCGACAGCGCGTCCGAACCCTCGGCAATGCGCGAGATCAGCTGCTGGTCGGCGGCGTCGAAGATGCGGCCAAGGTCCGAGGCGCGGGCGGCCAGCGCTTCGGCGGATTCGCCGATGCGCATGCTCAGCCGCTGGTCGGCGCCCTCGAAGTTACGCAGGATGTCGCCGGCGCGGTCGGCCAACGACTGCGCCGTCTCGACCGCGCGGGCGACCAGCTTCTGGTCGGCGGCGTCGAACGTGCCGGCGATCTCGCCGGCGCGGGCAGCCAGCCGTCCGGCCGTTTCTTCGGCGCGGGCGAGCAGCGAGTTCGACGTCTCGTCATGCCGGGCAAGCAGCACGCTCGTTGTGTCCTCGGCGCGGGCAAGCAAGGCGTTCGTCGTATCCTCTGCGCGCGCAATCAGGGCGCTCGATGTGTCCTCGGCACGGGCGTGCAGACGGCGATCCGCGTCCTCGAAGGTCCGGGCGATGTCCTCGGCCCGGGCCAAAAGGGCGGCCGAGGTCTGCTCGGCACGCTCGGCGATCTTGCGGTCGGCGTCGCTGAAGGCAGCACCGGCCTGTTCGTGCAGCGCGCTGGTGACTTCCATCACCTTCTCACGGAGCGCGCCGGCAACGAAGACGGCGCTCTTTTCAAGCACGCTGCGGACATTGTCGACACCCACCGACAACGCGCGCTCCATGGTTCCGGCGCGCTCTTCGATGATGCCGGTCTGCTTGCTGAAGGCCTGCTCGATTTTCTCGACATCGGCAGCGATTGCCGCCGAGATATCGGTGCTTCTGCCGGCAATCTGGTCGATATGGCCCGACAGAGAGCGGTCGACGTCCTTGCGTATGTCGGCGAGCTTTGCCAGATCGTCTTCCAGCGCCTGGGTCAACATGTTGCGGCCTTCGGCCAGCTTGCCGACATGGCCGGCGATGATGTCGTCAACCTCACCGCGGCTTGCCGACAGCTTCTGCAGGTCGGCTTCCAGCGCACGTTTCAGGATGTCTCGGCCCTCGGCCAGCTTCTCGACCTGGCCTGCGACCAGTCCGTCGATGCTCGACCGGCTCTCGGCCAGCTTGGCGAGGTCGTCCTCGAGAGCCTTCGACAGCGTCGCGCGATCCCGGACGAGCTTGTCGCTGTGACCCTCGATCAGGCTGTTGACATTTTCCAAATCCGCTTCCAGCACCCGTGCGAACTCGCCACGGTTTTCGCTCAGCTTCTGCGACTGGTCGGCAATGGCGCTCCTGATCGCATTGAGATCGGCTTCGAGCGCCCGTGTGAGGATGTCTCGGCCCTCGGCGAGCTTCTCGACCTGTCCGGCGACCAGCCCATCGATGTTGGAGCGGCTCTCCGCCAGCTTGGCGATGTCGTCTTCCAGTGCCTTTGAGAGCGCCGAACGGTCCTGGACGAGCCTGTTTTGATGATCGGCCATGATGCCGCTGACATTGTGCAAATCGTCCTGAAGCGCCTGGGATAGCGTCGAACGATCCTGGACAAGCCGGCTCGAGTGGTCGGTGATCAGGCTGTTCACATTCTGAAGGTCATCCTTAAGCGCCTGGGATAGCGTCGAACGATCCTGAACAAGCCGGTTCGAGTGGTCGGCGATCAGGCTGTTCACATTCTGCAGATCGGCCTCCAGTGCCCTGGAAAGCTGACCGCGCTCTTCCGCCACCTTGTCGGAATGACCCGCGATGGCGCCCTTGATGGTGTTGAGGTCGGCTTCGAGCGCGCGCTTGAGGATATCGCGGCCCTCGGCCAGCTTCTCGACCTGGCCGGCGACCAGCCCGTCGATGCTCGACCGGCTCTCGGCGAGCTTGGCGAGGTCGGCCTCGAGCGTCTGTGACAACAGGCCACGATCGTCGGCAAGCCGGCTCGAATGGTCGGAGAGCAGGCCTCTGATGCCGGACAGGTCGTTCTCCAGCGCCTTGCTGAGTTCGGTGCGATCCTCGGCCAGTTTCGCAGAGTGGCTCTCGATCACGCCCTTGATGCCGATAATGTCGTTTTCGAGCGCCTTGGTCAGGATGGCGCGGCCTTCGGCGATCTTTTCAACCTGGCCGGCGACCAGCCCGTCAATCGAGGCGCGGCTGTCGGCGAGCTTGCCGAGATCGGCTTCCAGGGCGCGCGACAGAATGTTGCGGCCTTCGGCCAGCTTACCGACATGCCCGGCGACCATTTCGTCAATGATCGTACGGGCTTGCACAAGTTTTCCGGAGTCTTCATGCAAAGCCTGGTTGAGCCGGTTGCGGCCTTCTTCAAGCCGCTCGAGATGGCTGCCCAGCGACGCGTCGATGGCGGCGCGCGACTCGTTGACCTTGCGCAGATCCTCTTCCAGGGCGCGCGAGATCAGGTTGCGGCCTTCGGCCAGCTTCTGCACCTGGTTCGTTACGGCCGCATCGATGCCGGCGCGGCCCTCGGCGAACTTCGCCAGGTCCGCCTGCATGGCAGCCGCCATGCGTTCGCGGCTTTCGGACAGCTTGCGGCTGTGGTTTTCGACGGCGTCCTCGATGCCGACACGGGCATCGGCAAGACGCTGGATGTCGGTGTCGAATGAGCGCGACACGACATGGCGGGCGGCTTCCATCCGGCCGGCGAAATCGCTGGCGCGGGCTTCGAGCATCGACGAGGTCGACGAGACGATGTCGGCCATGTCGGCGCCGATCTGGGTCTTGCCCTGATCGATCATGGCCGACAAATGATCCTTGCTCTCGGCAAAGGTGTGGGCGATCTCGCGGGCGCGCTCGACCAGCGTTTCGTTGATCTGGCGGGCGCGCGCCTCGAGCGCGGCGTTGAGCTTCTGCGTGCCGGTATCGAGTGCTTCGGCGCGGGTCTGAAATTCGCTGATCAGCGCCTGGCCGCGCTCGGCCAGCGTCCGCTCGATGCCGTTCAGGCTGGACTCGAATTCCGAGCTCAGGGTGCGGGCGGCGCCGCCGAGCAGCGACACCATACCGGTGGTGCGGTCGTCGAGCAGGTCGGTCAGCGACCGGGTCAGGCCGTCTGTGGTGTCCGTCAGCTTGGCGATGCGGGTGTCGAGCAGCGAAGCAAAGGCTTCGCCCGACGTCGACAGCCTGTCGGTGATTGAATCCAGCCGGGTTTCGACGGAATCGAAGATCGACATCGAGCTTTCATTGATGCGGTCGATCAGTGTGTCGCCGGAATTCGTGATCGTCATCGACAGCTTGGTCGACGCGTTGAGGATAGAGTCGCGAATAATGTCGGAGGCGGCGCCGATCTCGTCCTTCAGCGTTTCATGCGCGCCGGTGATCGAGGCGCGCACGCGCTCGGCATGAGTGACGACGGCTTCGCGCTCGCTGCCCAGCCCGTCGACCAGCGACCGGATGCGCGATTCATTCTCCGAATAGGAGCGTTCGATCTGGTTGACCTCGCTGTGGACCAGAGTTTCGAGCTCGACGGCGCGCGCCAGCGTGCGCTCGATGCCTTCGCCCATCGCCGCCACTTCACGGCGAACGGCCTGGCCGATCATCATCACGCGGTCTTGGGCGAGGTTTTCCGGCTCCGCCAAGCGGAAAGCCACCTCCGTCATCGATTGCGCGGCAATGCGCATTTCCTGCGCGCGGCGGATCATCGCCGCGAAGGCCCAAAACAGGACGACCGGTATGATTGCCGCGATCGCCAGGCCGATCAGTTCAGGGCGGGCCAGGATTTGATCGAACGTACGAATTTTCCAGATGCTGGGGCCAAACAGCAGATTGGCGAGGCCGCCGGCGCCGGCGATCCAGGCCAGCGACACGAACGCCACGACCCAATAGATCGTGCTAGACGCGCGCCGGTTGAGGCTGTGCAGCAGCGTCTTGTAATCTTTCTGGCGGTCATCGTTTGCCGGCTTGAAGCCGGCTGGCTGCGCGCTGTTGCGCGATTCGACCGGGCGCAGCTCGGCGGGCTTGGCTGCCGGCTTCGCACTCTGGTTTTGTTGGACGGGCGCGTTTTGAGCGGGGGCGGGCTTCTGGGGGCGGCCTTCGCGCGCCAGTTCGTCCGCGGCCTGCGATATCTGCGCTTCCAGATCTTCCATCGACGCCGCGATATCGAGATCGCCGCTGCCGTCTCCGCTGAGATCGAGGTCTAGTGCCTTTTCGAGTTCCCTGGCTACGTCGCTGTCGAGAGTTCTGGTCGTCGTTGGTTTCTTCGCCATGCCTTCGCTACCCTGTACTAGCTGCCGAGGGACTTCTTATTTTTGCCTGATTCTGGCTCGTCTTATCCCACGCAGGAGGCTGAAAATGGACCTTCGTATCGTAATGACACACAGGGGTAAAGAAAACATGCATTCCGCGAGATACGTAAAACTTTAAATATAAGGTTAACGACAACGTGATCTAACCGCCTCAACGGCAACAATTTTCCAGCCCATTCATTAACGCGTTGGCGACGGAAATCGCCTAGTTTTTTCGGCGATCGGCACAAGGAGTTTCAAATTGGTACGCGGTGAAAGCGGCATTGCCTTCTCAATGCCGGGCGGCGATGCGTCGGGACCGGCCCGTTCGCGCCCAGTGGATCTGGCCCATCTGGCCCGTCAGACTATGGGCGATCGCGCCCTCGAACAGGAGGTATTGGCGCTGTTCGTACAGCAGGCGCTTTCCGTCCGCGACAGAATAGTCGATGCCGATGTCAGGGAGCGACTGCTTCTGGCGCATGGGCTGAAAGGTTCGGCGCGCGGGGTCGGCGCCTTTGCCATCGCCGACTGCGCCACCTCGATCGAACAGCAGCCGGAAGATGCGCGCATCCTCAAGCGCCTCGGCACCCTGATCGAGGAAGTGCGCGATTTCATCGCCGCCATCAGCCGGTAATGGCTGCCGCTCGGCAGCGGCCACCGGGATGAATCGACGGGGCCAGGGCGTGCTTTGGCCAGCTTTCCGAAAAAACGTCACAAAGCGGCGCTTTCGCGCCGCAGTTGACTTGTCCGGTGGAGTGATTATCTCGGCTGGGACTCCCTTCAGGTGATAAATGACCAAGCTGACCTTCATTGCCCATGACGGCACTCCTTTCGATGTCGAGGCCGAAAACGGCTCGACCGTCATGGAGAATGCGATCCGTAGCGCGGTGCCGGGCATCGAGGCAGAATGCGGCGGCGCCTGCGCCTGCGCGACCTGCCATGTCTATGTCGACGAAGCCTGGACGGCCGAGGTCGGCGAGCCGGAGGCGATGGAAGAGGACATGCTGGACTTCGCCTATGACGTCCAGCCGAACTCGCGGCTGTCCTGCCAAATCAAGGTGCGCGACGCGCTTGACGGCCTGGTCGTGCGCGTGCCGGCTCGCCAGGGTTGATCTCCCGTACCATCTGATTTTTCCCGCCGCCGCTTGGCAGCGGGCCAATGCTCATGCAGTCTCGCGCCAGTTTCGCCCCAGTCTGACAATGAGGCTCGCCTGGCATGACCGATGTAATCAAGACGGACGCACTCATCGTCGGGGCGGGTCCGGTCGGCCTGTTCGCCGTGTTCGAACTTGGCCTCTTCGACATGAAGTGCCATCTGATCGACATCCTCGACCGACCGGGCGGCCAATGCGCCGAACTCTATCCGGAAAAGCCGATCTACGACATTCCAGGCTGGCCATCGATCTCGGCGCAAGGCCTGGTCGACAGACTGCTCGAGCAGATTCACCCGTTCAAGCCGGATTTTACCTTCAACCGCATGGTCTCCAGCCTGGAAAAGCTTGACGACGGCTCATTTCGGGTCACCACCGACGAGAACGAGGTGTTCGAAGCCAAGGTGGTGGTGATCGCCGCCGGTGGCGGCTCGTTCCAGCCCAAACGGCCGCCCATTCCCGGCATCGAGGCCTATGAGGGCAGGAGCGTCTTCTATTCGGTGCGCCGTATGGAGGAATTCCGCGGCCACGACCTCGTCATCGTCGGCGGCGGCGATTCCGCACTCGACTGGACGCTGAACCTGCAGCCGGTGGCAAAAAGCGTGACACTGGTCCACCGGCGCGCGGAATTCAGGGCGGCGCCCGACAGCGTCAACAAGATGTATGCCATGCAGGAGATGAAGCAGCTGGAGTTCCGGGTCGGCCAGGTGAGCGGCCTGACCGGCGCCGACGGCGAGCTGGCCTCTGCTATCATCAAGGGCGGGCCTGACGGCGACATCGAGGTGCCGTGCACGCGCATGCTGCCGTTCTTCGGCCTGACCATGAAGCTCGGCCCGATCGCCGAATGGGGGCTCAACCTTCATGAGAACCTCATCCCGGTCGATACCGAGAAATTCCAGACTTCGGTGCCAGGCATCTTTGCCGTCGGCGACATCAACTGGTACCCAGGCAAGCTGAAGCTGATCCTGTCGGGTTTTCACGAGGTGGCGCTGATGGCGCAGGCCGCCAAGCGCATCATCAGCCCCGGTGAGCGCATCGTCTTCCAGTACACGACGTCGTCGACCAGCCTGCAGAAGAAGCTCGGCGTCGTGGAGTAGGTCCTACAGCGCTTTCCGGATCACTCCACCAGAACGACCGGCGCCTCGGCCTCGTCGCGGCCGCGCAGTGACTTCTCCGGCATCAGCGCCAGCGTCATCAGCGCCAGCACGAGCGTAACGGCCGCGGCAAGGAAGATCATCATGAAGGGCGTCGCCGAGACGATCTGTCCGGCAGCCGGCGCGCCTTCGCCGGCAAGCGGCAGGCCATAGCCGAGCGCGACGGCGCCAAGCATGGCGACGCCGAGCGCGCTGCCCAGCGAACGCAGGAAGGTCAGCACGCCGGTGGCAACGCCGAGATGCGCGCGATCGACGGCGTTCTGCACCGATACGGTGGCGACCGGGAAGGTGGTGCCGCTTCCAAGGCCGATGCAGATGGTCAAGAGCTCGACCACCAGCAGCGAGGCGCGGCCGGCGACCAGGCTGAGCACGCCAAGACAGATAATGGCGAAGAGAACGCCGACCATGGCGATACGCTTGTAGTGGAAGAAGCGCGGTATCGTGCGGCCGCTGAACGTCGCGCCGGCGACCGTTCCGAGCAGCAGGCCGAGCATGGCAAGGCCCGACTGGCTGACCGACAGGCCGATGATCGACTGCAGATAGACCGGCAGGTACACCGACAGGCCGATATTGGCGGCCTGCAGCAGGAACATCGACGCCGTGCCGGCAAGCACGATCGGATTGCTCAGCACTTCAAGCGAAATCAGCGGCTCGGCCGCACGCATCAGCCTGAGCGCGAACGCACCCCAGAAGACCGCCGAACAGGCCAGCAGGCCGACGATCTCGCGCGAGGCCCATGGATAGGCGCTGCCGCCCCAGTTGAGGGCCAAAAGCAGCAATGCCGTCGCCACCACCAGAAGCAGCGCGCCCAGCGCGTCGATGCGATGCCGCTTTGCGGCGACCGGCAGTTTGCGCAGCGGCTTGTTGATGATGGCCATGGCCAAGATGCCGAGCGGGATATTGATCCAGAAGATCAGCGACCAATGCAGATGTTCGGCAAATCCGCCGCCGAGCAAAGGCCCGGCGATGCTGGCGACCGCCCAGGTGCCCGAAATCCAGGCGGCATAACGCGCGCGTTCGCGCGGCGGCACCAGGTCGCCGATGACGATCTGCGCCAGGGCGAACAGGCCGCCGCCGCCCGCACCCTGGATCGCCCGGCCGACAACCAACACGAACATGTTGGGGGCCATGGCGCTGACCAGCGATCCCAGAAGGAAGATCAGGATCGCCGCATAGACGGTCGGCCGGCGGCCATAGACGTCGGAAATCTTGCCGTAGAGCGGCGCCATGGCCGTCGCCGTCAGGAGATAGCCGGTCACGATCCACGGCAGGTAGTCGGCATGGCCGAGCGAACGGCCGATGGTCGGCATGGCCGGCGCGACGATTGTCTGGTCGAGCGCCGCCAGCAGCATCGACAAAAGGATGCCGGCGATGATGACGTTCTTCTCGCTTTCCGTCAGCGGCGCGGCGGGCGCCACCCCGTCCGGCTTGTCGACAGCCTGGTCCATATCAGTTCATCCATAACGTTCGAGAGCGATTGCGCGGCGCCAAATGGCCGCTCCGCTACACGCCGCCTCAATTGGTCTTGATCTGGTGTTTCGAAGCTCGCGCCTTGCCAGCCTGACATATCTTGCGAGCCTGACATATGTCGTCCCGTATAGGCCGATTTCGACCTATGCCCGAAAATTTTCTGGGGCTGGCCTCATGTTTCGGCAGAATTGGCTTGGTATCAGTCCGTGTTTCAGCCGGGCGGAAGCTGGCCGTTCTCGACGCGCTGCATGCGGTAGCGCAGCAGCCGCAGGATGCGGCTTTCGAAATTCACGCCTTCCACGCGGTCGAAGCGCAATTGGTCCTGGTCATGCCTGGCGAGTTCGGCCGCGGTGATCTGCGCCGCCTTCGCCTTGGCCCCGGCGCAGGTCTTTTGCGCAAAGCTCGCGTTCAGCGCGTCTTCGAGCAGACGGCCGTGGTTCTTGGCGATCTCGACATGACGCTCCTCATGGCGCTTGATGTCGGCCGACAGCGTGTCCCAGAACAGCCTGACATCGGGATCGGCCTTGCGCGGCCTGCGCCACTCCGGAAGGATGACCTTGACCTTGACGGTAACGGCGGCCTTGGCGATGCGGCAGGTGTCTGCGGTTTGCGCGTAGCTGATGCGGGTGGTGAACGCCATCTGGGTGGCGCCTGGATGCCGCATCCCGGTGCTTTTCACCTCGGGTCCATGCTTCGACAATTGCGTCTCGATGTCATCGAGCGTGCTGCCGCCGATGGCAAAATAGCTGTAAGTCTTCACCAGATTGGCAGCATTCGCCGGCAGGACGGTCAAAGCCAGCATCAGGGCGCAGAGCAGGGGTCGTTTCATCATGTTGCCTCTTCACTCACCTTGCTTTACGGCCGTTGCCGGCGCAACGGAATTGATCTTCCACCGATCACGCATCGTTGATGGATTGCAAGCGCTCGATGAGCCACATGCCAATGAGCCACATGCCAATGAGACACATGGTTGAAGGACAATGACGACAAGGCGATGGCAACTGGCGCATAAGTGCCATCTTGACCTTGGCGAGAAAGCCATTGTGGTCGGCATTCTCAACGTCACGCCGGACAGTTTTTCCGACGGCGGGCTGTTCATCACGCCTGATCAGGCTGTGGCTCAGGCGCACCGCATGGTCGAAGAGGGGGCCGCCGTCATCGACATCGGCGGGGAATCCACGCGCCCTGGCGCATCGCCCGTAACTGCTGAAGAAGAGCAGGGCCGCATCCTGCCGGTGATCGCAGCACTCGCCGTTTCAGGCGAAGCCCTGGTATCGGTCGACACCTATCGCGAGGAAACCGCGCGCCTCGCCGTCGCCGCCGGTGCGCATATCGTCAATGATGTCTGGGGCTTGCAGCGCGAACCGGGCATCGCCCGCGTCGCCGCCGAGACCGGCGCCGGACTGGTCATCATGCATACCGGGCGCGAGCGGCAAAAACTGCCCGACGTCATCGCCGACCAGTTTTTGTTCCTCAAGGCTTCGCTGGAAATCGCCAGGCGCAGCGGCGTTGCGGACGATCATATCGTACTCGATGCCGGCTTCGGCTTCGCCAAGGAGACGGCTGAGGAAAACCTCGACCTGATGGCGCGGTTTTCCGAGCTTAAGGAGCTCGGTTTTCCCTTGATGGCCGGCACCTCCAGAAAACGCTTCATCGGCACCGTCACCGGCCGCGAAGCCGGCGCGCGCGCCGCCGGGACGGCAGCCACCAGTGTCATCCTGAGGCTGAAGGGCGCCGATCTGTTTCGCGTTCACGATGTCGCAATCAACATGGACGCACTGGCCGTCGCCGATGCTATGCTGGCGCGTGAAAAGCCAGGACGCTGAGCCCAGGACACCAAGAAATGCCAGGACACTAAGAAATGTACGTCATCCGCATGAAGAACTGCGCCTTCTTTGCCCGGCACGGCGTGCTGGACGAGGAAGAGGCGCTTGGCCAGCGTTTTTATGTCGATGCCGAGTTGACGGTCGAGCCCAGCCGCCCACTGGAGGATGATTCCATCGAGGACACCGTCAATTACGGCATCGCCTTCACGGTGATTGAAAAGATCGTCACTGGACATCGCCGTTTCCTGATCGAGGCGCTGGCGCTCGAAGTGGCGAAGGCGCTGACTTCACGGTTTCCGCAGATCAGGAAGGCCGAGATCACCGTGCGCAAGCCCAACGCACCGGTGCCCGGCGTGCTCGATTACGTCGAGGTGACCGTTGTCTGGCCAGAGTAGCAAAAACACGGTCTATCTCAGCCTTGGTGGCAATCTCGGCGATCCCTCGGCCTCGATGGCCACGGCGCTGCGCCTGCTGGACGCCGACGAGAACACGCGTGTCATCGCCGTCTCCTCGCTCTATCGCACGCCGCCCTGGGGCAAGCTCGACCAGCCGGATTTCCTCAACGCCGCTGCCGAAATCTCGACCGCGCTGGCGCCAAGGGCGCTGCTCGACCTCTGCCTCGAGGCCGAGCGCAAGCTGAAGCGGGTGCGCGAGGAGCGCTGGGGTCCGCGCCTGATCGACATCGACATATTGGTGTTCGGCGACCGCATCATCCACGAAACCGGGCTGGAAGTGCCGCATCCCCGGATGCTGGAGCGCGCCTTCGTTCTGGCGCCCCTGGCCGAGATCGCGCCGGATCTGGCGGTGGGCGGCAGGAGCGTGAGCGCGCGGCTCAGCGCCGTCGATACATCAGGCATAGAGCGACTGGCATCCGGCCGCGACTGGTGGCTGGGTTAACCGGAAAATCCGCCGCCATCGAGAAATGCCTGTTCGTCCGCCGTCGTCTCGCGGCCAAGCATCTTGTTCCTGTGCGGAAAGCGGCCGAAACGCTCGATGATGTCGCGATGCTCGATGGCGTATTTCACATACTCCGGCGCCCTGGCGGTGGTGAGCTCGACCGATCTGTCCTGGTCGGCGGGCAGTTCCGAATGTTCGTAGGGCAGGTACAGGAAGACGCGCAGGTTTTCTTCCAGCGCAAGGTCGTGGCCGGCAGCGATCGCCTTGGCGGCAAAATACCGCGCCAGCGGATCGGTGGCGTACATATGGCCTGAGCCGCGAAAGCAGTTGCGCGGAAACTGGTCGAGCAGGATCATCAGCGCCAGCGAACCCTCGGCATGCTCCGACCATGCGTCGCACTCGCGCCGCGCGGCGGCAAAGTGCAGGTCGAGAAACCTGCTGCGGAAATTCGCGTCGAAGGCGTCGTTCTTCTCGAACCACGCGTCTTCGCCGGCCTCGCGCCAGAATTTTGTGACGGCGAGCGCGCGCTCATCCAATGCGGTCATCAGCTTTCCCCCTGATCGGCGGGCTCCGGCTTGTGCAGCACGCCGGCCGTCTCTTCGTTCAGAGCCTGGCCGGGCCGGCGCGGTTGCGTCAGCGGCGTCGGGATCGGCGTGCCGGTATTGCCCCTGAGGAAACGTTGCCCGGCGCGGACGCCTTCGGCCAGCTGCGTCTCCAGTCGGGCATTGTCGCGCCGTCGCACATCCTCGATGACATCGGCGACATCTTCCGGCTCGACGCCCAAAACCTCGAGCGCGGAACCGCCGAAGACCAGGGCCGATTCGAAGGTCTCGCGCAGCTGGAAGTCGACCCCGGCGCGGATGAGCGACAGCGCGGTGCCGCGATCGAAGGCACGCGCCAGGACAGTCAGCAGCGGGAACTCCGCCTTGATCAGTTCCGCCATGCGCACGGCGGCGTCCGGCTTGTCGACGCAGATCAGCACGGCGCGGGCGCGGCCTGCACCTGCGGCGCGCAGAATGTCGAGCCGCGTGCCGTCGCCATAATAGACCTTGAAGCCGAAATCGGCGGCCGCCTGGATCATTTCGACATCATTGTCGATGATCGACACGTCGATGCCGCGCAACAAAAGCGGCTGGCTGGCGATCTGGCCGAAACGGCCGAAGCCGATGACCAGCACACTGCCGGTAAGGCCGTCGGCGATGTCGACGCCTTCAAGCGACTGCTCGTCGCGCGGCGTCACATATTTGAGCGCAATGATGGCCAGCGGCGTCAGCACCATGGAGATGATGATGATCGCGGTCAGCGTTGCGTTGGCCCGGCTGTCGATGATGCCAACCGCCGCCGCGGCCGAATAGAGGACGAAGGCGAATTCGCCGCCTTGCGCCATGATCACGGCGCGTTCCAGCGCTTCACGATGACCGCTGTTCAGCAAGCGGGCGACGAGGTAGATGCCGAGCGCATTCATCGCCATGTAGGCGACGACATAGACGGCGATCAGCCGCCAGTTGTCGGCCACCACATGCAGGTCGAGCGACATGCCGACGGCGAGGAAGAACAGGCCAAGCAGGATGCCGCGGAATGGCTCGACGTCGGCCTCCAGCTGGTGGCGGAAAGTCGATTCCGACAACAGCACGCCGGCCAGGAACGCGCCCATCGCCATCGACAGGCCGGAAAGCTGCATGACCAGCGCCGACCCCAGCACGACCAGAAGTGCTGCCGCCGTCATCACCTCGCGCGCCTTGGCGTCGGCCAGGATGCGGAAGAACGGATTGAGCAGATAGCGGCCGGCCACCACCAGCCCGACGATGGCGCCAAGACCGATGCCGATTTCGGCCAGCCTCTGCTGCAGGGTCATCTCGGCGCCGCCCGGCGCCAGGAAGGCGACCAGCGCCAGAAGCGGCACGATTGCCAGATCCTCGAGCAGCAGGATGGATACGATGCGCTGGCCCTTGGGGCTGGCCATCTCGCCACGCTCTTCCAGAAGCTGCATGACGATCGCCGTCGAGGTCAGCACGAAGCCGGCACCGGCAACGAAGGATTGCGCGATCGGAAAGCCGCCGGCGAGACCAACACCGGTAAGCAGCAATGCGCAGACGCCGACCTGCAGCGCGCCGAGGCCGAAAATCTCGCGGCGCAGGCCCCATAGCCGCGACGGCTGCATCTCCAGCCCGATGATAAACAGGAACATGACCACGCCGAGTTCGGCGACATGCAGGATGGCTTCCGATTCGGAAAAAATGCCAATACCGAACGGGCCGATGACCACGCCCGCGGCGAGATAGCCGAGGATCGAGCCCAGCCCCATGCGTTTGAAGATCGGAACGGCGACGACGCCTGCGGCAAGCAGCGCCACCACCTGAATGAGATCGCTGCCCGATGCTTCCGCTGCCATGCCTCTTGTCCCTGTGTCCGACAGCACTCCTTGCATGCACTGGGAGCGGGAGGCAAGGGCGGGAAGCCTGCCAGGATGGGTAGGGTGCCGCGGCAGCGATTCCCCGGTGGAACAACAGTCTGCGCTTGCCTGTCGGACGGCCGGTATTTATATCTGACAAATGCCTGATTATTCGTCCCGGCCGTCGCCGCTGCCACATATCCCGATGGATGCGCTCAGCGAAGTTCTGCAAGACTTTCGCTTGAGTGGCGTCAACTATGGCCGCTGCGAACTCCGGCACCCATGGAGCATAGACTTTCCGCAACAACAACTGCTTCGTTTTCACTTTGTCGGCCAGGGTCCATGTTGGATTCACACCGAAGCGCAAGGCTGGCAGGAGTTGCGCGATGGCGATCTGGTGCTGCTGCCGCAAGGCATCGCCCATCGGCTGGCGAGTGCGCCGGACGTGGTGGGCGACTCGCTCGAGGGCTGCCAGGTGATCAAGTTGGGCGGCAACGTTTGCGAAGTGATACGGCAGGGAACGGGCGCGACAAGCACCCTTTTCTGCGGCTCCATGTCTCTCGGCTCCTATGCGCTCAATCCGTTGGTCACGTTGATGCCGCCTCTCATCAAGGGTTGCGACGTGGCCGGCAATGACCCGATGGTCGGCCCTTTGCTGGCGGCCATGACGGTGGAGGCCGCGCAACCGCAGATGGGCAGCGCCACCATCCTGTCGCGTATGGCGGATTTGCTGACAGCCAGGCTCATACGCTGCTGGGTCAATTGCAACGGCGCCTCGACCACCGGTTGGCTCGCAGCCATCCGCGACCCCCATATAGGCCGCGCTCTGGCGGCCATGCACCGCGACCCCGGCCACAACTGGACGCTGGGAAGCCTCGCCGGCGTGGCAGGCCAATCGCGTTCGATTTTCGCCGAGCGCTTCAGCGCGGTATTGGGGGAGGGTGCCGCACATTATCTCGCCCGCCTGCGAATGCAGCTTGCCCGCGAGTTACTGGGCCAAAACGGCTTGTCGGTTGCCGAAGTCGCTACCCGTCTGGGCTATGATTCCGAGGCGTCCTTCGCCCGCGCGTTCAAGCGCATCACCAATGTCTCGCCAGGCGTTGTGCGTCGCACAATTCCCGGACGAATGGATATGAATTTCGGATTTTAAGGTACATAACATCCGGACGGACTCGCCTATCTAAGATCTCCAACTGTGGAGATCTTTCCGTGACTGACACAACACTACAGCTTGAAGACGCCGCCATCGGCCTTGATGCCGATGCACCAGCCGCGTGGAGCGCGGCCACATGGTTTGCGGTCCTATCATTGGCGGCCACCAGCTTTGCCCTGGTGTCAGCCGAGTTCTTGCCGGCAGGTCTGTTGACGCCGATGGCGCGCGATCTCGGCATCAGCGAGGGAACTGCCGGACAGGTCGTCACCGCCACCGCTTCCGTTGGCGCCGTGACGGCCATGTTGAGCAATGTTCTCATCGGCCGATTGAACCGCAAGGCGGTGCTGGTTGGCCTCATGGCCTTGGCGGTCGGTTCCAATATTCTTGCGGCGCTGGCGCCCAATTTCTGGCTGTTGTTGCTGGGCCGGGCCGGGCTGGGGATTGCTCTCAGCGCTTTCTGGGCACTTTCGGTTGCCGTCGTGTCGAGGCTGGTCGGCGCCAATGCGACAGGTCGAGGCATGGCGATCGTCACCCTCGGCGTCTCGCTCGCCACCATCGCCGCGCCGTCGATGGGTGCGTTGATCAGCGACTGGCTGGGATGGCGCAGCGCGATGGCCATGACGGCGGGGCTGGCCGCGCTTGCCATGCTGCTGCAGCTTCTCAGCCTGCCGACCTTGCCTGCGGCGGCAAGCAACAGCCTTGCAGACGTCTTTCGGCTGACACGGCGGCGTGGCATCCAACTCGGCATGCTTGCCATTGTTCTGCTGATGACCGGGCATTTTGCCGGCTCGGTCTATGTGCGCCCCTTCCTCGAACAGGTGACGCTCCTCACAACCGGGCCGATTGCCCTGGCGCTGCTCGGGTTCGGCATCGCCGCTGTGATCGGCAATATTGCCGGTGGCCGCCTGGCCGACACCAACATCCACATGGCCCTCGCAGTTACCGCCGCGTTGATGGCGTTTTCGGCACTCGCTTTGGTGCTTTGGGGCGCGCAAACCGGCGTTGCCTTCGGCTTTGTTACGCTGTGGGGCTTCGCCTTCGGCATGGCGCCGGTTGTGCTGCCGACCAATATGTCCCGCGCGGCGCCTGATGCGCTGGAAGCAGCAGGCAGCCTGATGGTCACTTCCTTCCAGGTTGCCATCACCGTCGGTGCGGTTGTCGGCGGTTATGTCGTGGACACCTATGGCGCTACGGGGCCTTTGACCCTAACCGCCGTCCTTGCCGCGGCGACGGCCGCACTGGCGCTGCTGCAGCCTCGTGGCTGAAACCTTGCTTCGTCTGACACGGGCGGCCTCAATCAGGCCGTCCGCGCCGTTGCAGCAGCGCTGCACAAGTTTATGCGCCGCACACGTTGCGTTTTGCCGCAATCGGCGGCTATGGGACGCCAGGCTTCGGCCGTTGGAAGGCAGCGACGATCAAGTTCTGCCTTCGTGAGGAGAATGACTGACATGAAGAAGTTTTTGCTCGTCGGCGTGGGTGTCGCCATGCTTGCCGCATCGGCCTGTTCGAAGGCGCCTGAATGCACGCAGGAAATCGCGGCCAAGAAGGCGCAGGAAATGACCGCCGCGCTGCAGGAAGCGATCACCAAGGATCCGACCAAGGCCGCCGACCTGACCGCCAAGGTGCAGGCTGTGACGACCAAATATCAGGGCGCCACCACGCCGGCCGACGCCTGCAAGGCCTATGACGAGCTGACGGCCGCCATCAAGGGCTGATTCTTCGTTCGGAAATTGAGAAAGGCGGTGGCTCGAGTAGCCGCCGCCTTTTTTGCTGGTGTTCTTAAAGCGCATCGCGCTGACACGGAGGACCGCCGGCACGCACAGGACCCCTGACACGTCGGCCTTGCTGTGGCTTGGGCCATCGGAGACGCTGACTTCGTCGGTTGCGCGCCACATGTCCGGTCGCGGCAGAAAGGTGCCGCCCCGAGCGGCCCGTGCTTGAGGAGCGCCAACCTGGCCGCAAGGTGGCCTGTCACTTCCCGACATCGAGCTGAGCGGAATCGCTCAGCTATCGCGCAGTGCAACCCCGTTCCGCGCTTTTTTCGGGGAACCGCTTGAGAGTCAGTTTTTGGCGATGGAGCCGACTTCGACGGCGTCGACGCGCTTGAGGCTCATACCGATGACCGGCACCAGTTGCTGGTCGACGCGCACGGCGATAGTCACCGTCATCGAATTGTCGTCGGGAATGCGGGCCTGCATGACGCCGCGCAATTGGTTGCGGTTGATGGTGAAGACGACTTTGCGGGCATCGACCACATTGCCGCCGATGATGTCCAGGCCCGACCCCGCGGCGCCGCCCATGAAATTGCCCTTGTAGTCGCGGCCCTTGCGCTCGACGGTCGCCGACATTTTCTGGGTGAAGACACCGACGCGGCAGTCGCCATCGAGCGTCATGCCGGTCTTGTTGTCCGGCGTCGAGCCGTCGAAGCTGCAGGTGAACTTCGTGCCCTTGTATTTGCCGGCGATGATTTCGCCCGGGCCGACCCATTTGCCTTCAACGGTGCGGAAGAACTGCTTGTCGGGCTCGGCTGCAAAGGCTTTCCCGGTCGGGCCCAGAGGTGCTGCAAGCGCGACCAGGGGCAGGACGCAGGACAAGATTACGCTTTTCATAGACGACACCCGGCAACAAGGAGGCTGTTGTTGGACGACCATGAACAAGATTGGTTAATGCTTGGTGACCGCGAGAGGGCGTTCACTTGCTTGAGGCGGGTGCTTCATTCTCTTTTTTGGCCGCAAACGAGGTCAGCGCCGACAGGAAATCGCCCATACCCGGCCGCCTGCCGGCAATGAAGGGCAGGGGCCGCGCCGTCTCCATGGCAGCAATGCCAATACGCGCCGTCATCATGCCGTTTACCACGCCTTCGCCGAGTTTCGCCGACAGCCGGGCGGCAAGGCCATGGCCGACGATCTGCTGGACGAAGCTGTCGCCGACGGCGATCGAGCCGGTCACCGCCAGATGGGCAAGAACGCTGCGCGCCAGCCGGAAAAAGCCCAGCGTGCCCGGCCTGCCGCCGTAGAGTTCGGACAAGCGGCGGATCAGGCGCCCGGCCTCGAACACGACATAGGCAACGTCTACGAGTGCGCGGGGGCTGACGGCGGTGACCAGCGACACGCGTTTGGCTGCTTCGAGGATCATCACCTTGGCTCTCGCATCGAGCGGCCCGAGAATCTCGGCCTCGGCCAGTCGCACCAGATTGCCGCCGTCGATGATCTCGCCGCGCAATTCGGCCAGGGAGCGCCTGCCGGCCGCGGTTTCGGGTTTCGCAGCGACAAAGGCCGAAAGCTCTTCGACGACGGCCCTTGCAGCCTTCGGATCGTCGCGCGCCACGGCATCGAGCGCCCGCTTTTGCAGTTTTTCGACCTCGGCCAGCCGGGCAATAGCCAGGAATTCCCGCACCAGCACGACCGCGAGCGCCAACACGGCAATTGCGGCCATTCCCGCTGCCAGCCACCCCAGCCACTCTGCGCGCTCGAACAGGTCGCGGATGAGTTGGTCGGTCCACAGGCCGACGGCGAGCGAAACCAGCACGCCGACCGCGCCGAAAAACAGGCTGGCAAACAGCGAGCGCCTGCGCGGCGCGGTCGCCGGCGGCGGTTCGGCGGCGACAATGTCGGGTTCGTTGAAGACATCGATCTCGGCCGGCAGGACGACGGCGCGCGACTTGCGTGCCGGCGGCTCGGCATGGTGGCGGCGCGTTTCCTGCTTCGGTTCGGCCTCCGGCTCGATGCGGAAAGCTGCCGGTCTGCGGGGCGCGGTCATGCCAGATGGTCTCCGATCAGGAACTGCAAGGCGCGGTCGAGCCTGATATGCGGCAGCGACAGCGTGACGCCTTCAGCGGTGCGTTCGAGCTTTGGCGGGCGAAAGCGCACGAAACGGATCGCCGGATCGTCGCTGCTCTGCCGGTGGTCGGCTTCGGAAACGTCGAAAACCGCGTCAATTTTCTCCGGCAAGTCCCCGGGAAATATGGCGGTTTCGGCATTACCATCAAAGGTTTCGCCGTTGATCTTCTCGCCCTTCAGCGGCGTGCCGATGATCACCGGCAGGGTTTCGCGGCCTTGCTTGACCGTGCCTTCGCGCGTCGCGCGCACCGCCGCCATGGCGACCACGTCGACATCGGCGCCGGTGAAATTTGCCCGCGCCCCGGCGCGGTCGGCAAGCCGCCGCCCGCTTGCCTGCAGCCGGTCATGGCTTTCGTGCTGCAAATGG
>NZ_JAMYMJ010000044.1:0-50445 GCF_040318435.1 Mesorhizobium sp. M1143 | reverse complement strand
GGGGGGGGGGGGGCGGGGGGGGGGCGTCCTCTGCCCGCGCGGGGGGGGGGGGGGGGGCTGCGCGGCCCGGGGGGGGCGGCCCCGGGGCCCCCCCGGGGGCGGGCGCGGCGCGGGCCCCCCCCCCCCCACCGCCGATGATGAAGGTCAAACTGCGATCAGGCAAAGCTGTCGCGCAGGCTGGTCGCGGTGCCGGTGAAGCGCGAGTGCACTATGCCGACAACTGCGCCGAGCACCAGCCAGAACACCAGATTGGTCAGCGTCACCGCCACCACGAACTGATGATGCAGGCCCTCCGGGATCGGCGTTACGAAACTGTCAGGCTGCGGCGCGCCGACAATATGCGGGGCGACGATCAGGAGGACGGCGAGCACGGTCAGGGGCGCCGACGTGCGGAAGGTAATAAGGGCAAGGCCGATCGCGGTTGCCATCACCGTTGCCCACCACCAGATCTGGCGCTGCATGAGATCGGCTGCCGGCATTGCCGGCAGTTCCGGCGGCAGGCCGAGTCCCGGCGCCAGCGTGAACACGGCAAAGCCCGCCAGACCCCAGAACACGCCCTGGCGCCAGCTGCCGATGCCGCCGGCGAACTCGGAAACCGCCACCAGGACCAGCGCGAAGCCGATGCCGGTGACGATATTGGCGACGACACTGAAGGCGAAACGCTCGAAGCCGTCGGCCGGCGCCCAGCCTTCGTCCTCCGCCGGCGCGGCTGCTTCAGCCGGTGCTGCGCTGCTCACCGCATTTTCCGCCGGCGCGGCGGTGCTCATGGCATCGGTGTCCGCAGCGTTGGCGGCGGGCGCCGCGGCATGCTGATGCTCATGGCCGCCACCAGCATTTTCGTAGACCTCCGCCTTGAGGATCAGCGGCACGGTGGCGTAGGCCTGCATGCAGGCGAGAGCGACACCGGCCACGAGCCCTGCGATCGCCGCGATGAACACGACGTTGCGAAACAGGTTCATGATGTCAGATCCTCGTCAGTGGCAGGGAAACGCCATCGAATGGCGATAGTCGTGCGCCGCATTGTGGACCGCATCGATGTGCGAGAAACCGACAACGCCGACGACGAAAATGCCCAGAAACGCGCTAAGCACGAGCTGCATGAAGCGCGACTGCGAGGAGACGGAAGCGCCGAGGGAGACGGAAGCGGTATTCATATCTTGTCCTTTCGCCCTCCACCCGAGGGCATCGAAGTCAGTTCCCTGTCGCCGGCAGGTCTCCTGGCTCGCGGATCAGCGCCCTTCCCCACCTTCCCGAAGAAAAAATCCCCAGTGGCTTGGAGAGGACTACCGCACACAGTTGCGGGGGCAGCCACGGCATTGGGCAACAAGTCAGCCCTCACCGCATTCCCTCTTGGTCCCTAACGGAACCGACGACATGCATGACTATAGGCTGAAACGGTCGCATCCGGCAAACCAAATTCCGCCGGCCAACAGCGCGAATGCGCCATGCGGCGTTACGGGTTCAACGCGGTGATCCGCTCGGCAACCAGCCGCTGCAGCCGCCACAGATGGCGATCGTGAATGCCGCGCTCTTCAAGGTTTTTCACCGTGTTGTAGAGATAGTCGGCGCCCGACCCCCAGTGCCCGCAGGACGTTGCCAGCCTTTCGACGACCTTGCCCTCGTCGAGCGGTCCTGAATAGGTCAGGCCGTTGCGGTTGATGACGAAGGCCAATGCCCTGAGCGGTCCGGCCTCGCTTGCAAGCTTGAGCATGCGCGGCCGGTAGCTTGTCGGCTTCAGCGTGACTTCGCGCCGGAAAAGCCGGCCCAACTGCTCGCGCCGGTTATTGTCGGTCAGCCGAAAGGCGACGCCCTTGCATTGTCCGCCACGGTCCAGCGCCATCATCAGGCCGGGGCTGTCCTTGGTGCCGCGCCAGCGCGTCATGTTCATGCAAAAGGACCGATGCCAGCCGCGCGCCAGCGCAACGCGGTCCTCGACATAATCTATTTCCGGTTTCCAGATCAGCGATCCATAGCCGAACAGCCATAGCGGTTCGCTATCCGGGAGTTCGACCTGCAATTCATCCAGAAGCGCGTTATAGTCGGCTTCATCGAGATGCATCGCGTCCGGATCAGGCCCGGGGTCCCTGATCTCGCGCCAGCAGCGCGCGACCAGCTCCGGCGTAAGCGACATCTGTCGTGCGGCCACGTCCGAATCCCCAATTTCCGAATGTCCCATGTCCACGACATGATTATGCGCCGCGCCTGCAACCGGCAATGCGGCACTCTGATTGACAAACGATTTGCCGGGGTGTCGGCTGACGCTTCATAGGAAACCAGCCATGCATCCCAACCCGAGCGAGCGCGACCCCTATAACGGCCTGAGCCGGGCCGAACCGACGCTACCGTCGTTGGCCTATTGGGATAGCGAGGCTTACCAGCGCGATCTCGAGGCCATCTGGTACAAAAGCTGGCTGCTCGTCTGCCGCGAGGCCGATCTTGCCCAGCCTTTGGCATTCAGGACATTCCGCGTCGGCACGCAGGAAATCGTCGTGCTGCGCGACGACACCGGCGAGTTGCGCGCCTTCCACAACACCTGCCGGCATCGCGGCTCGCAGCTTTGCCAGGAAAGCGAGGGCCGGCTGAAAGCGCGGCTCATCACTTGCCCCTACCCATGCCTGGTCCTACTCGCTGCGCGGCGATCTCGTGCGCGTTCCCTCGAAATCGCTGCCAGATGGTTTCGACAAGGCAGATCATCCGCTCTACCGGGTGGCGCTGTCGGTGTGGCGCGGCTTTGTCTTTGTGAACCCTCAGCAGGCGACGGCCGGCTCCGCCGAGACCTCCTTCGATCCCGCATCCGGCGACCTCGCCAACTGGCCGCTGGAAACGCTGGTATCAGGCCATGTCCTGCGCAAGGTGATGAACTGCAACTGGAAGATCTTCTGGGAGAACTTCAACGAGTGCCTGCATTGCCCAGGCGTCCACAAGGACCTGTCTCGGCTGGTGCCGATATACGGCCGCGGCCTGATGAGCCGGCACGACGACCCCGACTGGGTCCGCCATGCCGACAATGACGCGCCGGAGTTTTCGGGTGGCCTGCGCGCCGGCGCCGAGACCTGGTCGCGCGACGGACATGCCCATGGCCCGGTCTTACCGGGCCTGACGCCAGCCGAGCGTGCGGCCGGACAGACCTATGCCACCAGCCTGCCCTCGATGTTCATCGTCGGCCATGTCGATTATGTCAGGACGGTGCGACTGATGCCGCTCGGTCCCGAACAGACCGAACTCACCGCCGAATGGCTGTTCGCGCCCGAGGCGCTGGCTGAGACGGACATCGACAATGTCGTCGCCTTCGGCACCCAGGTGCTGGAGGAGGATGCCGCGATCTGCGAGATCAATCAGAAAGGCCTGCGCTCGATGCGCCACCAGGCCGGCGTGCTAATGCCGGAGGAGTACGATCTGCACCGCTTCCACAACTGGGTGCGCGAGCGGCATGCAGCGCTTGAGGCAACCGCCTGATCGGCGACTAAAGCGACTTCGGCAGATAGCGCCAGGTGATAAAGCCGCAAACCGCGGCCAGAATGCCCAGCGTCACGAACACCGAGCCGAGGCCGAAAAACGCCAGCACCACCGAATAGACCAGCGGCGGCGTCAGCTCGGAAAAGTCGAGATAGGTGCGGTAGACCGCGGCCATCTGCGCCCGCTCATAGGACCGCACCGAGCGCATGAAGGCGGTCGAGCCCAGTGCATCGAGCGCGATGGTGAAGAAGGCGCCGCAGAGCAGGAAAAAGCCCGTAAGCAGCGGCGCGGTAGTGCCGACCGCGCCCGCCGCAAGCAGCGTCGCCGACATCGCGAAATAGGCGAAGGTCATGGTGCGCCGGCCGCCGAAGCGTTTTCCCGCTTTGCCCCAGAAGATCGCCATGAACAAAAGCGCATTGCCGGCCGAAACCAGCAGGCCGCCGGCAAGCTTGCCCTCGCCGGTAATCACCATGAACAGCGGCCCGTAGACGAAGAACGTCGTCCAGAAGCAGGAGCGGCCGAAGGCGATCAGCCAGGCCAGCCTGAGTCTCGGTTGTGCTACGAAGCGGCCGATATTGGCCAGCGGATTGGCCGGCCGTGTCTTGCCCGGCCGGATCGACCGGTTGTCGCCCAGCCTGTAGGTCCAGAACAGCGCCAGCAAGGCCAACGCAAACACCGCGACCGCGCCATGCGCGGCATAGATGCCGTAGCGTGTGTAGAGGAAGATGCCGAGTGTCGGCCCGCCGGTCCAGGCCAGCATCGACCACGCCATGCGCAGCGATTCGGCCTGCATGAAATCGGTCTTGCGGATGTGGTCCATGATGTAGAGGTTGAGCGTGATCGACAGGGCGCTCGCCCCCATGACGCGGCACAGCATGCCTGCCAGTTGCCCGGCAAGCGTGTGGGTGACGAAGAACAGCGAGCCTATCGCCAGCAGGCAGGCGCCGGCGGTATAGACCCAGCGCCGGGCAAACCTGCGGATCAAGATCGGCATGAACAAGGTCACCGACAGGCCGAGCAGCGCCACGATAGTGTAGAGGATCGAGACGATCTGCTCGTTGTGCAGAATCTCATAGGCCTGGATCGGGATGACGCTCGACACCGTGGCACGGGCGAAGGATTCGACCGCATAGAGCGAGGCAAAGGTGCGCGCATCCGCCGGACGCAGGGCCGGAAGCCAGATCGGATGGCGCACATGGGTGGACATTTGATCCCCAAATCAGACTCGCGGCGTCAAATCTGCGCTGGCGCTTCCTCCGCCGGTAACAGGAAACCGACCCCTTCCCGGCAAAAAGCGAATTCGGCCAAAGGCTTTCCGGCTCTGGCCTAAAGCGCCGCCCGATGCAGCCGCACGGCGCGACCCGGAGCGTAGAGGGCGGCCTTCTTTTGTCCGGTGCAACCGTGATAGTCGTCTTTGGGGCTGAATCAGATCGCGAGACCATGAGCATCCATACCGCACCCCCTGGAGATCAACTGAAGCGAGATCAACCGAAGCGCATCGTCGCCATCGATGTCGTACGCGGCATCGCGCTGATCGCCATGGCGAGCTACCACTTCACCTGGGATCTCGAAAATTTCCACTACACCGATCCCGGCCTCACCGCCGTCGGCTGGTGGAAGATCTATGCGCGCTGCATCGCCTCGACCTTCCTGTTCCTGGTCGGCGTCAGCCTGTTTCTCGCGCATGGCAGGCAGATCCGCTGGACCGGCTTCTGGAAACGCTTTGCCATGGTCGCCGTCGCGGCCGCCGCTATATCGGCGGTCACGTACTTCATCACGCCGGACAGCTTCATCTTCTTCGGCATCCTGCATCAGATCGCGCTGGCCAGCCTGCTCGGCCTTTTGTTTCTGCGGCTGCCTTCCTGGCTGACGCTGGTCGTGGCGGCGGTGGTGATCGCAGTCCCCCTCTATCTCCGATCCGAAGCCTTCGATCATCCGGCGCTTTGGTGGGTCGGCCTGTCGGCGATCAACCCGCGCTCCAACGATTACGTGCCGCTGTTTCCCTGGTTCGGCGCCGTGCTTCTCGGCATCGCCGCGGCAAGGTTTGCGTCCACCACCGGCCTGCTGGCGCGGCTGGCCACGCTGGCATCGGGAAGCTGGACCAGGCCGCTCACCTTCATCGGCCGCCACAGCCTGGCTTTCTACCTGATCCACCAGCCGCTGCTGTTCGGCTGCGTCTGGCTGTTCTCGCAGATTGCGCCGGCGCCCGTCGAAACAAGGGAAGTGATCTTCCTCAAGGAATGCCAGGTATCTTGCGAACAGCAGCGCGACACGGAGTTCTGCACCAGCTATTGTGTGTGCATGCTGGACACGCTGCAAAGCGAAGCGGCATTCGACCGGCTCTACAATGGCGACCAGACCCCGGAGTTCAAAGCGCATCTCGGTGAACTCGCCGGCATCTGCACCGCCAGGACGGAGGAGAGCCCGATGACGCAGGGAGGGCAACAATGACCGACAAGCTCACAAAACCCGGGCTGGCAAAACCCGATCTACCGAGACCACGGCTGATCCCATGGCCGCCGCTGATCTACATCGCCGCCATTGCCATCAGCATCGCGCTCGGCCTGTTCTATCCCCTGCCCTGGATCGGCGACCTCTTGGGCGACCTTTTGTTTGCAGCCGGCTTTGTGGTGCTGTTTGCCGTCGCAGCCCTCTGGTTCACCGCTATCCGCACCATGATTCGGGCCAAAACGACGATGAACCCCAATGGCGTGCCGGATCATCTGGTGACGTCCGGCCCGTTCGGCGTGACGCGCAACCCGATGTATCTGGCCAACACGCTGCTTTTGATCGGCGTTGCCTTCGTCTCGGGGATCGTATGGTTCCTGCCGCTGGCTTTGATCGCGGCATTTGCAACGCAGAAGGTCGCCATCGAGAGCGAGGAGAAGGTGCTGTTCGCCAAATTCGGCAAGAAGTACCGCGACTATGCGAAGCGGGTCAGGCGCTGGATCTGAGGCGACGTGACAGGGGTGTATACCTTGGCGATTAGCTGGCGCATCCGTCTCTTCGTCATCCACGGGCGGAGCAAGGAGCGTAGCGACGCAGCACAGACCCGAGGATCCATGCCGCGACTCCAGAGCGTTGCTATGGTCCAGAATTCGCAACCGCTGCACTCCACGACCGATGTCACGGAATGGATTCTAGGGTCTCCGCGATGGAGCTTCGCTCCTGCTTCGCCCTAGAATGACGAAGTGCGGAAGGGCTCCGGCTAATCGCGAACGTTTGCGACGGGCGCGCAAACGCTCGAGGGTCCGCTCAGGTATTAACCCCCAGCTCCACCAGCCGCTCAACACATGACTCCTCAGCCTGGTCGAGCTCCGCCAGCGTCTCCTCGAGATCGCGCCGCTTCTGGCGCAAATCCTCGCGCTTTTCCTCGATGCGCTTGATCATCAGCTTGAGTTGACCGACCTCGCCGGGCGGTTCCTTGTACATCTGGATGATTTCGCGGATCTCGTTGATCGAGAAGCCGAGCCGTTTCCCGCGCATGATCTGACGGATCAGATGCCGGTCCGACGGACGAAACAGCCTTGTGCGGCCCCGCCGGACCGGTTGCACCAGCCCCTCGTCCTCATAGAAGCGCAGCGTCCGCGTCGACACGTCGAATTCGCGGGTCAGTTCGGTGATCGAATAATATTCCCGCATCTTTGCTCCAAATGTCGGAACATCGGAAAACGCCCAGTCGCCCGGGATTTCCAACGCATTCCGATCAACCCCGTTCCAAGCCGGACTCGGCATGAAACCCCGCGCAAGCCTCGCACCACATTTACGTAAAAGTCAATTGAACCCGCAACGCCTCTTTCTCAAGGGATAGCGAACCACCAGGTGGCCAGCCCCAGGAAGGCAAAGAAGCCAACGACGTCGGTGACCGTAGTGACGAAAACCGCCGACGCCACCGCCGGGTCGATCTTGAACCGGTCGAGCAATAGCGGGATCAGGATACCGGCAAGGGCTGCCACGAACATATTGATGATCATCGCCGCCGCTATGATGCCGCCCAGATTGGGATCGCGGAACCAGACGGCCGCGACGATGCCGATCAGCACGGCGAAGATGATGCCGTTGATGGAACCCACGCCCATTTCGCGGCGGATGATGCGGCCGGCATTGTAGATGTCGAGATCCCTGGTCGCCAGCGCGCGTACCGTGACGGTCATGGTCTGCGAACCGGCATTGCCGCCCATGCCGGCCACGATCGGCATCAGCACGGCCAGTGCCACAATGTGCTCGATGGTGCGGTCGAACAGGCCGATCACCGATGCCGCCAGGAACGCCGTCAACAGGTTGACCAGCAGCCAGGGCACGCGCGAGCGCGAGGTCGAAAGAATGCTGTCGGACAACTCTTCGTCGCCGACGCCGCCCATGCGCAGCAGATCTTCCTCGGCCTCCTGCTGGATGACGTCGACGACGTCGTCGATGGTCAGCACGCCGACCAGCCGCTCGTTCTCGTCGACGACGGCGGCGGACAGAAGATCGTATTGCTCGAAGTCCCGCGCCGCCTCTTCCTGGTCCATGGTGGCCGGAATGGCGTGCCTCGTCTCGTGCATCACGTCTCCGACCTTGGTCGTGCGCTTGGTGCGCAGGATCTGGTCGAGGTCGATGGCGCCGAGCAACTTGAAGCTTGGATCGATGACGAAGATCTGGCTGAAGCGCTCGGGCAGGTTCTTGTCTTCGCGCATGTAGTCGATGGTCTGGCCTATGGTCCAGAACGGCGGCACGGCGACAAACTCGGTCTGCATGCGGCGACCGGCGGTCTCTTCCGGGTAGTCGAGCGAGCGGCGCAGCCTGATCCGCTCGGTGAACGGCAGCTGCGACAGGATCTCGTCCTGGTCTTCCTTTTCAAGGTCTTCGAGAATGTAGACCGCGTCGTCGGAATCGAGGTCCTGCATGCCCTGGGCAATTTGCTCATTGGGCATATTGTCGACGATATCGCGGCGGATCGCCTCGTCGACCTCGGTCAGCGACGAGAAGTCGAAGTCGGCGCCGAGCAGTTCGACAAGGGCGCGACGCTGTTCGGGGTGCAGTGCCTCGAGCAGATCGCCAAGTTCCGACTGGTGCAGGTCGTCGACTTCGCGCTTCAGCGTCAGCGTATCGCGATCGGCGATCGCCGCCCCGATCTGGGCGAGGAATGATGACAGGACGGCGCCGTCCTCGCCATAGATGTCGGCGTTGGCATCGTCAGCGGCTTTGGCGCCGGTCTTCTGGTCGTCCTGGCGTTCCACCAGCGGCTCCCGCCATGGGAATTTCGGAAAAGGTGCCTGTCAGGTCTAGCGCGCAACGCACGGGAATATCAAACGAAATGCGCCCCGCCCTGCATATGGGGAGAGAGCGATTTCATCAGGATATGACGCCGCCCAGGATTCAGGCGGCGCGACAGCACATGTCGCTGGGGAAAGAGCACCCGAGCACGGTTGGGGCAGAATTGTCATGATGCAGGTCCTGCCATCTGCCGGACCCGCCCAGGCCAGGAACCAGAACAGCCGGAAGCCCTTGAAGATCAGGTCACAGACGCAGAAGGCAATCGAGGAACGGCGCGTGCGCGTGGTCGTCGCCGAACGCAATCCGCTCGTCATATCGGCGCTGCGCGACATGCTGGACTGCGACGGGCGCTTCGATCTCAGGGCCTGCGTGCAAAGCGGCAGGCATTTTCTGGAATTGGCAGCCGAAGCGGAATTCGACGTCGCCGTTATCGGCTGGAAGCTCTCCGACATGGACGGCGCCGATGTGCTGGCCGAGGTTCACAGCCGCAAGCTGGGCGTGCGCATCGCGGTGTTTTCCAACGACCACGACATCGGCATCCTGAAGCAGTGCGTGCGGCTCGGCGCCCAGGGCTACTGCTTCCAGTTCGACGATCCGGCGATCATCTTCGAGACCATCCTGGCCGTCGCGCATGGCCGCATCTGCATCCCCTACATCGACATCAACAAGGTCAACGACACACCCTTGTCGCTGCTCACCGTGCGCGAGCGCGAGCTGCTGGCGGTGCTGTCCGACGGCTGGACCAATCTGCAGATCGCGACGCGCACCGGGATTTCGGAGAACACGGTGAAATACCACCTCAAGAATCTCTACGACAAGCTCGACGTCCGCAACCGGGCGATGGCCGTCGCGCTCTATGCGCGCGAGCGGCGTACCCAGAACCTGCCGTTCGGGTAGGAAAGCGATGAGCCGCGGGTAGGTCACCCGGGTGGGCAACCCCCACCCGCGCGCGGCAAGATGTTACCCCTTGAGGTGTTGTTGCCATTAGCCGTCGAGACGAAACTCCCCTCACCGCTTTGCTGGATCAGGAGGAGTTCGCGACATGGCCGGTTTCACCCATCTTTTCATTCCCGGACCGACCAACATCCCCGAACAGGTCCGGCAGGCGATGAACCTGCCGATGGAGGACATGCGTGCAGCATCCTTCCCCGATCTCACGCTACCGCTGTTCGAAGACATCAAGACGGTGTTCAAGAACGAGACCGGCCGCGTCTTCATCTATCCCTCCTCCGGCACCGGCGCCTGGGAAGCGGCGATGACCAATGTGCTCAGCCCCGGTGACCGCGTGCTGATGTCGCGCTTCGGCCAGTTCTCGCATCTGTGGGTCGACATGGCCGAACGGCTCGGCTTCGAGGTCGATGTCATCGACTGCGAATGGGGAACCGGCGTGCCGCTCGAGCTCTATGCCGAGCGGCTCAGGGCCGACAAGGCGCACCGCATCAAGGCAGTCTTCTGCACCCAAAACGAGACCGCGACCGGCGTGACCAGCGACGTCGCCGGCTGCCGCGCCGCGCTCGATGACGCCAACCACCCTGCTTTGCTCTTCGTCGACGGCGTCTCATCGATCGGCTCGATCGACTTTCGCCAGGAGGAATGGGGCGTCGATTGCGCGGTCAGCGGCTCGCAGAAGGGTTTCATGCTGCCCGCCGGCCTCGGTTTCCTCTCCGTCAGCAAGAAGGCGCTGGTCGCCTCGCGGAGCGCCACCCACCGCCGCTGTTTCTTCTCCTTCGAAGATATGATCCGCGCCAACGATGCCGGCTACTTCCCCTATACGCCGGCTACGCAGCTGCTGCGCGGCCTGCGCGCCTCGCTCGACCTGATCGCCGAGGAAGGGCTGGAAAACATCTTCGCCCGCCACCATCGCCTCGCCGAAGGCGTACGCAAGGCGGTCGACGCCTGGGGCCTGAAGCTCTGCGCCAAGACGCCTAAATGGCACTCCGACACCGTCAGCGCCATCCTGGTGCCGGACGGCGTCGACAGCGGCGATGTGGTCAAGCGCGCCTACCAGAAATACCAGACCTCGCTCGGCGGCGGCCTCAACAAGGTGATCGGCAAGGTCTTCCGCATCGGCCATCTCGGCTGGCTGAACGAGGTGATGGTGCTGGCCTCGCTCTCGGCCGCCGAAATGGCGCTGCTCGACTGCGGCGTACGGCTGGCGCCGGGCTCGGGCGTCGGCGCCGCCATCCAGCATTTCCGCGCCTCGGCCGCCGTGCCGGTCGCCGAAGCCGCCTGAGGAGCCGACAATGAGCCACACCATCAACCACCTGAAGAAACTCCGCCTGCAGCGCAGCGAGCTGGCGGTTCCCGGCTCCAGCCCGGAAATGATCGACAAGGCGGCGAACAGCGCCGCCGACTTCATCTTCCTCGACATCGAGGACGCCGTTGCCCCACCCGACAAGGAACGCGCCCGCAAGAACATCATCCAGGCGCTCAACGACATCGACTGGCGCGCCAAGGGCAAGACCGTCTCGGTGCGCATCAACGGCCTCGACACGCACTACATGTACCGCGACGTGGTTGACGTCATGGAGCAGGCCGGTGACCGGCTGGACACCATTTTGGTGCCGAAGGTCGGCGTGCCGGCCGACCTCTACATGGTCGAGGCCATGGTCAACCAGATCGAGATGGCAAAGGGTTTCAGGACCCGCGTCGGCCTCGAAGCGCTGATCGAGACCGCGCTCGGCATGGCCAATGTCGAGGCGATTGCCGCGACACCCGGCCGGCTGGAAGCAATGCATTTCGGCGTCGCCGACTATGCGGCAAGCTGCAAGGCGCGCACGGTCAACATTGGCGGCCTCAACCCCGACTATCCCGGCGATCAGTGGCATTTCGCCCTGTCGCGGATGACCGTCGCCTGCCGCGCCTATGGCTTGCGCGCCATTGACGGACCGTTCGGCGACTTCTCCGATCCGGAGGGCTACATCGCCGGCGCCAGGCGCGCCGCCGCTCTTGGCATCGAAGGCAAATGGGCAATCCATCCCTCGCAGATCGCGCTCGCCAACGACGTCTTCTCGCCACCGGAAAAAGAGGTGACGCGCGCCAGGCGCATCCTCGAAGTGCTGAAGGAGGCGGAGGCGCAGGGCAAGGGAGCAGCCGCACTCGACGGCAAGATGATCGACGCCGCGTCGGAGCGCATGGCGCGCAATGTTTTGGTGGTCAACGAGGCAATCGAACGCGCCGGTTAATTCACTAGCGAGCCGCGCGTCGCCACGCATTGACCGTTCAGGGAGGACAAAATGGACATCCACGAATATCAGGCCAAGGAACTGCTGGCACGCCACGGCGTGCATGTGCCGCGCGGCGGGCTGGCCTACAGCCCCGAGCAGGCAACCTACAGGGCGCGCGAGATCGGCGGCAGCAAATGGGTGCTGAAGGCGCAGGTGCATTCCGGCGCCCGCGGCAAGGCCGGCGGCATCAAGCTATGCGCCAATGACGAGGAAATCTCCGACGCCGCCGAAGCCATGCTCGGCCGCAAGCTGGTGACACAGCAGACCGGCCCGCGCGGCAAGCTGATTTCGCGCCTCTATCTCGAGGAAGCCGTCGACATAGCGCAGGAGCTCTATGTCGGCTTCGTCCTCGACCGCAAGGAAGAGCGCGTCATGATCGTGGCTTCGGCTGCCGGCGGCATGGAGATCGAGGACATCGTCGAAAAGGCGCCGAACTCCATCCTGCGCACATCGGTCGATCCCGGCGTCGGCATGCAGCGTTTCCAGGCGCGCGAGATCGCCTTCGGGCTCGGCCTCGACCACAATCTGATCGGCAAGGCGACCGAGACCATCTTCAGCTGCTACCGGGTGTTCCGCGACTACGACGCCTCGATGCTGGAGATCAATCCGCTGGTGGTGACCCGCGACGGCAATCTGATCGCGCTCGACGCCAAAATGTCGTTCGACGAGAACGCGCTGTTCCGACGGCCGGAAATCTCCGAGCTGCGCGACAAGAGCCAGGAAGATCCGCGCGAAACCTTCGCCAGCGACCGTGGCCTCTCCTATGTCGGCCTCGACGGCAATATCGGCTGCATCATCAATGGCGCCGGCCTCGCCATGGCGACCATGGACATGATCAAGATCGCCGGCGGCGAACCGGCCAACTTCCTCGATATCGGTGGCGGCGCCTCGCCCGAGCGGGTGGCGAAATCCTTCCGCGCCGTGCTCGGCGACAAGAATGTCGAGACCATCCTGGTCAACATCTTCGCCGGCATCAACCGCTGCGACTGGGTCGCCGAAGGCATCATCAAGGCGATACGCGAGGTCGGCGTCAACGTGCCGCTGGTGGTCCGTCTCTCCGGCACCAAGGCCGAGGAAGGCCGCCGCATCCTGGCCGATTCCGGCGAGGCGGTAATCGTTGCCGACACGCTGGCCGAAGCCGCCGAAAAAGCCGTCGCCGCCTGGCGCGCGGCCACCAAGAAAAAAGCAGCCTGAGGGAGGTCGAGAAAATGGCAATCCTGCTCAACCGCAGCACCCGCGTCATCGTCCAGGGGTTCACCGGCAAGATCGGCAGCTTCCATGCCGAGGACATGAAGCGCTACGGCACCAAGCTGGTCGGCGGCGTTACGCCCGGCAAAGGCGGCCAGAAGCATCTTGGCCTGCCCGTCTTCAACACGGTCAAGGGCGCGGTGCGCGAGACCCGCGCGGAGGCCAGCATCGTCTTCGTGCCGCCGCCTTTTGCCGCCGATTCGATCATGGAAGCGGCCGACGCCGGCATAAAACTCTGCGTCTGCATCACCGACGGCATCCCGTCGCAGGACATGATGCAGGTCAAGCGCTACATGCTGCGCTACCGCTACGAGGACCGCATGCGGCTGATCGGGCCGAACTGCGCCGGCGTCATCACGCCCGGACAGGCGCTGATGGGCATCATGCCCGGCAGCATCTATCTGCCTGGCCGCGTCGGCATTGTCGGCCGCTCGGGAACCCTGGGCTACGAGGCGGCGTCGCAGATGAAGTCGCTCGGCATCGGCGTCTCGACCAGCGTCGGCATTGGCGGCGACCCGATCAACGGCTCGTCCTTCAAGGACATGCTGAAACTGTTCGAACAGGATGACGACACCGACGCGGTGGTGATGATCGGCGAGATCGGCGGACCGCAGGAAGCCGAAGCGGCCATCTGGGCGCGCGACAACATGAGGAAGCCGCTGATCGCCTACATCGCCGGCCTCTCCGCCCCCAAAGGCCGCCGCATGGGCCACGCCGGCGCCATCATCTCGGCCTTCGGCGAGTCGGCGCAGGAAAAGGTCGAAATCCTGAAGGAGGCCGGTGTGATCATCGTGCCGACGCCGTCCTCGTTTGGTGAGGTGGTCGCCGATACGCTGTCACGTATGAAGAAGGCCGCCTGAACAGCGGCCTTCGCGTTCGACCGCGCCTCATGCCGCCTTGTCGGCTGCCGGCTTCGCGACCTTGGTGCGGGTGGCGCTGCGGCGGCCGTCGACGCTGACCGGAATGTCGCCGTCGACCGTGGCGCGACGGACCACCCGGTGCTGGTCGCCGTAATCGTTGACGGCGTAGTGCTGCGTCGCGCGGTTATCCCAGATCGCCACATCGCCGGCCTTCCAGCGCCAGCGCACGGTGTTCTCCGGCGCCGTGACATAGGACTGGAACACCTCGTAGAGCTTCGCCGAATCGCTTTTGGAAAGACCGATCAGCCGTTGCACGAAATTGCCGAGCAGCAGCGAGCGCTCGCCTGTTTCGGGATGGACGCGGACAACGGGATGCTCGGTCTCGTAGATCGTCGAGGTGAAGATTTCCTCGAAGTGCTTCTTTTCCGCAGCACTCGCACGCGGCCGCACCGCGGCGTAATCGTAGGCGTTGCTGTGCACCGCCCAGAGATTGTCGGCCAGCAGCTTCAACGGCTCGGGCAGGTCCTGATAGGCGGCCGCGGTGTTCGACCAGATGGTGTCGCCGCCGGCCGGCGGTATGACGACGCCGCGAAGAACGGAGAATTTCGGATAGGCGTCGACGAAGGTGACATCGGTATGCCATTGGTCGGCGCGACCGCCGCCACGGCTGGAATCGAGTTCGAGAATGGACGCCGTTCCCTTGACGGGACCTTGCGTCGGATGCGGGACGAGGTCGCCGAGACGCTGGGCAAAGCGCTCCTGCCCGGCATCGTCGAGATGCGCCTGGTCGCGGAAGAACACCACCTTGTGCCGCAACAGGATCTGGTTGATCGCCGCGACCGTGTGCTGCGGCAGGTCGCCGGAGAGCCGAATGTTCCTGATCTCTGCGCCGACGCGTCCGGTAAGCGGGACAATATCGGCATCCGGGATGATCTGCTCTACGGGGGTAAGTCTGGTCATGGGAACCTCTTCCTCTAAAGCCGCGGGGCTGCTGGCAATGCTCCGCCGTCTGCCGGCCGCACAGCGATCGGCGGAGCAACTCCCTCATCGGGAGCCGACTTGCTTGGTAACGAGAGCACTGATCTCAACTCAGGAGGCGAAGGCCGCCAAGGCCGGCGAGCAGTACCGAGATCCCATTCAAAGCGTAATTCTACAAATTCCATAGACATTTCTTTTCAAAGTTCGGCGGCCCTGAGAAAAATGCCTTCTGTCCAATTCGCTCGTGAGCAGCAGGCGGTGGAGCCCTGCGCGACGCGGCCCGCACCAGTAGTGACGCTGTCGTATCCCTTCGATATTGGAGATGGCGGGTGAATTGCATGCCTGATATTGATGGCTTCCACGCATCACGCAGGCGCCGAGATGACAGACTCCGATAAGGCTGACGCTGTCGAGCAATTGCTCGATACGCCTGACCTCGCCACCGCGCTGGAAAGCGACCAGTTCAAGAAATTTCTCGACCAGATGCCGATCGCGATCGCCGTCTCGGAATTGATCGCGAAGGAGCGTGTCGTCTACGCCAATCCCGAATTCGAGAAGCTCTCGGACCTCAAGGCGCCGAAGCTTGCGCGGGAAAACTGGGCGGCCCTTTCCGGCAGGGGGCTTCATCGGCAGAAGGACAGGCCGCTCGCCGAGGCTGTTGTTGAAGACACCGATTTCGTCGGCACATTTCGTCTTGAGCGCGGCGAGGACAAGCCGGCAATCGTCGACGTTTATTCCAACGTGATCGAGGACGACAACGGCAAGCTCTGCTTCCGGCTGGTGGCGCTTGTCGATGTCACGGCACACGGTGAGACCGAGGACGCGCGACCCGCGGAAGAGCTAATCCGGGAGAAGGACACCCTGTTGCGCGAACTGCAGCACCGGGTGAAAAACAATCTGCAGATGATCACCGCTTTGATCCGGATGGAAACCCGCAACGCCACCGAACCGGACCAGAAGCGTTTCGAAAGGCTTGCCGGCCGGGTAGACGCATTGGCAATCCTTTACCAGACCTTGTCGGCTGACCAGCAGAAGGATGAGGTGGATCTTGGTGTGTATCTTAGCCAGATCGCGTCCGCCGTCATGGCGTCGCACGCAGTCGAAGGTATCCGCCTCGACCTTAAGGTGGATACCTATCCGGTATCCATCAACGTTGCCATGCCGACAGGCCTGGTCGTCAATGAGTTGCTGACCAACGCTCTCAAACATGCATTCGTCGGGCGCGAGGGCGGCACGATCACGCTGCACAGCGTCGTCAGCGGCGATGGTTGCCGGGTGACTGTCGCCGATGATGGGATCGGTCTGCCGACGGGTGAGACCTGGCCCAAGCCCGGCAAGCTCGGCTCCCTGATCGCGCGGTCGCTGACCGAAAATGCCAAGGCGCAATTCGACGTCAAGTCGAGTGCCGGCGAGGGAACCAGGGTCACCATCGTCTTCAAGCGATCGGCGGCGACGGACTGAGGCTATGCAACGACGCGCCGGCAAATCCCGGCCGGACAGGTGCTTCGGGCGCTCGCGGGTGTGGCCTTAAGTCGCAAACGATTTGGCTTCAGAAGCGGGGCGCCGGGCTTCTTTGACGGTGCGATCAGCACCATATGTGGTCCACAGCCTCCAAAACGAGAGAAGCTCGCTCCGACGGGTCGCATCGCGGTCGTCAGCCGGCAAGGGCTATGAACCAGGAACTGAAAACCATCATGCGTGAAAATATCCGACCAGCGTCGAGAGACGTCCCCCTCATTCAGCTAGGCCTCAACCAGTGCCGCTTCCCGGTGAGCGAAGACCGCTCGGTACCCGGAGGTTACCGGTTTTGTGCCGGGCCGACGTCGCCGGATCGCGTCTACTGCGATCACCACCACACCGTCGTGACGGCCGTTGACCCTCGTCGAGCCCGTCCGGGTCTCCATTTCCCGCAACGACGCGCCGCTTAGGTCACCCACATCCCCTGCCCCGCCACCGTCAAAGCCGGGGACTCGGTGCAGGAGGCTGGCCGGTGCGAGCCAAATGGCGTTCGCGTGCGGCTCTGCGACCTCTTGTTGCAACTCTGCTGCGGCCGGTTCAAGCGCCAAAGGCGATGATTTGGCGTCGACGGCCTGAGAAGCCGCAATGATTTCAATGGCCGAAAAATTATGGTGCGGTCGAGAAGACTCGAACTTCCACGGGTTGCCCCACAGCGACCTCAACGCTGCGCGTCTACCAATTCCGCCACGACCGCCCGTGGTAGGAGCCGGAACGAACCGGCTCGCGGCGTGTAGCAAATCGTTTCCGGCGAAACAAGGGCGCGGCGCGCAATAATCGCCGCAAATTGGCATATCGGCCTCTACAGCGCCGCGCGTCCTGTGGGACGCGCAAAGGACGCTGCAGCACTTTGATTTGGCGCATGATCCTTTCCGAAGATCGTTCCTATCTTCGGGGTCGTGCGCGAAGGCCGAAATGCGTGGCGAACTGGACGTTTCAGCCGGATACCGCCATATGAAGGGCAAATGCATTTGGCCCCAGAGCGCAAGCCGGTTTCGCCAAGCCGGCGTGCGTCACGCGAAAAACGAAAAAGCCATGACCGAACGCAGCCAGATCGCCACGTCGTTCCTGCCCTTGCCGGGTTCGGCGCCGGTCGAATGGCGCATCGAGCCCGGCCTGACCGGCTACACCGATGCGCTGGCCCTGATGGAAGCGCGCGCCGAGGCGATCCGCACGGGTGCGGCCGCCGAGATGGTCTGGCTGGTCGAGCATCCGCCGCTTTACACCGCCGGCACCAGCGCCCGCATCGAGGACTTGATCGACCCCGACCGTTTCCCGGTCTTTGCCGCGGGGCGAGGCGGCGAATACACCTATCACGGGCCGGGGCAGCGGGTTGCCTATGTCATGCTTGACCTGAAGCGCCGGCGCGAGGATGTGCGCGCCTTCGTCGCCGCGCTCGAGCAGTGGATCATCGGCACGCTTGCCGCCTTCAATGTGCGCGGCGAACGCCGCGAGGACCGCGTCGGAGTCTGGGTGGTGCGGCCCGAGCGCCCGTCCCTGCCCGACGGCTCGCCGGCTGAAGACAAGATCGCGGCCATCGGCATCCGGCTGCGGCGCTGGGTGAGCTTTCATGGCATTGCCGTCAATGTCGAGCCGGATCTCAGCCATTTCAGCGGCATCGTGCCATGCGGCGTGCCGGATCACGGCGTCACCAGCCTCGTCGACCTCGGCCTGCCCGTGACCATGGGCGATTTCGACCTGGCGCTGAAATCCGCCTTCGAGGATGTTTTCGGGGCAGCGGAGTCAACTTCTGCAGAACCGGCTCGCAAGGCCGGCTGAGTCTCGCCTCGACCAACGCTCAAAGCAACCGCGCCGAGGCCCACAACAGCCCGAAACCGTGAATGGCGAAGACGGCCAGCAGCGCGCCGGCCATGGCGAAACGGTCGAAGATGCGGATCGGCTTCAATTCGTGGCGCGGTTTTACCCCGCTACCCACTGTCATCAGGCTGAGGATGGCAAAGACGGCGCCCGCCACCAGCAGAAAGCTTTGGGAAAAGCCGGCCAGCCAGCCAAGCCATAGCAAGGCCGAGAGCAGGGAAAACGAGGCGAGCGCCAGGGCGACCGGCCCCGGGCAGATCTGGCGCAGCACCTGACCGCCGTCGAATTTCCACACCGGCACCAGATTGGCGATGTTGAACAGCGCGGCAAAGCCGGCAAGCGTCGCCAGAAGGGCCGCGGCGAGCCGATGTCCCTCGCCGGATGCGAGCCCGCTGGCGACGATCAGCAGCGGTACCAGGAACGCGGAAAAACCAGCGCCCATCAGCGCCACGAAGGCGACCTCGAAGCGGCTGTCATAAGGCCGGCCGCCAATGGCGATGCCGCCGAGCAGCGGGATAAAGATCATCCGCGCCTTGCGATGACCGGTTAGCCGAAAGGCCGCCATGTGGCCGAGCTCATGCAGGGCAACCACCGAGGTCAGGATCGCGGCCAGCGCCAGGCCGCCGAGATTGAGCCCGAAGAACGGCCAAAGGATGAAAGCCGACAGAACGGCGAAACCGACCTGGCTCAGCGGATGCTCGAACCAGCCGCCCTTGCGATACTGTCCGGTCCTCGCCCAGATCTCCAGCTTGCCGAGCTCGCGGCGCATGGCGAAGTAGCGGAACACCAGGAAGGTGACGCCGCGATAGCGATCGGTCTGGCTGAGCGTCACCCGCGTGCCGGCACCTTCCGAGGTGAGTTCAGTGGTCTCGTAAAAATCCTTCCAGAACGACGCGTCGAGCGCGGTATCCTCGATGACCCGCATCGAAAAACGACTGCCTTCGACGACGTCCTCGAAGCGCGACCCGCGCTCGATCGGCTGGCCGTCGCGGCCTTCCCAGGACAGCAGGATGCGGGTCGTGCCCTGCCCGTCCAGCGGCTGGGCCGAGAGTATCTCGCCGGACCAGCCGGCATCGCTGCCGAGCGGCCACAGCGCCTGCCAGAGGCGCTGCCGGTCCATTGCGACCACGCGGCTGAGCCTCACCGTGCGCAAACCGAGCGGCGCGGTCATCAAAAGGAAAATCAATCCGAGATTACCGGCCACGAGAAGGGACGTCACGATCGGCGACACCTGAGGTTTTGCTCCCTGTATTTGGCAGGGCACCCTAGCGGCACGGCGGCAAGAAAGGCTTAACGGCACAACGCCCTCCTGCCCGCCTAAACGGCGAACAGCAGTTGCATCACATGGCGCCGATCCAGACGGCCATGGAAACCAGAAACGCACTCATGCACACCAACGAAACGACGTCCTGAACAAGATCGCTCATAACTCTCTCCTGTTGTTGCTATGTTCGTATTTTGTTCTAACTTTGTTCGAAAGTCAATGAGCGGAAAGCGGCATGCCGACAAATCCTGACAGCCGGTTTGGGCAGGGTTAAGGAAAGGTTGACGGGGTGACGGCAGTGCTGACGGAGGGCGCATCGCATGCCTTTGCGATCGGCCGACACGCACCAGTTGGGGCCTACAACGGAACGACCTTGCCGTCCGCCAGCGTCACCCGGCGGTCCATGCGCGAGGCGAGCTCGTGATTGTGGGTGGCGATCAGCGCGGCAAGTCCGGACTGCTTGACCAGCGCGCCAAGCGCCTCGAAGACATAGGACGCGGTGACCGGGTCGAGATTGCCGGTCGGCTCGTCGGCCAAAAGCAGCAAGGGCGCATTTGCGACCGCGCGAGCAATGGCGACGCGCTGCTGTTCGCCGCCGGACAGCTCCGACGGCCGGTGCGACGCGCGCTTGCCAATCTGCATATAGTCGAGCAGCTGTGCTGCGCGCTCCGACGCCTCCTTGCGCGAAAGCCCTTTGATCAGCTGCGGCATCATGATGTTTTCCAGTGCCGAAAACTCCGGCAGCAGATGATGGAACTGATAGACGAAGCCGACATCGTTGCGGCGGATTGCCGTGCGTTCGTCGTCGGAGAGCCGTCCGCAGGCGCGGCCGGCCAGAATGACGTCACCGGCGTCGGGGCGCTCGAGCAGGCCCGCCGTGTGCAGCAGCGTCGACTTGCCGGTGCCCGACGGCGCCACCAGCGCCACCATCTCGCCGCGCTTCAGCGAAAAGTCGGCGCCGTTCAAAATGGTGAGCTTGCGCGGCCCCTGGACATAGTGCCGCTCGACGCTCTTCAGCTCGATAATGATCTCGGACTTCATTCGTATCTCAAGGCCTCGACCGGATCGAGCCGTGCGGCGCGCCATGCCGGAAACACGGTTGCAAGGAAGGACAGGCCGAGCGCCATCAGGATGACGTAGGTGGTCTCGCGTGGGTCCATCTTTGCCGGCAGTTGGCTGAGGAAATAGAGTTCCGGATTGAACAGCACCTTGCCGGTCATCCAGGAGAAGAACTGGCGGATCGATTCGATGTTGGTGCAGATGAGCACCCCGAGCAGCACGCCGGCGAGCGTGCCGGTTACGCCGATCGCAGCGCCCGTCATCAGGAAGATGCGCAGGATGGCGCCGCGCGAGGCGCCCATTGTGCGCAGGATGGCGATATCGTGGCCCTTGTCCTTCACCAGCATGATCAGGCCGGAGATGATGTTGAGCGCCGCCACCAGCACGATCAGCGTCAGGATCATGAACATGACGTTGCGCTCGACCTGCAGTGCTGAAAAGAACGTCTCGTTGCGCTGGCGCCAGTCGACCATGTCGATCGGCCGTTGCGCCGCCGCATCGACCAGCGGTTTCAGCGCGTCGACATTATCGGGATTGTCGACATAGATCTCGATCGTCTGCGCCCTGCCGTCCATGTTGAAATAGAGCTGCGCTTCGGAAAACGGCATGTAGACGATGGAGCTGTCATATTCCGACATGCCGACCTCGAAGATCGCCGCCACCTTGTAGCCCTTCAGCCGCGGCGTCGTGCCCATCGGCGTGACGTCGCCATCCGGCGATATCAGCGTGATGGTGTCGCCAAGCACAAGGCCGAGATTTTCCGCCATACGCTTGCCGATGGCGACGCCCTCGCCGGAGTCGAAACCGTCAAGCGTGCCTTGTTTGACGTTTTTGGCGACGATGGCGATCTTGCCGAGATCCTCGGCGCGTATGCCGCGCACCAGCGCGCCCATGCCGCCGCCGACATTGCCTTGCGCCAGCACCTGGCCGTCGATCAGCGGGATCGCGTATTTGACGCCGGCCACGCCGTTGATGCGGGCTGCGACCTGCGCATAGTCCTCAAGCGGCGAATCCAGCGGCTGCACGATCAGATGGCCGTTGACGCCGAGGATGCGGGTCAGAAGTTCGGCTCGAAACCCGTTCATGACAGCCATGACGACGATCAGCGTGGCGACGCCTAGCATGATGCCGAGGAAGGAGATCGAGGCGATGACCGAGATCACCGTCTCCTTGCGGCGCGACCGCAAATAACGCCAGGCGACCATGCGTTCGAACATGGAGAACGGGCCGGCGACCGGAGATTTGGCGACCGGAGACTTGCCAACCGGAGACTGGGCTACCGAAGACTTCGCTGCCGCGGCTTCGCTCATGCGGTTGCACCGAAGCGTTTCCTGGCCTCCGCGACCGGCAGCGTCTCGCGCTCGCCGGTCCGGCGGTTCTTGATCTCGATCTCGCCGGCGGCCACGCCGCGCGGCCCGACGATCACCTGCCAGGGCAGGCCGATCAGGTCTGCGGTGGCGAACTTGCCGCCCGGCCGCTGGTCGGTGTCGTCGTAAAGCACATCCTTGCCGGCGCTGGTGAAGGCGGCGTAGAGCTCGCCGCAGACGCGGTCGCACTCGGCGTCGCCGGCCTTCATGTTGATCAGGCCGATGTCGAACGGCGTCACCGCTTCCGGCCAGATGATGCCGTTATCGTCATGGCTGGCCTCGATGATCGCTGCCACCAGCCGCGACGGACCGATACCGTAGGAGCCGCCGGAAACGAAATGATCCTTGCCGTCGGGCCCGGTCACCTTGGCGCCCATGGGCTTGGAATATTTGTCGCCGAAATGAAAGATGTGGCCGACCTCGATGCCGCGTGCCGAGACCCGGTCGGCTTCGCCAAGCTTGTCCCAGGCCGCCTCGTCATGCATCTCGTCGGTGGCGGCGTAAGGCGTCGTCCACGTTTTGACGATGTCGGCGATCTCGCCGTCATTGCCGAAGTCGGTTTTCTCGCCGGGCACCTGGAGCGACAGATATTCGCGGTCGCAATAGACCTGGCTCTCGCCGGTGTCGGCCAGGATGATGAATTCATGGCTGAGATCGCCGCCGATCGGCCCGGTGTCGGCCCGCATCGGAATGGCCTGCAGCCCCATGCGCGTGAACGTCCTGAGATAGGATACGAACATGCGGTTATAGGCGGCCTTCGCGCCCTCGAAATCGAGGTCGAAGGAATAGGCATCCTTCATCAGGAATTCGCGCGAGCGCATGACGCCGAAGCGCGGCCGCACCTCGTCGCGGAACTTCCACTGGATGTGGTAGAGGTTTAGCGGCAAGTCCTTGTAGGACTTGACGTAGGCGCGCACGATCTCGGTGACCACTTCCTCATTGGTCGGACCGTAAAGCATGTCGCGGTCCTGCCGGTCCTTGATGCGCAGCATCTCCTTGCCGTAATCGTCATAGCGGCCGCTTTCGCGCCACAGATCGGCCGACTGGATGGTCGGCATCAGGATTTCCAAAGCGCCGGCGCGGTTCTGCTCCTCGCGGATGATGCGGCAGACCTTGTCCAGCACCAGCTTGCCCAGCGGCAGCCAGGAAAAGCTGCCCTGCCCCTGCTGGCGGATCATGCCGGCACGCAGCATCAGCCGGTGCGAGACGATCTCGGCCTCGCGCGGATTTTCTTTCAGGATGGGCAGGAAAAACTGCGACAAACGCATGGACAGGTCCGTGAGAGAGGAGGCTGCGCCGGAATCGGCGCGGCTGGCTTGCTTGCCCCGGCTTCATAGCTATTTCGTGACGGAATGGAAACCCGACCGGCCGCATCGGCCGGAAATCGCAAAAATCGATTCTTCTTCCAAAGACCTTCGCACCGAAAACGATAATGCTTTTGATACAAAATGATGACCTGACTCCGAAGTGCTCACACACGCTTTGCGCGTCCGGGCGACGCGGCACACCTGACCAGATTAAGGCGGCAGCCCCGGTGTTGTTCGTTTCGCAAGCAAAGCCTGCCGCACTATTGTGCACTGCAGCACAGATTGCCCGATTGCGGGCAAAATTCTGCGTGACAATTTCATCAGGGTTAGGCTAGTGTGCCCCGATAACCGAGAGGGTGGAGAAAAATCTGCTCTCCTACGCGGTCAAAGTCTTGGGAGGATGCGATCTAGGCGCGGTTACCCGCTGCCGCCGGAAACCGGAAAACAGATCGGAACGCGTTTAAATTGCAAGGCCTTGTGCCTTGCATTTTTTTTGCCCGATCATCTGGTTAGATCAACCTGTTCCCAAATCACGTGAGCTTGCGTCAGCCTGATGCCCAGTCGTGATTCTAATGCGGGTCGGCCATGCCTGGCCGCCGATTGTGCATCGCAGGCTGGCGAGACAAAACCTGAGTTTGGCGCTCCGAAAACAGGCACGAACACCCCACCCGATCTGCCGGCGGGAAAGTGGTTAGTTTGCAGGTGCCTGGCTGGCTTCGGGGATGATGTGCGGGACTTCGTCGAGGCTGTAGCCCAGCCCGTGCGTCAGGCTGTAGAAAACCCCCATGACGACAGCCGTGACGATGGTGGTGCGGATCACGGCGCGCAGCATATGCGGTCCGCGCGGCGCGCTCGCAACCGTGCCCAGCGTCACGTCATGGTCGTCATCCTGCGTCTTGACGCTGAACGGCAGCACGATGAACAGCATCAGCCACCAGGTGATGAAGAACAGGGCGGCAAACGAAATCCAGCTCATGCCTGCTCCAGTTCGACCAGCGTGCCGAAGAAATCCTTGGGATGCAGGAACAGCACCGGCTTGCCGTGGGCGCCGGTTTTGGGATTGCCGTCGCCCAGCACGCGGGCGCCGCTCGCTTTGAGGTGATCGCGCGCGACAAGGATGTCGTCGACCTCGTAGCAGACATGATGCATGCCACCCGAGGGGTTCTTGTCCAGAAAGGCCGCGATCGGCGACCGTTCGCCCAGCGGCTCCAGGAGTTCGATCTTGGTGTTGCCGACATCGACGAACACCACGGTAACGCCATGCTCGGGCAGCGCTTGCGGCGCGGTGACCTTCGCGCCAAGCGTATCGCGATAGGCCGCAATCGCCGCGGCCAGGTCCGGCACGGCAAGCGCTACATGGTTCAGGCGTCCGAGCATCGATGCTCCGTGGCTAGTGGGTGAATGGTGAATACCAATCTCGATCAGCGCAGCACGTCGACCCTTCACTATTCACTATTCACTATTCACTATTCACCATCCACTACCTCGTCACAAACACCGTCACCAGCGGCTTCTTGCCCCAGGCCTCGTTGGCGGGGGGGCCCCCCCGCCCGCGCCCCCCCCGCAGCGCCCCCCCCCCACCCGGAGCGGGGGGGGGGGGGGCGCGCGGGGGGGGGCCCCCCCGCTCCCGCCACCTGAGGGGGGGCCTGGCGGGTGGGGCGGGGGAGGGTGGCGCCCGCGCCCACGGCCGCGTCGAGCATCAGATCTTCCATGTTTTCGCCACGGGCATCGGCCTCGGCGACGCCGATGGCGACCAGATCGGGATCGCCGGCGAGCTCATATTTGTCGTCGAGCACGACATTGACCGCGACATGGCCGGCGAAGGATAGCTTGCGCCGGTCGCGTATGCCCATCGCCTGGTCGGTGCCGATCAGCCTGCCGTCCTTGTAGATGCGGCCGAACGGCACCTGGTCGATGATCGTGGCCGGACCCGGCGCCAGCCGCAGCATGTCGCCGTCGCGCACCTGCGCCACCTGGCCGATGCCGGAGGTCGACATCAGCGACCCCTGCGCCACCAGATGCGCGGCTTCGCCATGCACGGGAACGCCGATCTGCGGCCGCACCCACTCATACATCCTGCGCAATTCGCTGCGGCGGGGATGGCCGGAGACATGCACAAGCGCGTCGCCATCCTCGATGATCTTGATGCCGAGGTCGATGAGCCGGTTCTTGATCTCGAGGATCGCCTTCTCGTTGCCGGGAATGGTGCGCGAGGAAAACACCACCGTGTCGCCGGCCGTAAGCGACACCGACTTCATCTCGTCGCGCGAAAGTTTTGCCAGCGCCGCCAGCGACTCGCCCTGGCTGCCGGTGCAGATGATGACCAGGTTCTCGCGCGGGATGAAGCCGAAATCCTCCTCGGCGATGAACTCCGGCAGCCCGTCCATGTAGCCGAGCTCGCCGGCGACATCGATGACCCGCTTCAGCGAGCGGCCGAGCACCAGGCACTGGCGGCCGGCATCGCGCGCCGCCTTGGCGATCGAGACGATGCGCCCGACATTGGAAGAGAAGGTGGTGACGGCGACACGGCCGACAGCGCTCTGGATGACGCCCCTGAGGCCTTCGCCCACCGCCACTTCCGACGGCGATTCGCCTTCGCGCAGCGCATTGGTGGAATCGCAGACCAGCGCCAGCACGCCCTTGTCGCCATAGGCGCGAAACCGCGCCTCGTCGGTTTTCGGACCGATCGTCGGTTCCGGATCGATCTTCCAGTCGCCGGTATGGATGACGGTACCAGCCGGCGAGGTGATCGCCAGCGACATCGGCTCGGGGATGGAGTGCGCCACCGGAATGGCCTCGATCGAGAACGGGCCGACGGTGAATGTCTCGCCTGCCCGGTAGATCGTCACCGGAATTTTCTTCGGCGCGCCCTGCTCGCCCTGGCGCTTGGCGTCCAGCAGGCCGGCGCTGAACGGTGTCATCCACACCGGCGCCTTCAGCTTTGGCCAGATGTCGAGCAGCGCCCCGTAATGGTCTTCATGCGCATGGGTGATGATGATGCCGCGCAGGCCGGCGAGGTTCTCCTCGATGAAGCGCGTATCGGGCAGGATCAGGTCGACGCCCGGGTGCGCTGCGTCGGGAAAGGTCACGCCGACATCGACGACGATCCACTCGCGCGCGCTAGGCGGCCCATAGCCGTAAAGGGCGAAGTTCATGCCGATCTCGCCGACGCCGCCGAGCGGCACGAAGACGAGTTCGGCGTTTTGCGCTTTCGCCATCAAATTTCCCTTCCCGGCCCTTGCGACCAGCCCTAAATCTTTGCCGACGCGACGGCGCCGAAATGCACGTCGCCGGCGGCTACCGTCACGACCGACCCCTCATCATCGCGGATCACGAAACGGCAGTCCGCGTCAATGGTCTCGAAGGTACCGCGAACCACATTCCCGTCAATCCTGACAGCAACCTCGCCGCCAAGCCCCGCCGCGCGCGCCAGCCAGCGACGCCGGATGGCGTCGAGCCCGCGTCCGTCGTCCCACAGCCGGGCATTGTCGGTCCAGGCATCGGACAGCGCCAAGAACAGCGTTTCGGCGTCGCATGTCGCGCCCAGTGCCTGAAGCGATGTCGCCGGATACGGCAAATCCGGCGGATGCGCCACCACATTGACGCCGATGCCCACCGCCACCGCGAAACGGCCGCCATCGAGAATGGCCGATTCCAGCAGGATGCCGGCCAGCTTGGCGCCGGAGGCCAGCACATCGTTCGGCCATTTCAGCTCGAAGCGGTTCTGCCCCTGGCTGGCGCCGTCGAGGCCGATGGCGATCCTGCCCTTCGGCACCACGGCGTCAAGCGCATCGGCCAGCGACAGGCCGGCGACGAAGCCCAGCGTCGCCGCCAGACGCAACTCACCGCCGGTGATGACCAGCAATGTCGCCGCCAGATTGCCCTCGGGCGATACCCAGGCCCTGCCGCGGCGGCCACGGCCGCTTTCCTGCTTCTTGGAAACGACCCACAATTTGCCGGGGTCGCCTGCCCTTGCATGGTCCAGCGCAAGCGTGTTGGTGGAACCCACGCTGTCATGGGCCTCGAGCCGGAACCCTTCCGTCTCAGAGGTCGGAGCCAGCCGAAATGCCATCCGGTCAGAAAAATGTCTTGGCGGCGGCTTCGGCGTAGGTCGCGATCGGACCGCCGATCAACACATAGAACAGCACGAAAGCGCCGGAGACACCAAGCACGAGGCGCAGCTCAACCGCCATCGGCACGAAGCCACCGGCCGGTTCGTCGAACCACATGATCTTGATGATACGCAGATAGTAGAAAGCGCCCACGACGGAGGCCAGCACGCCGATGATCGCCAGCGCATAGAGGTTGGCGTTGATGGCGGCGAGGAACACGTACCATTTCCCCCAGAACCCGGCGAGCGGCGGGATGCCGGCCAGCGAGAACATCAGGATGGTCAGGATCGTCGCCATGATCGGGTTGGTCGACGACAGACCGGCGAGATCGCTGATCTGCTCGACATTGCCTTCCTTGCGCCGCATGGCGAGGATGAAGGCGAAGGTGCCGAGCGTCATGACGAGATAGATCAGCATGTAGATGGCGACGCCGCGCACGCCGGCCTGGCTGTTGGCGGCTAGGCCGACCAGCGCGTAGCCCATATGGCCGATCGAGGAGTACGCCATCAGCCGCTTGATGTTGGTTTGGCCGATCGCGGCGAAGGAGCCGAGCGCCATCGAGGCGATCGAGATGAAGACGATGATCTGCTGCCAGTCGGAATCGATCGGCTTGAAGGCGCCCATGGTGACGCGCACGATCAGCGCCATTGCCGCCATTTTGGGGGCAGCCGCCAGGAAGGCGGTGACCGGCGTCGGCGCGCCCTCGTAGACATCGGGCGTCCACATGTGGAACGGCACCGCGGAAATCTTGAAGGCAAGACCGGCCAAAACGAAAACCAGGCCGACGACGAGGCCGAGCTGGCGCTCACCGCTGCCAAGCGCCGAGGCGATTTCCTGGAAGCCGACATTGCCAGTGTAGCCGTAAATGAGGCTGATTCCGTAAAGCAGCATGCCCGACGACAGCGCGCCGAGCACAAAATACTTCAAACCGGCCTCGGTCGAACGCAGATTGTCGCGATTGATCGCCGCCAGCACGTAAATCGCCAGCGACTGCAGTTCGAGGCCGAGATAGAGCCCGATCATGCCGTTGGCCGAGATCATCAGCATCATGCCGAGCGTGCACAACAGGATCAGCACCGGGTATTCGAACTTGTCGAAATGCTCCTGCCTGGCGAAGCGCATCGACATCACCAGCGTCACCGCCGAACCGATCAGCGACAGCACCTTCATGAAGCGGGAGAACGGATCCTGGATGAAGGCGTTGCCATAGGCTGCGCCCTGCCCCGTGGGAAAGATCAGCCATAGGCCTGCGATCACCAGCACGGCGACGGCAAGGACAGTCACCAGAATGGCAGTGTTGGCGCGCGAATAGGCGCCGACCATCAACAGCGCCAGCGCGCCGATGGCGAGGATCAGCTCCGGCGTCGAGAGCGAAAGGCTGGAATAAAGGTCCGGCGTCATGGTTCGCAAAACCTCTGGTCAGTTCGCCGCCGCGGTCTGCGCGGCGCCGATGGATGCGGTGACATTGGTGACGAGCGCCTTGACCGACTGGGCCGTGGCATCGAAGACGGGAGCGGGATAAACGCCGAAGAAGATGACCAGCACGACCAGCGGGTAGATGATTGCCTTCTCGCGCGTCGACAGATCGAGCAGGCCCTTCAGGCTTTCCTTGGTCAGCGCGCCGAAGATGACCCGGCGGTAGAGCCAGAGCGCGTAGGCCGCCGACAGGATGACGCCGGTGGCGGCGAAGAAAGCCACCCAGGTGTTGACCCGGAACACGCCGAGCATGGTCAGGAACTCGCCGACGAAGCCTGACGTGCCGGGCAAGCCGACATTGGCCATGGTGAAGATCAGGAACACGGTTGCGTATTTCGGCATGTTGTTGACCAAGCCGCCATAGGCGTCGATCTCTCGTGTGTGCATGCGGTCGTAAATGACGCCGACGCACAGGAACAGTGCGCCCGAGACGAGGCCGTGGCTCAGCATCTGGAAGATCGCGCCCTGCACGCCTTCCTGGTTCATGGCGAAGATGCCCATGGTGACGAAGCCCATATGGGCGACGGAGGAATAGGCGATCAGCTTCTTCATGTCCTCCTGCATCAGCGCCACCAGCGAGGTGTAGATGATGGCGACGACCGACAGCGTGAACACCAGCGGTGCGAACATTTCCGACGCCAGCGGGAACATCGGCAGGGAGAAGCGCAGGAAGCCGTACCCGCCCATTTTCAACAGTATGCCCGCCAGGATCACCGAGCCCGCCGTCGGCGCTTCGACGTGCGCATCGGGCAGCCAGGTGTGCACCGGCCACATCGGCATCTTCACCGCGAAGGAGGCGAAGAAGGCTAGAAATAGCCATGTCTGCATGTGGGCCGGGAAGTTGTGGGTCAGCAGCGTCGGGATGTCGGTGGTGCCCGCCTGGAAGAACATCGCCATGATGGCGAGCAGCATCAGCACCGAGCCGGCGAGCGTATAGAGGAAGAACTTGAACGAGGCGTAGACGCGGCGCTTGCCGCCCCAGACGCCGATGATGATGAACATCGGGATCAGGCCGGCCTCGAAGAAGACGTAGAACAGCACGATGTCGAGCGCGCAGAACACGCCGATCATCAGCGTTTCCAAGAGCAGGAAGGCGATCATGTAGGCCTTGACCCGCTTGTCGATCGCTTCCCACGACGCCAGGATGCAGAGCGGCATCAGGAACGTCGTCAGGATGACGAACAGCATCGAAATGCCGTCGACGCCCATATGGTAGGAGATGCCGGAATCCAACCAGGCAAACTTCTCGACGAACTGGAAGCCGGCTTGCGAATTGTCGAAGCCGGTCCAGATGAACAGCGAGATGATGAAGGTGGCCGCTGTCGTCGTGAACGCGATGGCGCGGATGTTGCGACGCGCATTCGGGCTGTCATCCCTGATGAACAGGATCAGCAGTACACCTACGAGCGGCAGGAAGGTGACCAGCGAGAGGATTGGCCAGGCGGTCATCAGAGCATCATCCAGGTGACGAGTGCGGCCACGCCGATCAGCATGGCGAAGGCATAGTGATAGAGGTAGCCGGTCTGCAGCTTGACGACGCGGTCGGTGACATCGACGACGCGCGCCGAAATGCCGTCAGGACCGAGCCCGTCGATGATGGTGCCGTCGCCCGTCTTCCACAGGAACCTGCCCAGCGCCTTTGCCGGCCGCACGAACAGGACATCGTAGAGCTCGTCAAAGTACCATTTGTTGAGCAGGAAGGCATAGAGCAGCCGATGGTTGGCGGCGACACTCCGGGGCAGTTCCGGCGAGCGGATGTAGAACTTCCAGGCGACTGCAAAGCCGATGACCATGGCGACGAACGGTGCCAGCTCGACCCACAGCGGCAATTCATGAATCTCGTGCAGGATGTGGTTGTCCGGCAGCGTGAACAGCGACGCCTTCCAGAATTCGGCATAGCCTTCGCCGATGAAGGCGCCATGAAAGATAACGCCGGCAAACAGCGCGCCCGCAGCCAGGATGAACAGCGGCGCCAGCATCACCGGCGGCGATTCATGGACATGGTGCATGACGTCGTGGCTCGCCCGCGGCTCGCCGTGGAAGGTCATGAAGATCAGCCGCCAGGAGTAGAAGGACGTGAAGCAGGCGGCTATGACCAGCAGCACGAAAGCGAGGCCGGCGACCGAATTGTGGCCGGCAAAGGCAGCCTCGATGATGGCATCCTTGGAGAAGAAGCCGGCGGTGCCGATGACGGTCACCGGAATGCCGACGCCGGTCAGCGCCAGCGTGCCGATCACCATCATCCAGTAGGTCTTCGGAATGAGCTTCCGCAGGCCGCCCATCTTGCGCATGTCCTGCTCGTCGGAGACGGCATGGATGACCGAGCCGGAGCCCAGGAACAGCAGCGCCTTGAAGAAGGCGTGCGTGAACAGATGGAAGATCGCCGCGCCATAGGCGCCGACGCCGAGCGCGACGAACATGTAGCCGAGCTGCGAACAGGTCGAATAGGCGATGACGCGCTTGATGTCGTTCTGGACCAGGCCGACGGTCGCCGCGAAGAAGGCGGTGAAGGCGCCGATGAAGGTCACCACGGTCAGCGCCGAATGCGACAGTTCGAACAGCGGCGACAGCCGCGCCAGCATGAACACGCCGGCCGTGACCATGGTGGCGGCATGGATCAGCGCGGAAACCGGGGTCGGGCCCTCCATCGCGTCCGGCAGCCAGGTGTGCAGCGGCACCTGCGCCGACTTGCCCATGGCGCCCATGAACAGCAGCAGGCAGACGATGGTCATGGCTGCCTGCTTGTCCAGCGCGTAGCCGAGGAAAGTCAGCACGGCCGCGCCTTGTGGGGCGCCTTCAGCCGGAATGAACGTCGCGGCATTGGCGAAGATGGTGCCGAGATTGACCGAGCCGAACAAAACGAAGACGCCGAAAATGCCGAGCGCGAAGCCAAAATCGCCGACGCGGTTGACGACGAAGGCCTTGATGGCAGCAGCATTGGCCGACGGCTTCTTGTACCAGAAGCCGATCAGCAAATAGGAGGCGAGACCCACCCCTTCCCAGCCGAAGAACATCTGCACGAGGTTGTCCGCCGTCACCAGCATCAGCATGGCGAAGGTGAACAACGACAGATAGGCGAAGAAGCGCGGCCGGTTCGGATCGTGGTGCATGTAGCCGATCGAATAGATGTGGACCAGCGCCGACACCGTGTTGACCACCACCAGCATGACCACCGTCAGCGTATCGATCCTGAGCGCCCAGGACGCGTCCAAGCCGCCGGATTGGATCCAGCGCAGTACCGGCACGGTGAACACCTCGCCTTCGCCGAAGCCGACGGAGAAGAAGGCGACCCAGGACAGCACGGCCGAGATCACCAGGAAGCCTGAGGTGATATATTCCGATGCCTTGGCGCCGAGCGCATTGCCGAACAGGCCGACGATCAGGAAGCCGAGCAGCGGAAGGAAGACGATCGCTTGATACATGTTAGCCCCGTCAACCCTTCATCTGGTTCACGTCTTCGACCGCGATCGAGCCGCGGTTGCGGAAGAAGACGACGAGAATGGCAAGACCGATGGCCGCTTCGGCGGCCGCGACCGTCAGCACGAACAGGGCAAACACCTGGCCGACGAGATCGCCCAATGCCGCCGAGAAGGCGACGAAATTGATGTTGACCGCCAAAAGGATCAGCTCGATCGACATCAGGATGACGATGATGTTCCTGCGGTTCAGGAAGATGCCGAACACGCCGAGCGTGAACAGGATCGCCGATACGGTCAGGTAATGTGCGATGCCGACGACCATCTCAGAGCCCCTCGCCCGACTTGACCTTGCGGATTTCCATGCCTGTCGCCGGCGTGCGGCCGACCTGGGCGGCGATCGACTGCCGCTTGACCCCTTCCTTGTGGCGCAGCGTCAGGACGATGGCGCCGATCATGGCGACCAGCAGGATGAGGCCCGAAATCTGGAAGTAGTAGAGGTAGTCCGTATAGAGGATGTCGCCGAGTGCTGCGGTGTTTGTCCGCGCGGCAAGATCCGGGATGGGTTTGGAGACCGTCGAGGCCAGTTGCGGCGCGAAGGTGTAGCCGCCGAGCACCACGATCAGCTCGGCCGCCAGGATCAGCCCGACCAGCGCGCCGATCGGCGCATATTGCAGGGCGCCTTCCTTCATCTCGGCGAAGTCGACATCGAGCATCATGACGACGAACAGGAACAGCACCATGACCGCGCCGACATAGACGACGAGCAGGATCATCGCCAGGAACTCGGCGCCGGTCAGCATGAACAGGCCGGCGGCGTTAAAGAAGGTCAGGATCAGGAACAGCACGGAATGCACGGGGTTGCGCGACGAAATGACCATGAAGGCCGACGCCACCGCGACAAAGGCGAAGAGGTAGAAAAAGGCCGCCTCTAGTCCACTCAGCATTGGGGATCCCCCGGGTTCCTGTCCAAACAGGACATCCGTCCTGTTTGATTTCTGCGACCGCCTCCGGCCGGCAAGTTGCGTTGTCCTTAGACGAGGCCCCTCGCCCCGTCCATGCGTCAAATGTCAGCGGTAGGGCGAGTCCAGCGAGATGTTGCGCGCCAGTTCGCGCTCCCAGCGGTCGCCATTCGCCAGCAGCCTGTCCTTGTCGTAGTAAAGCTCTTCGCGCGTCTCCGTCGCGAACTCGAAATTCGGCCCCTCGACGATAGCGTCGACCGGGCAGGCTTCCTGGCAGAAGCCGCAATAGATGCACTTCACCATGTCGATGTCGTAGCGCACGGTGCGGCGCGTGCCGTCATTGCGGCGCGGGCCGGCCTCGATGGTGATCGCCTGCGCCGGACAGATCGCTTCGCACAATTTGCAGGCGATGCAGCGCTCTTCGCCATTGGGGTAACGGCGCAAAGCATGCTCGCCCCGGAAGCGCGGGCTGATCGGCCCCTTTTCGTGCGGATAGTTGATCGTCTCCTTCGGCGCGAAGAACTGGCGCATCGACAGGAAAAAGGCGCTGACGAAATCCTGCAGCAGCAGCGATTTGGCGGCCTGACCAAAAGCGGACATCATGCAAACCCCGTGATCTTGAGGAAGGCCGCGGTGGCAACGACCATGAACAGCGAGATCGGCAAAAATACTTTCCAGCCGAGCCGCATCAGCTGGTCGTATCGGTAGCGCGGCACGAAGGCCTTCACCATGGAGAACATGAAGAACATCAGGCAGATCTTGAGCACGAACCAGATCACGCCGGGCACCCAGGTGAAGGGGGCGAAGTCGAAGGGCGGCAGCCAGCCGCCGAGGAACAGGATGGTGGCCAGCGCGCACATCATCACCACGGCGACATATTCGCCGAGGAAGAACAACAGGAACGGCGTCGAGGAGTATTCGACCATATGGCCGGCGACGAGTTCCGACTCGGCTTCCACCAGGTCGAAGGGCGGGCGGTTGGTCTCGGCCAGCGCCGAGATGAAGAAAATGACGAACATCGGGAACAGCGCCAGCCAGTGCCAGTCGAGGAAGCTGTTGGGCAGGCCAAGCTTGGTGCCCAGACCGTCCTGCTGCGACAGCACGATGTCCGACAGGTTGAGCGAGCCGACGCAGAGCAGCACGGTGACGATGACGAAGCCGATCGAGACTTCGTAGGACACCATCTGCGCCGCCGAGCGCAGCGCGCCGAGGAACGGGTATTTCGAGTTGGACGCCCAGCCGCCCATGATCACGCCATAGACCTCGAGCGATGAGATGGCGAAGACGTAGAGGATGCCGACATTGACATTGGCGATCCCCCAGCCCGCATTGACGGGAATGACCGCCCAGGCTGAGATTGCCAGCACGGCCGACACCAGCGGCGCCAGCAGGAACACGCCCTTGTTGGCGCCGGACGGAATGACCGGTTCCTTGAAGACGAATTTCAGCAGATCGGCGAAAGCCTGCAGCGTGCCCCACGGGCCGACGACGTTCGGGCCGCGGCGCAATTGCACCGCCGCCCAGATCTTGCGGTCGGCGTAAAGCAGATAGGCGACCCCGATCAGCAAAACGACGATCAGCACGACCGACTTTAAAAGGATGATCAGCGTCGGCAGCACGTAGAAGGAGAAGAAGGTGTCCATGTCTACTCTGCCGCCTGCCTGAAGCCGTTTTTCGCCAGCGCCGAGCATTCCGCCATGACGGCGGAGGCCCGCGCAATCGGGTTGGTCAGATAGAAATCCGTGACCGGCGAGGTGAAAGTGCCCTTGTTCAGCCGCCCGCCGAGCTTCGCCACCCTAGCGACGTCATCGGCATTGCCGGCTTCGACATGATCGATGCGGGCGAGATGCGGGTATTCGCCATAGAGTTTGGCGCGCAACTGCTGCAGCGAATCGAAGGGTAGTTTCTTGCCCAGCACATCGGACAATGCCCTCAGGATCGCCCAGTCTTCGCGCGCGTCGCCCGGCGCGAAGCCCGCGCGGTTGGTCTGCTGCACGCGTCCCTCGGTGTTGACATAGGTGCCGGACTTTTCGGTGTAAGCGGCTCCCGGCAGGATGACATTGGCGCGGTGCGCACCGGCGTCGCCATGCGTGCCGACATAGACGACGAAGGCGCCGCCGGTCTTGGACATGTCGACCTCGTCGGCGCCGAGCAGGAACAGAACCTCGCTCTCCCCCAACATGCCGGCAACGTTCTTGCCGCCCTTGCCAGGCACGAAGCCGACATCGAGACCGCCGACGCGCGCGGCCGCAGTGTGCAGCACGGCAAAGCCGTTCCAGTCGGCGCGGGCAGCGTTGACGGCGGTGGCGAGTTTCGCCGCCTGGCCGAGCACCGCCGCGCCGTCGGCACGCGACAGCGCGCCCTGGCCGACGATGATCAGCGGATGCGTCGCCTTCTTCAGCACCTGGAAGAACTTCCCGTTGCCGTCGGCCAGGTCTTTCAGCGACTCCGGGCCGGCGCCGAGCTGTTCGTAGTCGTAACGCGTGTCGCCGACCTCGCCGATGACGCCGACCGGCAGATTGCCGATCCGCCAGCGCTTGCGGATGCGGGCATTGAGCACCGAGGCCTCGAAGCGCGGATTGGCGCCGATGATCAGCACCGCGTCGGCCTGCTCGATGCCCTCGATGGTGGGGTTGAAGATGTAGCTGGCGCGGCCGAGCGCGGGATCGAGTGCGGCGCCGTCCTGGCGGCAATCGGTGTTCTTCGAGCCCAACGCAGCCATAAGCTGCTTCAGCGCGTAGATTTCCTCGACGGCGGCAAGATCGCCCGCAATCGCGCCGATTTTCTCGGGCGCAGCATTCGACACCGCATCCCTGATCGCAACGAACGCTTCGGCCCAGCTGGCCGGCGCCAACTTTCCGTCCTTGCGGACATAGGGGCGGTCGAGGCGCTGCGTGCGCAATCCGTCCCATATGAAGCGGGTCTTGTCGGAAATCCACTCCTCGTTCACCGCTTCATTGACGCGCGGCAGGATGCGCATCACCTCGCGGCCACGGCTGTCGACGCGGATTGCCGAGCCGACGGCGTCCATGACGTCGATGGATTCTGTCTTGGTCAGCTCCCACGGCCGTGCCTGAAAGGCGAAAGGCTTGGAGGTCAGCGCGCCGACCGGGCAGAGGTCGATGACATTGCCCTGCAGCTCGGAGGTCATGGCGCTTTCGAGATAGGTGGTGATCTCGGCATCCTCGCCGCGGCCGATCAGGCCAAGCTCGGAAATGCCCGCAACTTCCGTGGTGAAGCGAACGCAGCGCGTGCAGTGGATGCAACGGTTCATCACCGTCTTGACCAGTGGGCCGATATACTTGTCTTCGACCGCGCGCTTGTTCTCGTGATAGCGCGAGGAATCGACGCCGAAGGCCATCGCCTGGTCCTGCAGGTCGCATTCGCCGCCCTGGTCGCAGATCGGGCAATCCAGCGGATGGTTGATCAGCAGGAATTCCATCACGCCTTCGCGGGCCTTCTTGACCATCGGCGTGTTGGTGAAGATTTCAGGCGCCTCGCCATTGGGTCCCGGACGGAGGTCGCGCACATTCATGGCGCAGGAGGCCTGCGGCTTGGGCGGCCCGCCCTTCACCTCGATCAGGCACATGCGGCAATTGCCGGCAATCGACAGCCGCTCATGGAAGCAGAAGCGCGGCACTTCCGCGCCGGCGTCCTCGGCCGCCTGCAGCAACGTGTAGTGGTCGGGTACAGTGATCTCTTTCCCGTCGACCTTGAGCTTTGCCATCAATTGCCCCTGGCGGTCTGCGCCGTCTCATATGCCTGAAACAGATCGCTCAGCCTAATGCCATTGATCATCATGCCGGCGACTTCAGCGTTTTCTATCTTCAAATTGCTCATATTCACATTGCTGAAAAACGCGTCCGAGAGGTTCGCGTCCTCCACAACGGCCGCCGACAGGTCGACGTTGTGAAACTGCGTGTTCGACAAGTTCACATCGTCAAATCTGGAGTTGCTGACGATGGCATTGCGCACATCGAGAACATCGCTCCTGTCGTGGATCTCCATGCCTGCCACCCCTACTTCTTCGCCTTGGCGGCCAGCGTCAGCGCCGCGGCCTGGCGGGTCCACTCGTCGCGGCCGATACGGCCGGTGAGCGACAGGTAGTCCTCGACCCAGGCGATCTCTTCTGGCGCCCAGGCGGCGATCTGGGCAAAGGTCCAGATGCCGAGGCCGTTCAGCACCTTTTCCAGCTTCGGCCCAACGCCGGTGATCGCCTTGAGATCCGACGGCTTGGCCGGACGAGCCACGGCCTTGGGCTGTCTGAAATCCTCCGGCATCAATCCGATCGTCGCGCCTTCGGCGACGGCCTCGGTCTTCTCCGGCTCGGCATCGACGGTGCGAGCGGCAATATCGGTCACATCCTGGGCAAAAGTCTGCGCCTCGGCGATCAGGGTTCTGGTCGCCGCGCGCGCCTTGGTGGCCGGCGCGGTCTCGGAGAACTCTTGGGTGCGCTGCTCGAAATCGTCGATGATCGGCTGGAAAATCCGCTGCGATGCCTCGGCAGCACCCGACAAGGCGCCGAGCCACACGCCAAATGCATGGTTGGCAAGGCCGAAGCCCAGCGCCGACATCGCGGCGGCACCCGCGACAGGATGCGCGAGAAGGTTGACGGCGCTGGCCATCTCCTTCGGCATCATCCTGGTCAAATCCTGGTTCATCTTTTCAAGCTGGTCCAAATTGGGCATCAAAGGGTTCGAATACGGCGCCATAGACATCTCCTGGTCGTTTCTTCGCTTGCCCCGCCCCGCTGTGTCAGTCCCGGGCTTGCGCCCGTATTTCAAATCTACTCAGCCGCCACCATCACCGGTTCGGCCCGGTGCGCGTTGCGCGAAAACTCGTCGATGCGCCGCTCCACCTCGCCGCGGAAATGCCGCATCAGGCCCTGGATCGGCCATGCCGCGGCGTCGCCCAGCGCACAGATCGTATGGCCCTCCACCTGCTTGGTGACGTCGAGCAGCATGTCGATCTCGCGCTTCTGCGCCTCGCCGCGCACCAGCCGCTCCATCACCCGCCACATCCAGCCGGTGCCTTCGCGGCACGGTGTGCACTGGCCGCAGCTCTCATGCTTGTAAAAATAGGACAGCCTGGCGATCGCCTTCACGATATCGGTCGACTTGTCCATGACGATGACAGCCGCCGTGCCGAGGCCGGATTTCAGGTCGCGCAAAGCATCGAAATCCATCGGCGCATCGATGATCTGCTCGGCCGGCACCAGCGGCACCGAAGCGCCGCCCGGAATGACCGCCAGGAGATTGTCCCAGCCGCCGCGAATGCCGCCGCAATGGGTTTCGATCAGCTCGCGGAACGGGATCGACATCGCCTCTTCGACGGTGCACGGATTGTTGACGTGACCCGAGATGCAAAACAGCTTGGTGCCGACATTGTTGGGCCGGCCAAAGGACGAGAACCAGGCGGCGCCACGGCGCAAAATGGTCGGCGCCACCGCAATCGACTCGACATTGTTCACGGTTGTCGGACAACCGTACAAGCCGACATTGGCCGGGAATGGCGGCTTCAGCCGGGGCTGGCCCTTCTTGCCTTCGAGGCTTTCCAGAAGTGCTGTTTCCTCGCCACATATATAGGCGCCGGCGCCGTGATGCATGTAGATGTCGAAATCGTATCCGGACGTGTTGTTCTTGCCGATCAGCCTGGCCTCGTAGGCCTCGTCGATGGCGCGCTGCAGCGCCTCGCGCTCACGGATGAACTCGCCGCGCACATAGATGTAGGCGGCGACCGCGCCCATGGCGAAGCCGGCGATGAACGAGCCCTCGACCAGGGTGTGCGGATCGTTGCGCAGGATATCGCGGTCCTTGCACGTGCCGGGCTCGGACTCGTCGGCGTTGACAACGAGATAACTCGGCCTTCCATCGCTCTGCTTGGGCATGAACGACCATTTCAGCCCGGTCGGGAAGCCGGCGCCGCCACGGCCGCGCAGGCCGGACGCCTTCATCTCATTGACGATCCACTCTCGCCCCTTGGCGATGATGCCGGGCGTGTTGTCCCAGGCGCCGCGCGCCATCGCGCCGGCCAGTGACTTGTCGAAGAGCCCGTAGATGTTGTTGAAGATGCGGTCTTTGTCAGCCAGCATGACTTACCTCTTTCCCCGCAAGACGATCGAGACCCACACCAGCACGCCTATGCCGGTCGCGGCCATCGATTCCAGGGTATCCGAAAACGGCAATTCGACGAGGCGCCGAAGCCCCTCCAGAAGGATGTTGGCAGCAGCGATGCAGACAACGCCGATGACAATGCTGCGCAGCGACAGCAAAGATCCGGTGCTTTGCGCTTCAGCCATCAACGTGGCTCCTTGCCGAAGACGCGGATGTATTCGGCGACGCCGCCCTTGGCGAGCGCCTTGGCCTGCTTGCCCCAGTCGTCGCGCTCGATGCGGCCCTGGAAAGCGAGATATCCATCCACCCAGTCGCGCTCGGCCTTATTCCAGGATGCGACCTGTGTGAAGGTGAAGATGCCAAGCGAATGAAGGATGCCCTCGATCTTCGGGCCAATGCCCGAGATCAGCTTGAGATCGTCGACCGCAGCCGGCCTGTCGATTCCGGCCGGACGGTTCTTGTCCTCGAGCGACGGCTTTGCGGGTCTGGCTGTCGGCGCCTTGACGGTCGGGGCCACCGAGGCGTTGGCCGCTGGCGCCTTGAATTCCGGAGCGATGAAGGCAGCTGCCGGCGTGGAGGTGGTCTTCGGGCCATTACGCTGCTTGGCGACCTTCTCGACTTCAGGCGCCGCGGTGTTGGCGTTGGCGGCCGAATGCAGGGGCGCCGGGACGCTCGCCGCTTTTTCCGCCGCCGGTGCAACCTTGGCCCTGGAGGGCGACTTCAACGCCGAGCTGGTTTCCGGCGCATCGGTTTTCGGTTTGCCGGCGTTGGATGGCGCGACCGGGGCGGCCGCTGCAGGAGCGGCAGGAGCCGGAACAGGCGCTGCAATGATCGCGTCGGGCGCCGTGTGGGCAGCCTTGCTCGCCGCCCTGGCTTCCTTGTCGCGCGTCGCTTTGAGGATCGCCTTTTCGCTCTTCAGCGTCGTCAGGCCAGGCGCCGGCTCCGAGCCGGTTCTGCCATTTTGCGGTCCCGTGGGAACCGAGGCGCCCTTGCCTGCATCATAAAGATCGATGATTTCGGCCAGCCGCTCGGGCGTCAGATCCTCGAACGTGTCCTTGAAGACCATCACCATCGGCGCGTTGACGCAGGCGCCGAGGCATTCGACCTCCTCCCACGACAGCGTGCCCTTGTCGTTGGTGTGGAACTGGTCGTGATGGATTTTCGAGCGGCACACATCCATCAGCGCTTCCGAGCCGCGCAGCATGCAGGGCGTGGTGCCGCAGACCTGGATATGCGCGCGCGTGCCGACCGGATTGAGCTGGTACTGCGTGTAGAAGGTCGCGACTTCGAGCCCGCGAATGCGCGGCATGCCGAGCATGTCCGAAATCGTCTCGATCGCCGCCTTGGTGACCCAGCCTTCCTGCTCCTGCGCAATCATCAGCAAGGGAATGATCGCCGACTGCTCGCGGCCCTTCGGATATTTCTTGATCCATTGCTTCGCAACCGCCGCATTCGCCCGGTTGAAGGCGAAGGTGGCTGGCTGGACGCTTGCTTCTGCGAGACGGCGGACTGACATTTAGCGATCGACCTCACCAAACACGATGTCGAGGGAACCCAGGACGGCAGTGACGTCGGCCAGCATGTGGCCACGGCAGAGGAAATCCATGGCTTGCAGATGCGCGAAGCCGGGCGCGCGCAGCTTGCAGCGGTAGGGCTTGTTGGTGCCGTCGGAGACGAGATAGACGCCGAACTCGCCCTTCGGCGCCTCGACCGCGGCATAGACCTCGCCGGCCGGCACGCGGTAACCCTCAGTATAGAGCTTGAAATGATGGATCAGCGCTTCCATCGAGCGCTTCATCGCCTGGCGCTTGGGCGGCACCACCTTGCCGTCGAGGTTCGACACCGGCCCGGTGCTCTCCTTGCCGAGCAGAAGGTCGACGCACTGACGCATGATCTTGGCCGACTGGCGCATTTCTTCCATGCGCACGAGATAACGGTCGTAGCAGTCGCCGTTCTTGCCGATCGGGATGTCGAAATCCATCTCGGAATAGCATTCATAGGGCTGCGACTTGCGCAAATCCCAGGCAGCACCCGAGCCGCGCACCATGACGCCGGAAAAACCCCAGGCCCAGGCGTCGGCAAGCGACACGATACCGATATCGACATTGCGTTGCTTGAAGATGCGGTTGCCGGTAAGCAGCTTGTCGAGGTCGTCAAGCGACTTCAGGAACGGGTCGATCCACTTGCCGATGTCCTCGACCAGCTTCGCCGGCAGATCCTGGTGCACACCGCCCGGACGGAAATAGGCGGCATGCATGCGCGAACCGGAAGCGCGCTCATAAAACACCATCAGCTTTTCGCGTTCGACGAAACCCCACAGCGGCGGCGTCAGAGCGCCGATATCCAGCGCCTGCGTCGTCACATTGAGGATGTGCGACATGATGCGGCTGAGCTCGGAATAGAGCACGCGGATCAACTGGCCGCGCTTCGGCACTTCGATGCCGAGCAACCGCTCGGTGGCGAGCGCGAAGGCATGCTCCTGGTTCATCGGCGCGCAATAGTCTAGCCGGTCGAGATAGGGCACCGCCTGGAGATAAGTCTTGTGCTCGATCAGCTTTTCGGTGCCGCGATGGAGCAGGCCGATATGCGGATCGACGCGGTCGACCACTTCGCCGTCGAGCTCTAGCACAAGGCGCAAAACGCCATGTGCCGCAGGATGCTGCGGGCCGAAGTTGATGTTGAAGTTGCGGACGGAGTGCTCGGTCATGCTAGATTCCAAGCCTTTCCTTGGCTGACGGCGTCAGTTCCATGAAGCGGACCGTCTGCGGCCCGGCCACATATTCTTTTGCTCTCTGCTCGCATTGCTCAATGGTCTCGTTGGAAGGCTGGAGATCGGCCAGCTCTCCAGCATCGCGCAAGGCGTTCAAAATCTGGTCCAATTCAATCTGCATCGCAGGCTTGATACGAAATATCGTCGGGCAGTTCTTCACCGTGTCGTTCGCCACGGCAGCTCGCGCCGCCGAATAGCAATCCACTCCAGCTACTTTGCAGTCTTTCGCAAAAGCATTCTGCAAGCCGGCACAGCAAAACAGGCTTAGTAGCGCTACGCGGATCATCGCCACGCCGCCGCCCCTACTGTTTCGCCTTCTCATCGCCCGGCAGGACGTAGTCCGTCCCTTCCCATGGCGAGAGAAAATCGAAGTTCCTGAATTCCTGCTTCAATTCCACCGGCTCGTAGATCACGCGCTTGGCTTCGTCGTCGTAGCGCACCTCGACGAAACCTGTCAGCGGGAAGTCCTTGCGCAGGGGATGGCCCTCGAAGCCGTAATCCGTGAGGATGCGGCGCAGGTCCGGATGGCCGGAGAACAGCACGCCATAGAGATCGTAGGCTTCGCGCTCATACCAGTCGGCGCCGGGGTAGACAGCGGTGAGCGACGGCACCAGCGTCTCTTCGTCGGCCTGCACCTTGATGCGGATGCGCAAATTCTGCTTCGGCGACAGCAAGTGGTAGACGACATCGAAGCGCTTGACGCGCGACGGATAGTCGGCGCCACAGACATCGATGATCGAGATGAATTGGCAGCGCTGATCGTCGCGCAGGAAGGTCACCACGTCGATCAGGTCGCCCGGCTCGACGGAAATGCCGAGTTCGCCATAGGCCAGTACCGCGTCCTTGACGCGGCCGGACAGCTTTTCGCCGAGATAGGTCGACAGTTCACTCAGGGATGCGCTCATGACAACCTCGCCAACCAGCCCAAGACCTTGGGCGAGTCTTCCGCGTCTTTCTCGCCAAACCAAGCGCTCTGCCTGGCGACGTCAACGGTCAAAAAAACTTGACATTCATTGTCGCCGCCCGGCTCGTCAAAAAACACCTTTCCGACAAACTGGCGGGTTTCCAGATTTGCGGGGTCACCATTTAGGGCAACGCACTCCAGGAACAACTTTTCTGTGGCTGCCATCTGGCCTGACGAGGCGGAGGAAACCCTAGCCGACATTTCTGCAATCAGGTTCTTGGTTCGGTCACCAAGCGAACGCAGTCTCACGTCGCCATGATAGAAGACTATTCGTGGATCGCTTGTCGGCTCGGACTCCCAATCATTCAACATGATGTCGATACCAACGCCGGCATTGCCAAATTTTGTCTCTGTCGAAAGCGTGGAAGAAAAAAACCTCGAACCAGAGGCGGTTTCCTCGAATCGCGGCTCCAACGTCTTGAACGTCAAACCCAGCCAAGGCTCAGAGTTGCCGTAGATAATTTGAGCCTCATCCATATGACTACCGTTCGATCGTGCCGGTGCGGCGGATTTTCTTCTGCAGGAGAAGAATGCCATAGAGCAGCGCTTCGGCGCTCGGCGGGCAGCCGGGGACATAGATGTCGACCGGCACGATGCGGTCGCAGCCGCGCACCACCGAATAGGAATAGTGATAGTAGCCGCCGCCATTGGCGCAGGAGCCCATCGAGATGACGTAGCGCGGCTCCGGCATCTGGTCGTAGACCTTGCGCAAAGCCGGGGCCATCTTGTTGGTCAGCGTTCCCGCCACGATCATGATGTCGGACTGGCGCGGCGACGCGCGAGGAGCCACGCCAAACCTTTCAGAATCATAGCGCGGCATCGAGGTGTGGATCATCTCGACGGCGCAGCAGGCGAGACCGAAGGTCATGAACATCAGCGAGCCGCTGCGTGCCCAGGTGATCAGCGCCTCGGTCGAGGTGACCAGAAAACCCTTGTCGGCCAGTTCATTGTTGATCTCGAGGAAGAACGGATCGTCGGAACCGACCGGACGTCCGGTATTGGGGTCGATCAGGCCTTTGGGCTTCGGCGCGACGAGCGTTCCGGAACTGTCGTTCAATCCCATTCCAGCGCTCCTTTTTTCCACTCATAGGCAAAGCCGATGGTCAGCACCGCCAAAAACACCATCATCGACCAGAAACCGAGCATGCCGATCTTCGAGAACGACACCGCCCACGGAAACAGGAAGGCCACTTCCAGATCGAAGATGATGAACAGGATCGACACCAGGTAGAAGCGGATGTCGAATTTCATCCGGGCATCGTCGAACGAGTTGAACCCGCACTCGTAGGCGGAAAGCTTCTCCGGATCGGGATTGCGATAAGCCACCAGGAACGGCGCGATGATAAGCGCCAGGCCTACAACCGCGGCCACGGCGATGAAGAGGACGATGGGCAGGTATGAACTGAGGAGTACGTTCATGCTCGGCTTTCCGTTGGCGGCCAATCCACTTTGATTACAGCAACCAACCCTAATGCGGAAGCGCGACAGTTTAACCGCTGAACCGTTTTAGGTGCCTTTGCTGCAACGCGGCGAGGGTTAGCGCACGGCTTTCAGCGAAGCAAGTCAAACCTTGTTCAAAAGACAGTGCTGGACGGCAGGCCGGGAAAAACTGGTCCGATCTCCTCCTGTTTGATTTCCTTCATCTTTCACTCCACTTTTGTCTCCTGACACATCTCCCGCCATTTGCCTGCTAGCATGACCGGAATCGCCGGCTAAAGTCGGGAAAATGGTTCGAGGCAAGACACTTTGACGAAGGACAAAATCTCACTCCCGACGGCCAGGCGCATCGCGCTCGCCGCGCAAGGATTTCTCGATCCCCGCCCGGTCGGCACGCCCGATCGCCGCCACCTCGCCCGCGTGCTGTCGCGCACCGGCCTGCTGCAGATCGATTCCGTCAGCGCCGTGGTGCGCGCCCACTATATGCCGCTCTATTCGCGCCTTGGCCCCTACCCGCTCACCCTGCTCGACAATGCCGCAATCACCCGCAAGCGCACCGTGTTCGAGTACTGGGCGCATGAGGCCTCGTTCCTGCCGGTCGAGATCTACCCGTTGATGCGCTGGCGCATGCAGCGGGCCGAGCAGGGCGACGAAATGTATCTGGGGCTGGCCAAATGGGGCCGCGAACACGCCGCCTATATCGAAGAGATCTACCGCGCAGTCGCCGAGCGCGGCCCGATCGCCGCCTCTGCGCTCGAAGGCCAGAAGGGTTCGGGCGGCTGGTGGGGTTGGAGCCATGCCAAGCATGCCTTCGAATGGCTGTTCTGGGCGGGCCGCATCACCACGGCCCACCGCCGCGGCTTCGAGCGCTTCTACGACCTGCCCGAGCGCGTGCTGCCGCAGGCGATCCTCGACCTGCCGGTGCCGGCGGCCGAGGACGCGCACCGCGAATTGCTGCGCATTTCCGCCCGCGCCCACGGCATCGCGACGTCGGGTGACCTGCGCGATTATTTCCGCTTGTCGCCGGCCGACATGAAGGGCCGGTTGGAGGAACTGGTCGAGATGGGCGAGTTGCTGCCGGTAAACGTCGAAGGCTGGGACAAGCCGGCTTACCTCTATAGGGACGCCCGCCTGCCGCGAAAGATCAAGGCCCGCGCCTTGCTGGCCCCCTTCGATCCGGTGGTCTTCGAGCGCGCGCGCACCGAGCGTCTCTTCGATTTCCGCTACCGCATCGAGATCTACACCCCGGCCGACAAGCGGCAATATGGCTATTACGTGCTGCCTTTCTTGCTCGGCGACAAGATCGTCGCCCGCGTCGACCTCAAGGCCGACCGGCCTGCGAGTGTCTTACGCGTCCACGCCGCCTATGCCGAAGCAGGCGCACCGCCTGAGACCACCGCACAGCTTTTCGAGGAACTAAAGGAGATGCAGGGCTGGCTTGGCCTTGAGCGCATCGAAGTGACGCCGGCCGGCAATCTGGGGCCGGCATTGGCTAGCGAGAGAGATGGCCAACCCTTGCAGCGTCTGTCATAAACGCCTCAATAAGCCTCGTAGGTTGTGCAATGGCATCGGACAAAGTGCTCGACATGATCCATGGCGCCCTCATTGCGCATGGAATAGATGCAGTCCGCAGAGATAGGGACGTCATGCTCCAATCGAAGCAGCTTCGGTTTGAGGCTGAGGTGTTCGAGACGAGTTCTGACCGGCTGGTCCTGGAAATCTACATTTTTTCTCCGCTGCTTGATGTTCAGCCGGTCATTGAATCCTTTGCTGGCTTCGGCGACACGCGCGAACAGGAACTGAACCAGGCGTTTGAAAAGTTTCTCCGTGGTGTTTTCCATGTGGCCATTGAGGGACTGGCCGATCACGTCTGCGAGAACATGCAGGCCGAAATAGAGCTTTGGCAGCGAAGCAGCGCCAGTTGGAAGATCTGGCGAAAAGATGCCCGCTGGAAAATCTATAGCGGCCCGGTCATTTCTCAGGCCACAACCGAGCTATGCTCGCTGACACCAGGCTATCCAGCATTCTATGCCAAGCTGGAAAAGCTGTTCACAGCTTCGGTACCCCCCGGAAGCCATTTTGTCCGGACCTTTCTGGCAGGCTTGAAGGGCACGCTGATTAGTGCCGAAGTCCTTCTGGACAACGCGGTTTGGCATGAGGGACAGAATCTGGCTGTCGGTCATGACTGGGACTATAGCGATGGCTATCAAGCTATCCGACAGGTCATCCTGGCACTGCCGGAAGCCGGGACATGACAGCCCCTGCCGACATCGCCATGTCGTAGCCGTGCGTTGACACCGCCGCCCGCAAAAGCCTAAATCCGCTGCAGACGGTCCCCTGCCCGCAACGGCAAGGGCCAAGAGGGAATGCGGTGCGGGATTTCGGTCCCAAATCCGCGGCTGTCCCCGCAACTGTAAGCGACGAGCCAAGGCCGAAAGCCACTGGGTAACACCGGGAAGGCGGCTAACCAAGGCGACGACCCGCGAGCCAGGAGACCTGCCGTCTGAGACAAAGTATCCGATCGCCTGGCGGGTTTCCGGGCAAGGAGCACGGTTTTTGGACCAGAACAGCAGTTTTTCGGCTGGCACAGCGGACATTGCGTCCGGGGACAACGACGCCCTGACCGGCGTGACCGTCATCGTCTGCGCCTCCTGCCGCGATGAGACCGGTTCCGACGCCCATCCGCGCGCCGGCGAATTGCTGGCTGAGGACACACGCCGCGCCGCTGCCGGCGATATCCGGGTCCGCACCGCCGAATGTCTCGGCAATTGCAAGCGCCGCCTCAGCGCCGCGATCCTGCGCGATGGCTGCTGGAGCTATGTCTTCGGCGATCTGACCGCAACCAGCGGCGCCGACCTCGTTACCGGCGCAAAGCTCTTCGCGACTTCGGCCGACGGCCTCATCCCGTGGCGCGGCCGGCCCGATAGCCTCAAGCGCGGCCTCGTTGCCCGCATCCCACCCCTCGACATGCTGAAGGACTGACGATGAACGCTTCAAACCCGGCCGCCAACCTCTCCCGTGTTCCCTGCACTGTCGTTACAGGCTTCCTCGGCGCCGGCAAGACGACGCTGGTCCGCCATCTCCTGGAAAATGCCGGCGGCAAGCGCATCGCCATCATCGTCAACGAGTTCGGCGACATCGGCATCGACGGGGAAATCCTGAAAGGCTGCGGCATCGACACCTGCCCCGAGGAAAACATCGTCGAACTGGCCAATGGCTGCATCTGCTGTACAGTCGCCGACGATTTCGTGCCCGCCCTCGACAAGATCCTCGCGCTGACACCGAGGGTCGACCACATCCTGATCGAGACCTCGGGCCTCGCTCTGCCCAAGCCGCTGGTCCAGGCGTTCCAGTGGCCAAGCGTGAAGAGCCGGGTGACCGTCGATGGCGTCATCGCCGTGGTCGACGGCCCGGCGCTGGCCGGAGGCCGCGTCGCCAACGACATGGACGCGTTGCAGGCACAGCGCGCTCAGGACGAAACGCTCGACCACGACGATCCGGTCGAAGAAGTCTTCGAGGACCAGATCGCCTGCGCCGACCTGATCATCCTGTCGAAAAGCGATTTGATGGATTCAGCCGGTTCGGCCCGCGCCAACGCCATCATCAATGAGCATTCCGCTCGCGCGGTAAAAATCGTGCCGACTGCGCATGGCAAGGTCGACCCGTCGGTGCTGCTTGGCCTCGGTCTCGCCGTCGAAGACGACATCGAGAACCGCAAGTCGCATCACGACGGCGCTTTCGATCATGAGCATGACGATTTCGACACCTTCATCGTCGACATCCCCTCGATCGCCAATCCCGACGACCTGGCCAAGCGCGTCGCCACCGCCGCCGAACAGGAAAACGTGTTGCGTGTAAAAGGCTTCGTCGATGTCGGCGGCAAGCCGATGCGGCTTTTGCTGCAGGCCGTCGGCCCACGCGTCAACCATTACTATGACCGCGCCTGGACGGCCGAGGACGATCGCCGCTCGCGTCTCGTCGTCATTGGCCTGAAGGGGCTGAACCGTCCGGCGATCGAGCGTATACTCGCCGGTTGATCTCAGGCACGAGCCGCGATGCATATACTCGCCACGACCTCCGCCTCGCTCGACGATCTCGCCGAGCCAGTTGATCTCCGGCAGACGCCGGCGGATATCGTGGCGCTGTCCTTCACCGACAGCGACCTCGCCGGCCTCGCGGCGGCCTGGAAGGCCGATGCCGTCCGCCTGCCGTCGATGCGGCTGGCGGCGCTGCGCGACCTGCGCCATCCCATGTCCGTGGACCTCTGGATCGACAGCGTCGCCCGCCACGCCAAGGTGATTTTGGTGCGCATCCTCGGCGGCTACGACTGGTGGCGCTATGGCTGCGACCAACTCGCGGTGACTGCTCGCGAACGTGGCATCAAGCTGGCGCTGCTGCCTGGTGAAAGCCATGACGAGGACCTCAGGCTGATCGAAGCCTCGACGCTGCCCCGCGCGGAGTTGGACGGCCTGCTGGGCTATTTCCGCGAGGGCGGGCCGGAGAATATGGTAGCGCTGATGCAGCGGCTGGCGGGGTTGGCTGGGCAGGATGCGGCGGCGGCTGAGCCGGTCAGCGTGCCGAAAGCCGGGTTTTATGAGCCTTGCTGCGGCGTGGTCGAATTTGCCGATGTCGGCGTTCCGTCACACCCCCCTCTGTCCTGCCGGACATCTCCCCCTCAAGGGGGGAGATCAGCCGTCACCAAAGCCGGCTCCTCTTCGGCCCCGTTGAACAGGAAGCTGTCTGGGTCATCTAAGATTGGCGAAACCGTTGACGACAGCTCAATCTCCCCCCTTGAGGGGGAGATGTCCGGCAGGACAGAGGGGGGTGTGACAGAACTCCACGCTGATAACCCCATCGTCCCCATCCTCTTCTACCGCTCGATGCTGCTGGCCGCCGATGTCGCGCCAATCGATGCCCTCTTTGATGCACTCCGCCAGCGCGGCATGAGACCGATCCCGATCTTCGTCTCCAGCCTCAAAGACCCGACCTCCCTGGCCTTCGTCGGAACCGCGCTGGCCACGCTCAAGCCCACCGCCATCATCACCGCAACCGCCTTCGCTTCCGGCGCCGAACCCGGCGTCGAAACGCTCTTCGACCGCGCCGGCGTGCCTGTCTTCCAGGTCATCGTCGCCACCACCCGCCGCGACGTCTGGGACAACAACCAGCGCGGCCTGGCGCCCGCCGACCTCGCCATGCATGTCGTGCTGCCCGAACTCGACGGCCGCATCCTCGCCGGCGCAATTTCCTTCAAGGGCGAGAGCGAGACCGACCCGGCGCTCGGCCACCGCGCCTTCGCCAACCGGCCGGAACCGGATCGCGTGGCGCAAGTGGCGGACAGGCTAGCGGCGTTCACACGGTTGCAGCAGACGCCCCGCGCGACGCGTAAGTTGGCGATCCTCATTCCGGATTATCCGAGTGCGCCCGGCCGCACTGGCTATGCCGTGGGCCTGGATGTGCCGTCCAGCGTGTTGGCCATGCTGCATGACCTGAAGGAGCAGGGCTATCGCGTTGACGGGATTCCAGAAACGCCGCGTGCGCTGCTGGACGCGTTGGAGCGGAGCGATGGTGGGCTGGGGCTGGATGAGTATCTGGACTTCTCAAAGGATTTGCCGGCTGAGGCACTGGCTGCAGTCGAGGCGGCATGGGGCGCTCCTTCACCCTCCCCCTTGTGGGGAGGGTCGGTTCGCGACATTCGCGAAGCGGATGGCGCGAAACGGGGTGGGGGTAGCGGTGCACCACCCCCACCCCGCCCGGCGGGCCACCCGCCCCCCCAACGGCGCGGGTGCGGCGGGGGGCGCCGGGGCGGGGGTTGACCCGGGGGGGGGCCGGGGCCGGTGAGC